>DATFRP010000296.1:0-39008 GCA_035263125.1 Vicinamibacterales bacterium
CCTCTGCTCGCGGCGTCGACTCCGACATTCCGGATCGAAGAAGCCACAATCGACAGCATTCAGTCGGCGATCCTGAAAGGCGATCTGACGTCGACGCAGGTCGTCGAGATGTATCTGAAACGCATCAAGGCCTATGACGGCCCGTGCGTGACCCAGCCCGAAGGACCGCTCGGACCGTTCACTACGATCAAGCACGCCGGCCAGATCAATTCGCTGATCACACTCAATCTCCGGCCGGCGGCTCGCGCGAGGCTGGGGTTCGATCGGCGGAAGGCGCGCAGCATGACCGACGAGAGGGACGACAGTCCCGGCCTGCCGGATGCGCTCGAGGTCGCGGCCAAGCAGGACGCATTCTTCAAGTCCACCGGAAAGCTGATCGGCCCGCTGCACGGCGTCGCATTCGCCATCAAGGACTGGTACGACACTGCCGACATGCGCACGACGGCCGGCGCTGATGCGGCCTACGCCAACGATCGGCCGCCTCGAGACGCGACGTTCATCACACGTCTTCGCGATGCCGGCGGAATCATCCTCGCGAAGGCGAACGTGGGATCGGGAATCTCGCGGAGCCCGTTCGGCGGGGTGAGCTGCAATCCTTATGACACGGAGCGATCGGCGGGCACGTCGAGCAGCGGATCCGGCACGTCGGTCGCGGCCAACCTGGTCACGTGTGCGATCGCCGAAGAGACCGGTGGCTCCATTCTTCATCCCACCAAGAACAACGCGGTCGTCGGTCTCGCGCCGACGCAGGAGCTGGTCAGCCGCAACGGGCTCTACGGCGCCGGATACAACACTCGTACGGGTCCGATCTGTCGCACGGTCAAGGACGCCGCAAGGGTCCTCGATGTCATCGCCGGATACGACCCGAAAGACGAACTGACGGTCTTCAGCGTCGGCCGTCTGCCGTCAACGCCCTACGCGAGCTTCGCAGACGCCGCACGCCTCGATGGCGTCCGCATCGGCGTGATCCGCGAGTACATGGATCGCTCGCTGTTCAACGAGGCCGACGAGGAAAGCATCGCGGCAACCGAGCGGGCGATCGCCGACTTGCAGAAACTCGGGGCGACCATCGTCGATCCCGGCCCACATGGGGCGCTGCTGCAGAAATACATCGACAAGTACGCGCCGTCGGTGCTGAACACATTGTTCATGGATCGCTTCCCGGACGCATTTCCGGCCGATGCCTCCGGCAAGCCCGCGGTGGACCACATCGCGACGCTCGTGAACATGTTCCTCAATCCGGCTCTGACGCCAAAAGGCGTCACGCTTCGAAACCTTGGACAGGGGCAAGCGGTCGGCGAATCGAGGTTCATGCTCGAGCTCTATCTGCGCGAGCGTGGCGACGCGAACATCAAGACCGCCAAGGACCTGGCCGAGAAATCGAAATCGTTGACCGATACGCGCCCCGACTCGGGCAGCAATGCACGCGGCGGGGGCGGCGGCGACAACAACAGAAACGCGACGACGATGAACACCGCCAATTGGTGGCTGACGCGGTTCGCCGTTCAGCAAATCGTGCTGCAGGCGATGGAAGACATGCATCTGGACGCGATGATCTCTCCGACCGGCAACGTGCCGCCGTACATCCTCGGCCGCCCGCTCGAACCGACGCTGAACGGCCGCGGCCCGTCGATTTGGAGCTTCCTCGGCACCCAGGGCTTCCCCGAGCTCGGCGTACCCGCCGGCTTCACGACGAAGGTCTACGATCGCGTGCGCGATGCGGCCGCGCCCGGAGGTACGCGTCTCACCGATCCTGTCCCCGCGAGACTTCCCTTGTCAGTCATGTTCTTCGGGCGGCCATTTGGCGAGCCGGTGTTGTTCCGGATTGCGTCCGCATACGAAACGGCGACCCATCACCGTGAACCCCCATCTGACTTCGGCCCGGTCAAGTAGCACATGACAACGGGGAGGGCGGGGGAAACGGGATTACAGGGGGGCAACGGGGGTAACGGGTCAGGCAGGATCGAAATCTCTGTGACCCGTTTCCCCCGTTTTCTCCGTTACCCTCGTGTTGATCCCGTTTCCTCCGTCTTCCCCGTTGCCCGAGAGATATGACGAATTCGACTTCTAGCCTTCTCACGCGTGACGGGATGACAATGCCCGTCATGGCTTCGAGAGTCACTCCCGATTACATTCGCACCGCCATCGATCGCACACAGGCGCGGTCGGTGGTGATGAGTACGGGCGGCATCGTGGCGAGCGAGCATCCGCTTGCGTCGCAGGCGGGCGCGTCGGTGCTTGCCCGAGGCGGCCACGCGGTCGATGCAGCGATTGCGGTCAACGCAGTCATGAACGTCGTCGCCCCGATGAGCAACGGGATCGGCGGCGATCTGTTCGCGATCGTATATGACGCGCCAACCGGCACCGTGCACGGTATCAACGGGAGCGGATACGCACCGGCAGCGCTGACCATCGACGGCCTTCACACGCGAGGGATCACCAGCATGCCGCAAAGCGGCATCCTGGCGGTGACGGTGCCGGGCGCGGTCGCTGCCTGGTCGAAACTGCACGGACGTTTTGGACGTCACGCGTTTGGGGATCTGCTGTCGGCAGCGATTCGGATTGCGGAAGACGGATTCCCCGTTCCGGAGATCGTCGCTGCCGAATGGGGCGGCAGCGAGGGGATCCTGGGCAGCGACGCAGAGGCCTCACGCGTGTACATGCCACACGGACGAGCGCCGCGGATCGGAGAGATCTTTCGAAACCCAGACCTCGCGGCGACGTACCGCGCCCTCGCAGCCGGCGGACGTGATGCCTTCTACTGCGGGGAGATCGCGCGACGCATCGCGAGGTGCGCCGAACGTCATCAGGGGGCATTGAGTGCGGCGGACCTTGCGACCTACGACGCGGAGTGGGTGACGCCGCTTTCCACGACCTACCGCGGATGGACGGTTCACGAACAGCCGCCGAACGGTCAGGGCCTGGCGGCGTTGATGATGCTCAATCTGATCGAACACGCGCCGATCGGTTCGTATGGCCACAACTCAGTTGACGCGCTGCACACGATCATCGAGGCGAAGAAGCTTGCCTACGCCGATCTCCAGCGGTATGTGTGCGACCCCGCGTTCCATCAGATCCCGCAGGCCACATTGATCTCGAAGTCATACGCGGCGCAGCGCGTGCGCGAAATCGATCCCGCCCGGGCCAATCCCGCGGTGTCCACCGGCACCCTGTCGACAGAAGGGGGGGACACCATCTACCTCGGCGTCGTCGACCGCGACGGCAACATCGTGTCGCTCATCCAGAGCAACTTCGCCAACTTCGGTTCTGGCGTCGTCCCCGAAGGGACGGGCTTCGCGCTCCAGAACCGCGGCGGCATGTTCACACTCGACCCGATGCATCCCAACGCGCTTGCGCCGCGCAAACGCCCGCTGCACACGATCATCCCCGGCTTCATGAAGGGGCCCGACCAGCGGCACGTCGCCTTCGGCATCATGGGCGGCTGGAATCAGGCACAGGCGCACGTGCAGTTCATCTCCAACGTGGTCGATCACGGGATGAACATTCAGGCGGCGCTCGAAGCGGCGCGCGTCACCAAGATCACCTTCACGGGATGCGACGTCGTCATGGAGTCGCGCGTGCCCGAACCGGTTCGCGCTGCGCTCGCCGCTCGAGGACACGAGATCGATCTGCAGGGCAGTTTCTCGAGCCTGGTTGGCGGCGGCCAGGCCGTGGCGCGTGACAACGCATCTGGCGTGAATTTCGGCGCGTCGGATCCGCGTAAGGACGGCGCGGCGGTGCCCGAACCCGTTCTCTCCTGAGGTACACGTGACTCGCTGGATCCAACTTCTCCTGGGCGTCGTCTGCATGGTGGTCATATCGAGCCCGCAGTACGTGTGGACGCTGTTCACGCAGCCGCTGGCCGGCGCGCTGGGCGCATCCCTCCCCGAACTGCAGATCACCTTTTCGATCCTGATCGTCGTCCAGACGTTTCTCTCGCCGTGGCAGGGCGTCCTGGTCGATCGGTTCGGTCCCCGACTCCTGCTGTCGATCGGCGTGCTGGTGACGGGATTGAGCTGGATGCTCGCGGCGCAGGCCACGAGCCTGACGATGCTTTATGTCACGTATGGGCTCCTCGGCGGCATCGGCACCGGAATCGTGTACGTTGGCGTCATCGGCCACATGGTGCAGTGGTTCCCCGACAAGCGCGGCCTCGCCACCGGCCTTGCAGCCGCCGGCTACGGCGTCGGTGCGCTCCTGACGACGTTTCCGATCGCGGCCGTGCTGCGCGACTCGCCGTATCAGGGGGCGCTGATGCGATTCGGCGCGGGGTTCGGTCTCGTCGGCCTCATCGCTGCGCAGGGCCTGCGGCGGCCGAGCGGGCAGGAACAACGTGCACATCAGCCCCGGAAACCGGTCATCGCGGGCACGGGGCACGCCCTGTCGCCTACCGAGATGCTGGCGACGCCGATCTTCTGGCTGATGTTCGCCATGATGGCGATGATGTCGACAACCGGGCTGATGGTCACATCGCAAATGGCGGCGTTCACCCGCGATTTCGGCATGGCGAACCTGCTGGTCCTGGGAGTCCCGCTCCTGCCCCTGGCGCTCTCGCTCGACCGGCTCACGAACGGCGCGACGCGTCCGATCTTCGGGTGGATCTCCGATCATCTCGGTCGCGAGAACACGATGTTGATCGCGTTCGGCCTCGAAGGTATGGCGATGACACTGTGGCTGCTGACCCGCGAGTCACCGATCCTGTTCGTGCTGCTCTCGGGCCTGGTGTTCTTCGGCTGGGGTGAGATCTTCTCGCTCTTCCCTTCCACTTTGACCGACACGTTCGGCACGAAGCACGCGACGAGCAACTACGGCTGCCTCTACATGGCGCAAGGTGTCGGCTCTATCCTCGGCGGCCCGATCGCCGCGTGGCTGCACGACTCGACCGGATCATGGATACCGGTATTCGCCGTGATCATCACGATGGACTTCACCACCGCAGGACTCGCGCTCGCCGTGCTCAAGCCAATGCGAATCAGGTGGCTCGCAGCCGTCAAAGTGTCACAAGCGAACGAATCGAACCCGCAAGTGATCTTCGAAGACACGGAGATCGCGGAGAAACGGATTAACAGGAGAAACGGAGAAACGGAGACAGGATTCCTCTTTTGATCTAACTCATCAGAAGAAACGTCTCTCCGTTTCTCCGTTCCTCCTGTTAATCCGTTACCTCCGTATCCTTCGTTACCTCCCGATTACGGAATGCCAATCTCCTCGCGCAGCTGGATGAACCGTGGGTCGGACGCGAAGTAGTCCATCTTGGGGTCTGCGCCCGATGAGTAGAGCCAGGCTGAGTTCTCTTCGAAGGCGCGCTCAATCTCTGTGAATGCCTGGTCACGCTGATCGAGCGCCGCACGGAGCACGGCCATGAAGTAGGCGTCGACGTACTCCGATCGACGCAGAGCCTCGAGGGCGGCGAGCAGGCCGGCGGCCTGGTCCCGTCTTCCCATCTTCGCGAGACAGGCGCCTTCGAGTGCTCGCATCCACGGCAAGTCGGGCGACATCACCGATCCCAACTGATACTGCGCGAGCGCCTCGTCCAGACGTCCCGAATACTCCAGGGCCTGCGCGTAGATGGCGCGACCGACCTGAAGATACGGATGCAGCTCGACGGTCTTGGCGCCGACGCTGATAGCCGCCTCGTAATCCCGCTGATGGAACCTGACGACGCTTTCCATCACGGGCAGCATCGGCAGCAGCGGATCGATGAGATAGCCGCGTGCGATTTCGTCGAGCGCTTCGGCGTAGCGGCGCTGGGTCGCATAGAGCATCGCGATGCGCACATAGGTCGATGCCAGCGTCGGCTTCTGCTGCAGCGTTCGGCGAAACTCGATCTCGGCCTCGTCGAAACGACGCTCGAACAGGTGCAGACCGTGCGCGCGGTTGCAGCGAAGCTCCGGCGTCAGGCCTCCAAGCGCAACTGCCCGATCGTGGGCCTCGAGGAAGCCGCGATACATCTCCCGCGGCGGGCGCATGCCGAACGTGGCGAGCGCGAGGTACGACACCGAGAGCCCTTCGAACGCGCGGAAGTCGGCCGAGCATTCGCGGCCGGCGTCGGCAAAGCACTCGAGGGCGCGCTCGAAACCCTCGCGCGTCCGCCGATTCCAGAAGTGCCATCCGCGCCGAATGCGTTCTTCCGACGTCGGCAACTGCAGGCAATATCCCACCTTGGGCCGGTGCGCGATCCAGTGGCCATATCGTCCCAGCGTCTTCTTGACCTCACGAACGGTGACATCGACGGTGTGCCGCGACACGAACGTCCCCTCCCAGGCTTCGGCCATCAACTGGTCGTAGCCGAGCGACCGTCCGTTGTGCATCACCAGAACCCGCAGCACGTGAAACGCGCGCGGACGCAGTTTCACTTCGGCGCCGTCGCACAGGAGCCGGGCGGCCGCCAGATCGAGAGTCAAGGGGCCGAAGGTGAACTCGGTGGCGTGAGACACGTCCGTCGGGACGCGACTGTGATTTGGACGATCGAGGCGCACGCAAGAGAGAATTTGACGTCTTTTTGCCAGACGGTCAAGGGTTTGTGCGTCCAAGGCCGACCGGACGGCCGGTCATATCCTGTGAATCTTTGTGTCCTTTGTGGCCAACTCTCTGTGATCTCCGTGGCCAAGCATCTCCGTGATCTTCGTGATCTCCGTGGCCAGGGCTCTCCGTGATCTTCGTGATCTCCGTGGCCAGAAGATCTCCGTGTCTCCGTGGCCCGTATTCTCCGTGCGCTCCGTGGCCGGGCGGGACGGACAAGGTGTAATATCGCCTACCGGACGTACGGTCTGGACACCATGAAAACGCTCGTCTTGTTCGCCGCGCTCTTCTCTGCCGTCTCCGTGTTCGCCCAAACACCAGACGGAGCTCAGGTGTTTCAGCGAAGCTGCGCTAGCTGCCACAACGGCGCCGCCGATTCACGCGCGCCGGCACCCGACGCGCTCAAGGCACGAACACCGCAGGCGATCATCGATGCGCTGATGACCGGCGCGATGCGGCCGCAGGGGTCGCGCTTGAGCGGACCTGAGCGGCGAGCGGTAGCCGAGTTCCTCACCGGCAAGCGCATCGAGGGCGATGTCACGGGCGCCGAACGGGGCCGGTGCATCGTTGCTGGAAGTTTCTCGACGCCTGTCGTCGATCAGGCGGGCACGCCGGGTTGGAACGGGTGGAGTCCCGCGCCGACGAACACGCGATATCAAACCGCCGATCAGGCAGGGCTCACCGGTGCGACTGTTTCGAAGCTCAAGCTGAAGTGGGCATTCGGATTTCCTGATGCATCGGTCGCGTGGGCACAACCGACCGTCGTGAACGGCCGGGTGTTCGTCGGCAGCCAGAACGGCACCGTCTACTCGCTCAACGCGAAAACGGGCTGCATCAACTGGGCGTTCAGCGCGAGTGGCGGCGTGCGCACCGCGATTGCCGTGTCGTCTTCGCGCGGCTCGACGCCGGCGATGGTGTACTTCGGTGACACGGCCGCGAACACCTATGCGCTCGACGCGAACAGCGGGAAGCTCGTGTGGACACGCAAGGTCGAAGACCATCCCTTTGCGCGGATCACTGGATCGCCGACGCTGCACGAGGGCCGACTCTACGTGCCGGTCTCGTCCTACGAAGAAGCGCAGGGCGCAGATCCGCAATATCCGTGCTGCACCTTCCGCGGCAGTGTGAGCGCGCTCGACGCGGCAACAGGCCGGGTGATCTGGAAGACCTACATGATCGCGGACGCGCCGCAGCCGCGAGGCAAGAGCACCGCTGGCGTGCCGTTGTGGGGACCGTCGGGATCGGGGATCTGGTCTGCTCCGACTGTCGACGTCAATCGCAAGGCGCTCTACGTCGCAACCGGCAACACCTATAGCCCACCCGCGCAGCCATCGAGCGACGCGGTCGTCGCGCTCGATCTGGAGACCGGCAAAGTTCGCTGGATGAAGCAGGTCACACCCAACGACGTCTATCTGACCAATTGCCGTGCGGGCAATCCGAACTGCCCCGAGACGAACGGTCCCGACGTCGACTTCGGCAGCCCGCCGATGCTCGCGCACGTCAACGGCCTGCCCCGAGCGAGCGACGCGAGCCGAGCGGGCCGCGACCTGATCGTGATCGGACAGAAGTCGGGCGTGGGCTGGGCGATGGACCCCGACAAGCAAGGCGAGATCGTGTGGCAGTATCGCGCCGGTCAGGGCAGCACGCTCGGCGGCATCGAATGGGGTGGCGCCGTCGATGACGCGCGCGCCTACTTCGCGGTGTCTGACATCCTGACGCCCAAGCCCGGCGGTCTGCACGCGGTCAACCTCGCGACCGGCGAACGGGTGTGGTTCGCCCCGCCGCCCCCGGCGGCCTGCGGCACTGCGCGCGGTTGCAACGTGGCGCAGTCAGCGGCGGTGACGTTGATACCAGGCGTCATCTTCTCGGGCTCGAGCGATGGCGCTCTGCGCGCGTATTCGACGGCGAATGGTGAAGTGCTGTGGCAATTCGATTCCAACCGGGAGTTCGAATCGATCAATGGCGTGCCCGCCAAGGGGGCATCGATGATTGGTCCCGGTCCGGTCGTCGCCAATGGCATGGTCTACGTCAACTCCGGGTACGGTGGCTTCGGTGGCCGGGCGGGCAACGTGCTGCTCGCCTTCGGCGTGGAGTAATGGGGTCGGGAGTCATTTTTCGAGGGAACGGAGTGAAAATGACTCCCGACCCCATTTCGAAAGGGTGAAGGACATGCGCGTGCTGAGCTCGATCGGGGTCGTAGCGATCCTCGCGGGCCTCCTCTCAACGTCGTCGATCGCACAGCAGAAGAGTACGGCACCGGCGCCACGCACGCCGTGGGGCGATCCCGATATCCAGGGCACCTGGACCGCCGAAGCCGAGTTGAGCGTGCCGTTCGAGCGGCCGCAGCAGTATGGCGAGCGGCAGTTGCTGACCGATCAGGAGTACACCGCCAGGCTCGCGCAAACCGACAAGCAGATTCAGACCGACAACGCCGAGTTCAACATCGAAACCGCCGATCGCTCGAACGCGGGGGCGGTCGGGTCGGCGACGTCGCCGCCGCCACACTGGCTCGAACGCGGGAAGACCTCGCGGCGCACGTCGATCGTGATCGATCCACCAGACGGTCGCATTCCGCCGACGGTCCCGAGCGCGCAGCGCCGTGGCATCGGACTCCGCGGCACGTTCGCGAGCTCGACGTTCAACGGGCCCGAGGATTTGAGCCTGTGGGAACGCTGCATCACCCGCGGCATGCCGAGCGCGATCTTCCCCACCGTCTACAACGCGAACGTGCGCCTGGTGCAGGGCCCCGGTGTCGTTGCGATCACTTACGAGATGATCCACGACACGCGCATCGTCCCGATCGATAACCATCCCCACGTGGGCACCAGCGTTCGCGGCTACTTCGGCGACTCCCGCGCCCACTGGGACGGCGACACGCTCGTCGTCGACGTGACCAACATCAGCGACAAGGGCAACTATCGCGGATCGCGCGAGACGCTGCACCTGATCGAGCGCTTCCATCGCGTCGGCCCGAACCTGCGCTACGAAGTGACCGCAGACGATCCGCAGACGTGGACCAAGCCCTGGACCGCCGCCCTCGACCTGGCGCCGCAGCCAGATGGCATGTTCGAGTACGCCTGCCACGAGGGCAACAACTCGATGCGCAATATCCTGAGCGCCGCGCGGGCGGCCGAGCGCTCGAAGTAGGACACGGAGGGGACGGAGGGAACGGATTAACAGGAGAAACGGAGGAACGGAGACAGGATTTCTCTTCTTGATGGACGTTACCTCATAAACGATGGACAGCCCTACGCCGACGCGGTCAGTTAGATTCACGCTGGGGCGACTGATCGCTACCTTTCGAGTGGCGCTAAGCAGTCAGCTGTGTCGGAAACGCGGGTGGGGATCTCCTCAAGCAGGGCGGCTTCACGATCGACTTTTCGTCGATGACGCTGCGGCGGAGTGACGCGAAGAATTGATGAACACGTGCCGCATCTCCTGATCAGCGCCGCTCGCATTTCTTCGTGAGCGCAGGTTTCATCGAAGGTGTTAGCACGAAGCAGGAAACGGAGGAGGACGGAGGGAACGGATTAACGGGAGAAACGGAGGAACGGAGACAGGATTTCTCTTTTGATCCAATTCATCAGAAGAAACGTCTCTCCGTTTCTCCGTTCCTCCTGTTCATCCGTTTCCTCCGTACTCTCCGTTACCTCAGGGCAGCGGTCGACGAGGAAGACGGTTCGACCGTGTACGTCATGAAGCCGATCATCATCTCTTCCCAGGTCTGATCGCCCCATCGCACTGTTTCCTTCGGATTCGGGTTCGCTCGATTCGCGGTCGAGTTGTCGAAGTGTGCGGTCACTCGCAGCGTCGATCCCTTCGGCAGCGAGAGCGGTTCCTTCAGCCAGTAGTCGCCCTGCCAGTTGAAGTCGTACTTCGGCACGCGCAGGACGACCTCGCTGCGACCATCGGGATAGGTGGCTGTGTAGGTCATGTCCTTGCCGCGGAAATGCATATGCGGATGCATCGTCCAGATCTTCACGTCGCTCGTGAACGAGGCTTCGGCTTCGACGAGGTGATTCGCTTCGCCCGGCGGAATGGCGAACGCCGGGTTCGCGATCGCGCCAGTCCTGACTTCATTCTTCGGCGGCTCCTTCGAGAAGATCATTCCGATCTTCGACCGATCCTTCCCCGGCGTGCCGTTGGTCGTGTAGTGGACCTGGAAGAGCAGCGTCGATCCTGCGGGGATGCGCTTCGCGATGCCAACGGGGTGGACGGGCGCATCCTCGCCAACCGCCCAGTTCACGAGCATGTTGGCGCCGGCAAAGCGCGTGGCACGCACGGCGCCGGCACGCTGTTCGTCAGTGAGCTCGCGCGGCGCTCTGGCGAATGGCGCGGACGGTGTCTGCCCGTCAGGCATGATCACCTTCAGGTTCATCACATTCGCATTCGGCCGCCGGGTCGCCGCCGGCTCGATCACCGACACGATGATGTGGTGGACGTGCGCGCGATCGCCGGCGCGCGCTTCGCCCGCCTGCAGCCAGCGATCCTCAGTGAAGTTCGTCGGCACTTCGAAGTACTGATAGTCGATCGTGCCGCGCGCCGGAATCTCGAACTCGGTCGGCATCTCGAACACCGCGTCGGGCTTGCCGATCTGCCAGCCGTCGGCGAACTTCGGGGCCGCTGGCAGGTCTGACGCGATTCCTTCACGCGCGCCGCCGTCGACCCATCTCACGATCGTGTTGATCTCGTTCGTGCTCAGGCTGCGATCGTTGCGGAACGTGCCGAACTTCGGATCGGCGTGCCACGGCGGCATGATGCGATTCGACACCTTGTCGCGGATCGACGCGGCCCAGGGGCGAACGTCTTTGTAAGTGATCAGCGACATCGGTCCGATTTCACCGGTACGATGGCACGACACGCATTTCGAATAGAGGATCGGTGCAACGTCTTTACTGAACGTCGGCGCAGCGGGATTTCCACTCTGCGCCACGAGCGTCGTGACGGCAACTGATGTGCTAACGAGACTCGTGAGAACCAGTGCACCGAGGGTGAGCAGTCTCATGGGCGCTCCTCTACCGACCGTCCGGTCAACTCACATATTGTAATGGGGAAGCCGATGGTACCCGCTGCAAATTCGCGGCAAATGGACACGGAGGCTGAAGCCTCCGCTTTACTATGGCTGGCCTGATTCCTTCAGCGCTGACTCCTGGTTCCTGGTCCAGGCCTGAATCCTGATTCCTGCTTCCTGATTCCTAGCTCTTATGCGGGCCGCTGTCTCCAGAACCGGGGGATTGAACGATGACGCGGCACGATGCGCCCGCCGTACTCGTTGGCGAAGATGCGCGTCACCTCGGCACCGAAGAAGAAGACCTGGGCAGAGTAGTAGACCCAGACCAACAAGGCCAGCACACTTGCCGCGCTGCCATAGACCGATGCACCGCCGGCCTTTCCTACGAACATCGAGATGACGACGGTTCCGAAGTTGAACAGAAGCGCCGTCACGAGTGCGCCCACCCATGCGTCACGCCACCTCACGAACGCATCGGGCACGAACTTGTACACCAGCGCGAACAATGCAGCCATCAACGCGAGACCGATGACGAAGTTTGCGGCCTGCAACACGACTCCAGGCAGCGGGAGTGCACCCTCCACATACGCAGCAGCGGCTGCGATGGCTGTATTCACGAGCAACAACACGAACACGAGCAGTCCGGCGGCGACAACAATGAGGAACGCATAGAACCTGTCGCTCATCAGCTCGCGCAGTGATGCAAAGAATCCTGTGGTCTGCGATGGAGCCTGGAGCCGCCAGACGATGTTCAACGACTCGCGCAATTGGGAGACGAGGAACGACGCCCCGAAGAAGAGCGTGACGAGTCCGACGATAGTGGCCACGATACCGCCAGCCGGCGTAGCCGCCTGCTTGAGCATGAGCTGCGCCGCCTCTGCGCCTTCAGGGCTCAGGAAGCGCTCGAGCCAGGGCGCCACTTGACCGTGCGCTGCCGCCTGCCCAATGAACAGCCCGGCAACTCCGGTAATCACAATGAGCACCGGCGCAACGGAAAACAACGTGAAGAATGCGAGTGCCGCCCCGAGGCGAGTGGCCCCGTCAGAAGACCAATCGAAATACGCTTGCGTCAGCAACGCCCCAATCGTGCGCAATCGCAGCTCTCGAAGCGCGGCATTCGGCTTCTCCGCGGCCATCCTTCATGGTTGCGACTTCTGTGGCGTCGCTGCAAGCTCGGCGCTTCGAACGTAGATCGCCAGCCTCGGGAACGTGAATGTCCCCGCGACGTCGTCGATGATGTTGACCTGACACGTGTAGAGGCCGGGCTGGAACTGCGACGCGGGCACTTCGAATTGAAACAGCGCCGCATGTCGATCGGCGGCATCGATCTCGGACCGCTCGACGAGCGGCGTTTCGAAGACCTTCACCGTGCCTCGATAGAACGAGAGGCTGGTCTTGAGCGACGGCTTCCCACTCGCGGCTGACGGATCGTACACCTCGTAGTAGAGGTACATCTTGCCGTCGCGATCGACGACGTGCGAGAGACTCGGGACGAGCTCGACGCCTTCGCGCACGAGCGGGCTGTCCGATCGTCGACGCGCAGCTACCGGCCTGACCATCGTGCTCAACGTAACCGAGCTGACCTTGACCGGTGCCTGCTTGAGATCGGGCACGAAGACGCCGCTCTCGAACGACCCCATCGCGCCGCCGGCATTCTCGCGGACGACGACTTTCACCGAGAAGCGCCCGGGCGGCAGTGTCAGACCCGATTGATAGAGCACCTGTCTCGAGCGTCCGCCGGCGGCATCGCCGGCGATGTCGAGCGTCTCGCGCATGCGGCCGACGGGCCTCCCCTGCTCGTCGCGAATCAGGCCGAGCACATCGAGCGTGCCCTTCGCCGGCGCTGCCTGCAGTGGTGCCCCCGAGACCGCGACTGACAGTGGGACGTAGTAGCGATCGGCGGCAAGCCGGAACCATCCCGACGACACCACCACCGGCAGATCGGTTTCCGACACCGGCGCCGAGATCTGCTCTTCGAGCTGCCGCTCGCGATCCTGGCGGTTCGTGTGCGCGAAGTCGCGATCGGCGTAGTAGCCGCCGCGGGCTTCGACGCGCAGGTCGTTGCGCTTCACGCGCACGGAGATCCGCCTGAAACGTCCGTCCTTCGACGCATTCGTGCTGCTGTAGCCAATGAGGTAGTACGACGAGGTATCGCGCTGCACCTGAGTGAAGGCGAGGCCGAAATCGTTGGTGTCGGTGAAGGCTTTGCCGCCGGTATCCGCCGCCAGCGTCTGCAGCGTGTCCTGCGACGCGAACAGCTGACTGAACTGCTGGTTGACGCCCTGTCCCGAGAAGGCGCTCACTCCGCGCGCGCTCGCACGCGAGGCATCCCCGCCTGGTACAACCGCTTGCAGTCCACGCGTGTCGACGGGATAGAGCGCGACGTTCGCGCGCACGGCGGCGCTCGTCGCGGCGCGCAATTCGACCTGGTTGTCGCTGCCGCTCTTCGTCATGCCGCCGCTGAAATAGAGGATCGATTTCTTCTGCTCGATTGGCGCGAGCTGTTCCGCCAGCGTGCGAATGGCCCGCAGACGCGCGTCGTTGTTGAAGAGATCGTATTCGGAGGTATCGGCGCTGACGGCAGTGCCGGTCGCGTCGGCCGTTTCATCGGTGGCGGCTGTCTCAGCGGCCGGTGTGTCGAAGCCAGTGGCACTGACCGCGGAGAACTTCGCGAGCGCGGCCTTCACCTGTTCCCGCTCGCCGGTGAAGTCGCCCATGATGTTCAGCGTGGTGTCGATGGTCGCCACCGCAACCAGATCGGCCGGCGACATCTGCTTGTCGACATAGTCTTCTGCGGCACGCCCGGCACGCTGGAGATCTTCCGGCTGCAACGAGCTGAGATCGAACAGCAACACGATCAGCCTCCGGCCGGCCAGGTCCTCGCGTTGAAGAGGCGCAGCGTCCGCCGCGGGCGCAGTCTTGTCAGGTCGTCCCTCCACCGGCTGCTTCCCGACCGCGAGGACCTGAGGCACGGGAGCAGTGGGCGGCGCCGTCGTGATCTCCTCGACGTCGAACGACACGATCTGCTGCGGCTTGTTGTCCTCCCGGATCTCGAAGTCGTTGGCGGTCAGCCCTTTCACCACCGCGCCCGACTTGTCCCGTACGACGACGTCGACGACAACGAGATTGACGTCCGTCTTGAACGTCGGCTTCGCGGTTTGCTGTGCGCGCGGCGATCCGCTCGTGACAACAAGCGCAACGGTCAGCGAGATCGCAAGCGCCCTCATCAGTACCGGAACCTCAAATTCAGCGACACGCTGCGCATCGGCTGTACCGACAGCACCTGCCCGAACGTCGGCGAATTGACGACGGTGTCGATCGTCCCGTAGCGCACCGTATTGAGCACGTTGTTCGCTTCGACCCGGATCGACACGACGCGGTTGGCGGACATCCGCACATCGCGGCCAATCGCGGCGTTCAGGAAATGCTGGCCGGGCCCGATGATCGTGTTGCGCCCGGCATTGCCGAACGTGCCCGGTGCGGGTGCGGTGAACGCGTCCGTGTTGAAGAACCGCAACAGCGTGGGATCGGCGAGTGCGACAACTGCGCCGGTGTAGTTGGCGCGCAGCGTGCCGTTGGTGCCGCGCGCCACGTCGGAGGCGGCGCCGACGAGCCTGGCCGTGAACGGCGTGCCCGATTCGACGGTGACGTTCGCGGAAAACGACCAGTCTCTCAACAGCCCTGCCAGCGTGCCGTCCTGATTGAGCCAGCGTCGGTTCGGCCCGAACGGGAGCTCGAACGTGAGATCGCCGGTGAGCAGATGCCGTCGATCGAAGCTCGAAAGCCCGCGCTCGGCGGCAAGGTCGAGATCGTTCTGCGCCACGACGCGCGTGCCGCCGCCGATCGACGAGGCATCATCGATCGATTTGGCCAGCGTGTAACTCAGCGAGCCGCCGATCCCTCGCGATGGCTGGCGTCGCAGCCTGAACGTTCCCGCGTGCAGGATCGAATCGCCATCGGAGTTCTGCCAGAGGAATGGCTGCACACCCTCGATGCGCAAGCCGTCCGGATCGCGATTCGGCGCGCGCAGCACATCGAGATTCACGCCGCGCGTGCCCGTGTAGCCGACGCCGACCTGCCACAACCGCCCGACGCTGCGGTTCAGATCGAGGTTCCAGGTGTTGATCACACCGAGCTGATAGCTCTTGTCCACGCCGTAGTTGTTGGTGGTGGTCGAGGGCGCGATCGCCGCGAAAGGGTCGGTCAGCGCGAGCGGGGTGTCGAGCGCACCGACGTTCGTGTTCGTCACCGCGTAGGGCGGCTGCGCGACGAGCTGTCGCGCGATCGTCGCGTAGGAGCCGTTGTTGAAGCTCATGCCGTAGCCACCACGCAGGATTGTTCGCGGCGAGAGGCGCAACGCGAAGCCGACACGCGGTGCGATGTTGTTCAGATCGGTGTTGATCAACGCTGCCGGGAAGGCGCCTGTGAAGAGACCGGTGCCCCCCGACACGACCGGTGCCGCTTCGGTGAACCCCTGCGTGACGTCGAGGTTCACCATATGCCCATTGGCTTCGGTGTACGGACGCACGAGCTCGTAGCGCACCCCGAGATTGAACGTGAGATTCCCGCGCGCGCGCCAGTCATCCTGAGCGAAGAGACTGAACGACTGCCCCTGCAGCACGACGTTCCCTGGTCCGAACTGGACGCTGGCCTGCTGCGGCAGCCCTAAGAGGAAATCGGCGAAGTCGACGCCGGTGCCACGTGCCGCAGGCGTTCCATTCGCGGAGTACAACCCGGTGAAGACAAACGTGCCGCGTGCGTCGGCGTCCGACCGCCCGCTCGACGTATCGAGCCGCATGTCGCCGCCAAAACGAAGCGCATGTCGCTGGAGCGGGCGCGTCATCGTGTATCCGAGCTGGATGCGACGATCGCGGCGCTCGCTCGGCGTGACATCGCGCAGACCGGTGAAGGTCGAGAACGAGAGACTCGGCACGCCCCAGTCGAACGGATCGGTCGACACTCCGGTGATCCCCGCGAGGCCGGCGACGTCGGTCACTCCAGCAAAGGCGTTGTTCGAATCGGATGTCGTACGCGTCATCGTGGCGGTGACGTTGTGGATCGCGCGTCCGTGCAGCACGTTGAGCTGAATCGGCACCGACACGCTCGAGTTGAGCGTGGTGCCGTCGAGCAGCGGGAACACGTTCACGGCGTCGCCATCGTTGTGCCGATACTGCACCTGCGCGTTGAGCACGACTGCGGTCCCGTTTACCCCGCGTCCACCGCGTCCGCCAAACCCACCGCCGCCGCGGCCGCCTCCCCCTCCGCGCCCGCCCCCTCCGCGCCCCGCGGTCGCGTTCGAAAAGTTGTGGGTCACGCGCACGCTGAATCCATCCGAGTCTGCAAGCGACGTCGTGGTTCGACGGAAGTTCTGAGCGGTGCCGGGAAGATTCGGCAGCGGGATGTAGTGCAACAGTGCGAGCGCGCTTGGAGAAATCCGATCGCTCGGAATGCGCCCTCCCGAAAACGGAAGGCCGGTGCTTGGATCGATCAGCGTGACACCGCTGCCGAAATCGCCGGTGCGCAGCGCCGCTGTCGGAACCGTCGCGTACTGATCGACGAGGTTGTTCGAACGACCGCCGGCGTAATTGAAGAAGAACGTCGTACGCGATCCGTCGTAGAGACCAGGGAGACGGAGCGGGCCGCCGAGCGTCGCACCAAACTGCTGGCGCATGTACTCGGGATCCTGCTGCGTGTTCACACGAATCGGATACGGCGCCGCGTCGAGACCCGAACTGCCAAACGTGTACGTCGCCGATCCCTGAATCGCCTGCCCGCGCCCCCGGCCCAGGAACGCACCGCGGCCACCACCATCTCCACGGCCACCGCGCCCCTGTCCACCCGCAAAGCCGCCGCCTCTTCCACCAGGTCCAGGACCACCCGGTCCGCCTTGCCCGAACCCGCCGCCGAATCGGCCACCCTGCCCGCCCTGACCATCGAAGCCTTCGGGGCGTTGTCCTCCCGCCGCTTCGAACTCTCCGCGCCCCAGCGCCTCGATCCGATCGCGCAGTTGGCCGCGATCGAGATTCGCGGCGTCGCCAGTCACTGCGACGACGTTCGTGTCTGCGGTGGTCGAGAACCCCGGTGGCAGCAGCCGCGCCGCAGGATCTGCTTCGTCAACCGTGGAGGACGCATTCTCTGCCGCACCGGCCGTGTCCGACTGCACGACCTGGAGTTGCGAGAACCGGTTTTGTCCCGCGTTCTGGCCAACCGCGCCGCCTGCCCGCCCCGCTCCACCAGCCCGATTGCCGGCACGTGCGCCGCCAACCCCTTCAACCCCGCCTGCCCCACCAGCCCCACCAGCCCCAGCTCCCCTATCAACCCCACCCGCCCCACCTGCCCTATCCACCCCACCAGCCCCACCCGCCCCACTCGCCTGCACTCGTGAGCGCAGCGTCATCTGAACGTTGAGCGTCCGGCTGCATTCGGCATCAGAAGCGTTGGAGAGAGAGACCTGTTCCTCGAACGTCGCAAAGGCTGGAAGATCGGCGGTGATCCGGTACTCCCCGGGTGACAACTTCAACCGGTACGAGCCGGCGACATCCGTAGCGGTGGCGGTCGCGACGGTCCCATCGCGTGCGGCCATCAGGGACACGCCTGGCAGGGGTGTGTTCCCGCTCGAAACCCTGCCGGTGACCAGACACACGGCTGACTGGGCGGGCACCTGAGCAAGGACAAACGTCCCCGCCCCGCACAGGATGGCAAGCCCCGCGGCTGAAAATTGCCTCAACACAGCTTCGGATGTCCGGTCGGGCATGGATGAAGTGCCCTGATCATCACATGAGGGAGGGGGCAGGAGAGTGACAATCATACGGGTCTTGCCATCATTTCGTCACCTTCGAATCACAGCCGCACCACGTCGGAGCGCTAGACTGAAACACAGTTGCCATGGCAGACAGACCTACAGTTCTGGTTGTTGAAGACGAGGCTCACATTCGTGAGCTCGTAACACTGCACCTCCGTCTCGAGGGGCTCAACCCGCAGGAAGCCAACGACGGCGAAAGCGGTCTACAGGATGCGCGGTCGCAGAAGTTCGACCTCGTCATACTCGACCTGATGTTGCCAGGCCTCGATGGTATGACCGTATGTCGCGCGATCCGCCGCGACTCCCCCAATGCGGACACACCGATTCTGATGCTCACGGCGCGTCGGGAAGAATCGGACAAAGTGCTCGGGCTCGACAGCGGTGCGGATGACTACCTCACGAAGCCGTTCGGTATTCGCGAGCTGCTCGCGCGCACACGTGCATTGCTCCGGCGGGGCGAGACATCCCGGGCGCGTGCGGCCTCGGGCAACCACTCGGGTCCGGTCGCGTACAAGCACATCGAAGTCGACCCGGCACGCCGAAGAGTCCGCGTCGACAGCTCCGACGTAGATCTGACGTTCAATGAGTTCGAGCTGCTGTACGTACTGATCTCCAACCCGGGGATCGTATTCAGTCGCGAAGGACTCCTCAGCAAGGTCTGGAAGGATCAGACATTCGTAACGGTGAGGAGCGTCGACACGTTGGTCAAACGGCTTCGCAAGAAAGTCGAAGCCGATCCTGCCAACCCGAAGGTGATTCTCACGGTCTGGGGGGCGGGATACAAAGCCGCTGATGTCTAGCCCGCGTTGGTATCGAAGTCTCTATTGGCGAATCGCGCTGGGCCTCGTCGCCTTTCTCGCGCTGATGCTCGCCGCCGAGGCGGGACTTTTTCTCTGGCTGACCGATACGATTGCCGGCTCCTTCCCAGCGCGATCGCCGCGTCGACTCGCAGTACTCGTCGCCTCCGATGTCGGCGCGGCGCTCGCGGCGAATCGCAACCTCGATCTCGAACCGTATCTCCACGAGCAGTACGGCGACGCGCTTCAGACGTTCGTCATCATCATGGACGACGGGCGCACGCTCTCGAACCACGATGACGTGCCCGCCGCGCTGGTCGAAGCCGTGCGCGAGGAGATCGAGTATCTGGAATCGCTCGGTCCACGACGGTTCGCACGACGATGGGGTCCACGCCCGCAGCCGCCTGATGGTGATCCGGACACCGCGCGACCTGAAGCACCGTCCATCACGCCACCTGATGGTCCGCGTGCAGGCGGAAGCGTCCCTTTCCCGGGAGGTTCACTCGTACCCGACCCGCTCCGCCCGCGACGAGGTCAGTTTGCGACCATCCTGGTCGGCGGCACGCCCGTCGGCCGCGTCGTCGTTCTCCCCGGTGGCCCGCCGTTCTCTCGCGTTCTCAAGATCCTCGGACCGCGGATGGCGCCGGTTGCGGGCGGTGTGCTCGTCGTCGGCACCGCCGTCATTGCCTTCATCGTGTTCGGTCCGGCGCGGCGGCGTTTGAAAGACGTCCAGGCCGCGACCGAACGACTGGGCTCGGGAGATCTCACGGCACGCGCGCCGGAACATGGCGGGGATGAAGTCACATCGCTGGCGCGCGCGTTCAACAAGATGGCCGAGGAGTTGTCGAGCCGTGCGCGCGCGCTCGAAGCGTCCGATGCCGCGCGGCGCCAGCTGCTCGCCGATGTCTCGCACGAACTGATGACGCCGTTGACCGCCATGCGCGGCTACATCGAGACGTTGTCGATGACCGAGATTCAACTCGACACCAAGACGCGCGAACGCTATCTCACCATCGTCACCGAGGAGACACATCGGCTCGAGCGCATCATCGGCGATCTGCTGGACCTCGCCCGACTCGAGGGCGGAGGTACAGCGATCCGGAAAGATCGCGTCGACGTGACGTCGCTGTTTTCGCGCGTCGCCGCCCGACACGAGCGAGAGCTGCGCGAGCGAGGCATCCGGCTCGTGACACAGGTGCAGCCAGACTGTGAGAACGTCATCGGTGATCGCGATCGTCTGGAACAGGCACTGCAGAATCTTGCCGCGAATGCCCTGCGGCACACGCCGGACGGCGGGGCAATCACACTGACGAGCGCGGCCATCGACCATGATGTGTTGTTGTCAGTACGCGACACTGGACCGGGCATTCCACCCGCGCATCTGCCGCTCATCTTCGATCGTTTCTACAAGGTCGATGCGTCGCGGAAAGCCGCGGGCGGCAGTGGGCTCGGGCTCTCGATCGTGAGGGCCATAGTCGAGCGGCACGGCGGTACCGTCACGGCCCGCAATGATGGCGGAGCCGTGTTCGAGATTCGACTACCGGGAAACAGAAGTACGTAGGGTCCACCTTCGAGTGGACCATCGTCCTCGCCGCGTGACAACATTGTCCTGTGTACGCGCAGACGTCGAGCTGAATTGCTCCTCGAATTCCAGGTACTTGTGCAACCTGCAGGTACTCCGCCCGGCACAACCGTTGCGTACTTGCGATCTAGTGGACCGTCCCTGTAAGGCGACTGTCCACCGGATCCATTGGAGGTTTCCGTGCTGTCTGGCTTACGCACAGCCGTTATTGTTCCCACGCTCTCTGCGCTCGTGCTGCTGCCCGTCGTCGCCGACGCGCAACGCCGCGCAGTTCAGCGCGTGCCGCCGGCGGCGTCGTCGAGAGTCGCCGTCCCGGCAACAGCTGGTCGAATCTATGCGCCCTTCCGGGGCGCGTACTATCGGCCGGTTTACGCCCCGTTCTACTACTCCAATCCGTTCTTCTACGGAGTCGGGTTCGGCGTCGGATTCGGGTTCGGCTATGGCTACGGGTATCCCTTCTACGGCTATCCGTACGCCTACGGTGGTTACCCGTACGGCTATCCGTATGGACCCTATGCGCCGTATGGACCGTACCCGTATTACGCACCGGGGTACTACGACGGGAGCACCGCCCTCCGTCTTCAAGTGACGCCGCGGGAGACCGAGGTCTTCATCGACGGCTACTATGCGGGCGTCGTCGATCAGTTCGATGGCACCTTCCAGCGTCTGAACCTGCAGCCCGGGCCGCACGAACTGCAGCTGTATCTGCCCGGTCACCGTGTGTTCGAGCAGAAGGTGTATCTGCAGCCAACCGGCTCGTTCAACGTGAAGCACGCGATGGAGCCGCTGGCCGCGGGCGAGCCCGAACCCGAACGGCCGGCCGCAAAGACGCCTCCACCGACGAACGGAGCACCACCGCCGACGAACGGATCGACATCGGCGCGGCGTCCACCGGCGAGAACCGTCGCGGCGCGTCCCGGCTATCGCGATGCGGATCGATCGGTCGCACAGACCGACACCGGTACGCTCTCACTCCGTGTACAGCCGGGCGATGCCAACATCACGATCGACGGCGGCCAATGGCGTGGTCCCTCGGACAACGACAATCTGCTCGTGCAGTTGGGGGCCGGGGTGCATAACATCCAGATCAGCAAGGACGGCTATCGCACCTACCACACCGACGTGACCGTGCGCCGCGGCGAGACGACGCCGCTCAATGTCTCGATGACGAAACAGTAGCCACAAAGGCTACGAAGAATTCGGCCACAGAGACACGGAGTTTTGGGGCCACGGAGATCACGAAGGAAAAACACGGAGCCTTCTCCGTTTCTTCCAACTCCGTGATCTTCGTGGTTCGCATCAGCGGCCGACGGTAAGACGCCGCCCATAGACACTCACACCCGCGGCAACGGGCAGACCGATCGCGACCGCCGCGGCGATCGACTCCATGCGCAGGTCGCGCATCAACCGCACCGCCGTGGCCGCCGCAACCACGATATAGACGGCGATCACCACGCGGCCCATCGCCGTCAAACGGCGCGGCCGCACGCCCCGCATGACCCGGGTGTCGAATGCGGGCGAAAGCTGCGGCGCATCCGTGGCCATTGCGTCTCTCAACAGCCGATCCATCACTTCGTCATCGTGCATCGAAACCTCGCTCAGCAAGCATGGCGTGCAGCAGCCGTCTGGCACGATGGAGGTAAGACTTCACGGTGTTCTCTGGTACTTCGAGCATCGCGGCGATTTCGCTCACGCTTGCACCCAGCCAATAGTACAGGCGCAACGCGGACTGGTACACTTCGGGCAACTCGCCAACGCATGCAAGTACAGCCCGCTGGCGCCCCTCGTCCTGCAACCGATCGTACGGACCGCGATCCTGAGACGGTGTCGTCGCGAGGACCTGATCGCTCACGTGAGGTGCTCGATAGCGTGCCCGCGCCTTGACGGTGAGCGCATGGTTGAACGAGACGCGGTATATCCAGGACCCGAACTTGGCCTCGCCTCGGAACGAGCGGAGAGAATGATGCACACGCAGCATCACGTCCTGGGCGACGTCTTCGGCTTCCGCCGCGAACTCCTGGCCGAGAATGGAAACCGCCAAACGAAATACCGGTCCACGATAACGCCGTACGAGTTCGGCGAACGCGCCGTCGTCGGCCGACTCGCAACACCTCTCAACGAGCCACTCGTCAGGCCGATCGGCATACGAGGCAGGGTCAGCGCGCACTCGCGGAGGCAAGGGCGTAGTACAGGATCAACCCGACGCCGAGGAGCGCAATCGGCAGCGGCAGCGGCCAAAGCACCGGGGCATTCGGCTGCGGCCCGATCAATCGCAGGGCCAGCATGGCACCGCCGCCCAGGGCCGACCACACGATGCCATGAATCAAGGGAGCCCGCGGATCGGGCGGCTTCGGGACCCTTGGCGGATCGAGCGGGAATTCCGGCAGCGGAATGCCCTTCTCCATGGCCGCCAGGCGCTCCTGGTGGACGATTTCGAGGCGACGCTGTCGTTCGATGTGCCTGAAGTACAGATACGAGACGAATGCCGCAGCGAGTGCTACGACGATGATGCCATCGCCAACCGTGTGTCCCATGTCCGTCTCCTTGCTCTTCAGACTAGGTGTGTCGTTCCGCGGTTGCACGAGCCCGGACGGCAGGACGAGTGGGCGCAGTGGCTTGGTTTCGAAGAGGCAGGGCTGCTGCTCTAGGTCGCGTTCTTCGTCTCGCGCAACAGTCGTGCGGCCACGAACGCCAGCGCTCCGACTGCGACAATCAGCACCGCCCATAGCACGATGCGTTTCCACGGAAGCGGCGTCGGCAGCGGCTCGAGCGCATCGGCGCCACTGAGGCTGCGCGGCTGACCGAGCGTCGCGACGCGGACCTGGGCTCCGTCGCCGGCCTGACTGAGGCTTGCGAGCAATTCGCCGACGGGTGCATCAGCCGGCCCGACGCGCCCACTGCCGTACGCGAGCGTGTAAGGCGCAGGTCCTCGAGCCACGAACACGAGCTCGTGCGGATGCCATCCGACTTTGAGTCGCGGCGCGCGATTCTGTTTCCATCCACCCTCTCGTGTCGTCTCGACTGTCCAGTAGCGCTCTGTCGTGCGGCCGATGTGTACGTAGGGACTGCGAATCGGTCCGCCTGGGCCCTGCAATACATAGAACAAACCGGAATGACTCAGCTCCCAGGGAGACGTTGACGCAGGTCGCGAGCGGATGGTGATGAGGTCGGTATCGATTGGATCGGCGAACTCGAGGTCGAGATACTCAATCGGAAGAAACGCGTGCGTGTCGTACTGCGCCGTGCCGACAGGGTCGACGCGCTCGGCCGATACGGTGCGCCAATGGATCTCGGGCTCGGCAGCGTTCGTTCGAGGCCGCAGGCGAACAGACTTCACTGTCACGGCAGCAAGCTCACGCGGCCACGAGATTCTGAAGTACTTCGCCCGCTGCGCGCCTGGCAGCTCGATCTCGTTCTGCGTCAGCATGAACGTGTCGCGCCGCAGCTGCGCGATCGCGGCCGAGGGCACGATGGTGCGCCAGCTGTTCAAGTCGTCGGAGGCAGACACGCTGACCGGCACGAGAAAGGTCGCACCCGGTGCCGCCTCCCAGATCAACGACATCCTCGATATCGGGTCCGTGAGGCCGGTGGCGTCGACGAGGTACGCGGTGGTCGATCGACCTGACTTTCGATCGTTGGTGACCTCGAGCACCGCGCCGTCGGCGCCAACCTTCACGTGCGTCCTCGCCGCTGCACCAGACTCGGCCTCGCTCATCGGAAACGACGGCACGAGGCGCCATGCCGATTCGGGACTCGCCGAGCGCGGGACTTCGCGCAACGTATAGGGCACGGTCTCGCCGGTCGCGTTGAGCACACGCATGTCCGCGAGATCGACGCGCGTCGACGTGTCATACACCTCGTCCGGGAGTTCGATCCGATAGAGGCTTCCGCCGCCGTCAGTTCGAATCTCGGCGCCGCGCGCGAAATCCTTCGTCGACACTTGCGCCATTACGAGGGCGGGCACGACGACAAAAGTAGCCAGTGCGAACGCGCGCCTCATGCGGCTCTTTCGGTTCTGGGTGGAGCCGGCGCGAAGTAGCCGATGGCGAGAATCAGGACGCCGGTGGCAAGGAACGACACGATGCGCGCGACGCCGCCGACGTTGCCCAGATCGACGAGAAACAGCTTGACGATGAGCGCCGCAAGCACACCTGCGCCCATCATCCAGACCGGACGGCTGATGCGGATGCGGGCCAGCGTCATGAGAATGCCGGCGGTCACGCCCCATATGATCGAGATACCGGCCTGGAACACGGACGAATCCAGCAGCGCATCGATGTCGAAGGGCACGTTCCAGTAGAAATGCACCACGCGCCCGACCATCATGTTGATCGCGACGAACGCGAGCCCGGCAATGAGCGTCAGACCCCATCGACGCGGCGACTCGGTGAAATGGGGTCGGGAGTCATTTTCGCGTGGGGAGTCTGGCGAAAATGACTCCCGACCCCATAGCAGAAACACGACGATCAGACCGAGCGCCTGCACGAGCTCCAACGGGTTCACGATCGGCACGTACGGCAACGGATTGGGATCGCCGCTCTGTGTCGATGCCCACGCCACCCACAGAATGATGCCTGCTGCGGGCGCAAGCGGAACGATCTCTCGATAGAGCGATGAGAAGCGCTGCACCGGCCAGCCGAGCGACGGTCCCACCGCACGGAGCGCCAGCAGGATCACTGCGGGCACGACACACCAGATCGTCGTCGACCACGTGAGCGTGTCGGGGATGGCGTGGCGCACCGCGACGGCAATCGACCACGTCGCCAGGAAGATCACGAGCCACGCCGCCCCGGCATGCCACATCTTGACGACAGACGAGGGCCATGCGCGCTCGAACCAGTACATCAGCAAATAGCTGGCGACGATCGCTCCGAGCCAGGCGGCCCACCCGAGATTGACGAGCGGCCCCTCGTCGTACTGGAAGCCGAAGGCCGGGACGACCGCCAACCACATCAGCGGGCCCATCGGCATCGTCGACAGCTTCATCGCGCGCCAGTCCCACGCACGGGCAAGCCAACCGATCAGCACGGCGCTGCCTGCAAACGCGAGGAGCTGTACGGGGGGCTCGGGCGTCGACCCGATGTGCAGCCCGATCTCGACGAACGTCGCGCCGAACCACCAGAGCAGACCCCAGATCAGCAGCACCCACTCGAGTGGCCGCTCGAGATCGACGAGCCGGTCGCCACCCTTCGACAGCAGCCGCCCCGCGACGACGCTGCCCGCTGCGATGGCAGCACACGCGAGGAACCGGGCGTTGAGGACCGCGAGCGTGCTCGCCATTGGCGTGGCGATGACGGCAAACGCCACGCCCGCGGCGACGAGGAGAGCCGCCCCGGTGAGCCGTGCGAGCAGTCGATTCTGGCGCACACCGATCCAGACGAGCCCCGTGCCTTCGAGCACCCACGCCGCTGCAGTGGCGTGCCCGTCGAATGCCAGCGGCACCGCCAGAATCAGGAACACGACGCCCAGCGCGAGGAACGCTTCAGCCAGCTGCCGCAATGCCGGGTCCCGTCGCCACAACGCGCGCGTCATCGCGAGGTACAAGGCACTCAGCGCGACCGCAGAGTACGCGCGCCCGAATGGAATGTCGCGGACGAGGACGCTCTGCATGCTGAACGCGATCGCTGGCGCTCCGAAGACCAGCGTGCCGTCAATGTATCCGCGCAGCTCCGGCGCCTGTCGGTGCGCGAAGAGCACAGCGACTGCGAGGAAGAGCAGGAAGAAGAAGATCAGAAACGGTTCGGTGGTCGAAAAGAATGCGGGTTGATAGAACTGTTGCCCCCAGAGGAAGCCGATGCCAAACGTGAAGACGAAGGCCAGCCAGTTCAGAAAACGCCACGCGCGAAACCACGCGATGCCGAGCACGCCAAGGTTCAACACCGCATAGTACGAGAAGAGCGCGACGTGGCTTCCACCCCCCGTGGAGGCGAGAATCGGTGCAAGGAATCCACCTGTCGCTCCGATGGCCGCGAGCGAGAGGGCGTTCTGCACCACCGCCAGCACGCCGCTGAACGCGACGACCGTCAGCAGCAAGGCGAACGTGAGCGGCGGGGGCAGCAGTGAATAGAGTCGAAACGCGGCGAAGATCGTGAGATACAGGAGGCCGACCGCACCTCCCTGCAGCACCATCGCGTACTCCGGTCGCGAGTGTCGCAGAAACCATCCGATGCCAAGGAGGGCCAGCGCTCCCGCGGCAACCGCGATCAAGCGGAACTCGATCGGCAGCAGCCCCCGATCGGCGGCATACCGCACGAGGAAGGCCACGCCGAAGAACACGATGACCATGCCGACCTTGGCGACGACGTTGCCGGTGGTGAAGAACTCGACGAGCCAGAAGGACGGCGACGGAGCCGGTTCGATCGCGGGTGAAACCGCCGGCGGTGCGGCCGGCTCGTACACCGGCATGTGTGTCAGCGGGATTTCCGTCGGCGGAACGCGCGGCTCGGTCGGAGCCGGCGGTGCAGTCGGTGCTGGCGGCGGAACGCGCTTGGGAGGGACCGCAGCTGCAACATCTGGCGGCGGCGCCGCCGGCGCAGGCGCCTCACGTTTGATCGTCAGAAGCTCTCGCTCGAGGCGGTCGTAACGATCCTGCAGATCGTCGACGCGTCTCCAGAGCTGAAGATGCGCCTTACCGAGCAGCGTCAGTCGGCCCAGGAGGAATCCAACGCCGAAGCCAAGTACACCGGTGACCCACGACTCGATGGCCCACCCGATGAAGGCGCCGATCAACCCGAAGAGTACGGGCATCGGCATTTATTTGCAGACGAAGTTCGCCTCGTCGTCGATGCTGCCGGAGCCCTTGTAGCGCGCGACCTGCGGCCACGCGCACAACGGGCGCGTGCGATCGACTTTCCCGTCGCGCACGCGCGAGGCGTTGACTCGCGTCGGCGCCTGCCCACGATCGGCCCACTCGTCCAGCACCGGAACGAAGTCGAAGGAGCTCGTACCGTTGCCACCGCCGCAGTGGCCCATGCCCGGTACCATGAACACGCGCACGGAGTCTTTCGCGTTCTTCGTCTTCTTCAAGACGTCGTCGTAGTAGCGCACGAGGTTGCCCGGTGGGATGCCGGGCTCGCCCCACCCCTGATACATGATCAGTTTTCCGCCGCGCTTCGTGAACGCGCTCATGTCGGGATCGTTCGCCTCGAAGACGAGATTGTCGCCCTTGCTCGCACGCTCGACGTCCGAGTCGTAGTTCAACGATTTCGGATCCCAGTTCGGATCCTTGAACACGATGTATTTGAAGTAGTCGACCGCGTAGCCGACCGGGACCGGATTCCATCCGAGTTCACTCCCGCGCTCGAGGCCCGGGAAGATGTGCGCGCCGGTGCGCGGATTCGAGGGACCGGCGTAAATGCGGCGCACGCCATCGGCCTGCGCGGGCGTGAGACAGGATGCCGGGTCCACACCCTCTTTGCACACCAGGACCTTCGGATCGAATTTGCAGGCAAGCGGATTCTCGAGCACCCCGTCTTTCACGCCATCGAGTCCATCGCACGCATTCATCACCGCGTCGTGTACGAGCGCGAGCTTCTCGCGGGGAAGCGCGGAGACGGGATCGGCGAGCGCCTGATAGAACCAGATCTGACCGAACGTCTGCTTCGAGGTGTAACTGGCCGGCGCGCCGGCGATGATGCCGTTGAAATCCTCGGGGTACTTCTGCGCCGCCGTCAGTGCCTGCCTGCCGCCGGTCGAGCAGCCGTTGAAATAGGACAGCTTCGGCGCATTGCCGTAGAAACCATCTACGGTCGCCTTCGCCGCAACCGTCGTCTCGTGAATGGCGCGGTGCGCGAAATCGATCAACACGTCCCCGTTGACAAAGGTGTTGGTCGACGGCCCCGTATGACCCGTGTCAGTGCTCGCCGTCGCGTATCCTGCCGCGAGCGCGTTGGCCATGGCGGGATAACTGATCGTGCCGGCAAAGCCGCCGTTGCCGACGATCTGCAGCTTGCCGTTCCATCCACTCGCGGGCAGCCACACTTCCGCTTTGATGTCGGAGCCTGCCGCCGGCTTGAGCGTCAGCGCCACGCGACAGAACGCGCCGAGCTTCACGAAAGGATTTGCGCCGCCGGGCCCGCCGCCTGCACGGCCAGTCGGCGGCGTGAATGCGCCGGCCGCGACCGCCTGCGCCGACGTCACTGTTCCACCTCCCACCGTGAGCGCAGTCAGTTGTTCACACGTCGCTGCCAGGGCGCTCGTGGGAGAGAACAGGCCCAACACGATCACCACCGAAGAAAGCGAGGTGAGCTTTGGCATGGGCTCATAGTAACGCCCAAATCACAGCCGTATGTAAATCGGACTCGCCATACGGATCAGGAATCAGGAATCAGGATGCAGGAGGATTCAGGCACGTTCGGCGCCTGCCTCGTTCCTGCTTTCCTCCTGATTCCTGATTCCTGGTTCCTGATTCCTGATTTTCTGCGTGGTACCCTGTGTAGATGTCGGCGTCCCATCCCCCCATCAGTCTTCCCCGTCGGCGCGCTATCACAGCCGGTCTTCTCCTCGGAATGACGCTCGGTGCACTCGAAGCGACGGTCGTCAGCACGGCGATGCCGACGGTCATCGCGCAACTGGGCGGGCTCGCGCATTACAGCTGGGTGTTCTCGGCGTATCTGCTGACGTCGACTGCGTCAGTGCCGATCTGGGGGCGCCTTTCGGATCTCTACGGCCGTCGCCGGATGTACCTCATTGGCGTCGCCGCGTTTCTCGTTGGATCGGTCGCCTCGGGCGCGGCTGGAACCATGATGCAGCTGATCGCGGCGCGCACGGTGCAGGGGCTCGGTGCCGGCGCGATCATCCCGCTCAGCATGACGATCATCGGCGAGCTCTACACGCTCAGCGAGCGGGCGCGCACGCAGGCGCTCTTCAGCAGCGTGTGGGGCGTGGCGTCGATCGCGGGGCCGCTCGTCGGCGGCTACATCACCGACGCCTGGGACTGGCGCTGGATCTTCTACCTCAACGTGCCATTCGGATTCTGCTGCATGGCCGTGATCGCGACCGCGTATCCACCGTCACGACCCACCAAGGACATCCGCGTCGACTGGCTGGGAGCGTCGCTGTTGTTCGCGGGCGTGAGCGCGCTCCTGATCGCGCTCGGTGTTGAGCTCGGCGGCGCGTGGATCTGGTTTATTGCCTCGATGATCCTGCTCGCCGCCTTCGTCGTCGTCGAACGCCGCTCGAGCGAGCCGATCATGCCGGTCGATCTGTTTCGCCTTCCGGTGATCAACCGGACTCTGGTCGTGGTCTTCCTTGTAGGCTTCGCGCTCTTCGGCGTGATCGCGTTCATCCCGCTGTTCGTGCAGAGCCTGATGGGTGGCACCGCCACGCAGGCTGGCCAGGTCCTGACTCCGCTCTTCCTGGGCTGGGTCGTGATGTCGATCGTGGGCGCAAAAGCGACCGTCCGCCTGGGCTACCGCGTGGCGGCGATCGCCGGCAGCATTGTCATGACGCTCGGATTTGTCGGCTTGACGTTCCTGGACACGCATTCGACCCGCACGATGCTGCTGGGGAGCTGCCTGGTGCTGGGCGCCGGCATGGGCACGCAAATGATCTCTGTGCTGCTCGCCGTACAACACGCGGTCGATCGATCGCGAATGGGGATCGCTACGTCGCTCAATCAGTTCTCGCGCAGCGTTGGAGCCGCGGTTGGCGTCTCTGCGATGGGCGCGATCCTGGCGCAGACCCTTGCGGGCGTGGCGCTGCCGAGCGCCGCGCCAGGATCGACAGTCATCGTGCTATCGCCCGCGATGCTTCAACTGTTCGCGTCGGGACTGCACCGCGTCTTCGTGGCCGGTCTCATCGTCTCCGCGACCGGTTTCGTGTCGACGCTCTTCCTGCCCACCATGCATTTCTCGCGCAGCATCCCGTCGAGAGCCGGCGAGCAGATGCTCGAAGCCGAAATGACCACCCTGCGGGCGGAAGATGAGCCGATTCCGGTCCCCGAGTAGAGTTTGAGCGCCGGTCTCTCCTTTCCTGGCGCCAGAGAGCTCGCGGACCTGATTCGAGCCCGCCAGGTCTCGGTGCGCGAGGTGATGCGGGCGCATCTCGATCGGATCCACTGCCTCAACCCACGTCTCAACGCGATCGTCGCGCTGCTGTCTGACGACGAGTGCCTCGCGCATGCTGATGAATCCGATCGCCGTGCGGCACGCGGCGAGCGGCTCGGTCCGCTGCATGGCCTGCCGATCGCATTCAAGGATCTGCAGCCGGCCGTCGGCTTCCCATTTACTCGCGGCTCGTTGATCTTCAAGAACGATCGACCGCAGGCCGACTCGGTGCTCGTGGAGCGCCTTCGCGCGGCAGGCGTCATCCCGATCGGGAAGACCAACGTGCCCGAGTTCGGGATGGGGTCGCACACCTACAACCGCGTCTACGGCACGACGCGCAATCCATTCGATCTGACGAAAAGTGCGGGCGGATCGAGCGGAGGCGCCGGTGCGGCGCTCGCAGCCGGCCTGGTGCCGATCGCCGACGGCACCGATCTGGGCGGGTCGCTTCGCAACCCGGCGAATTTCAACAACGTCGTGGCGCTGCGGCCGACGGTCGGGCTCGTTCCCAACGCTCCTGATGCGATGCCGCTGTTCGGATTCTCGGTCAACGGACCGATGGCGCGATCGGTGGCCGATGTCGCGTGGCTGCTGAGCGTCATGGCCGGCCCCGACGATCGCGATCCTGGCTCCATGCCCTCCGACCCGTCGTCGTTTCGACAGCCGCTCGGTCGCGATCTCAAAGGCGTCCGCGTCGCATGGTGTCCCGATCTCGGCGGCCTCCCACTCGACCCGCGTGTGCGATCTGTCCTCAACAGTCATCGAACGACATTCGAGACGCTCGGTTGTGTCGTCGACGATGCGTGCCCGGATTTCACCAACGTCGATTCGGTCTTTCTCACGATCAGAGCCTGGCGCACAGCCGCCGTCCTCGGTCCGCTGCTTCATACCCATCGCGATCAGGTGAAGGCGGACGCGGTGAGAGAAATCGAAGCCGGCCTTGCGCTCACGGGGGCGGACGTCGCGCGCGCGTTTATTCAGCACGGCGAACTGCTCGATCGGATGCGGCGCTTCCACGAGACCTATCCGTTCATCGTCTGCGCCGTGAATCAGGTGCCGCCGTTCGACGCCACGCTCGACTGGCCGACGTCGATCGACGGCGTGCCGATGGACCACTACATCGCGTGGATGAAGTCGACGTACTGGATCAGCGCCTTGTGTGGCCCCGCGATCTCAGTGCCTGCCGGGTTCACTCCGGAAGGGCTGCCGGTCGGGATCCAGATCGCCGGCCGTCGTCACGATGATCTCGGTGTGCTGCAACTCGCGCATGCGTTCGAACAGGCCACACAGGTCGGCCGCAGGCGCCCGACTAGTCCTTAGTACTTATGCTTGGTTCTTAGTCCGTCCCTGGTCCTTGGTCCGTCCCTGGTCCGTCCTTGGTTCTTGGTCCGTCAAAGCGCCAAGGACCAGGGACCACCGACTGTCAGTGCGTTCCAGTCACCGCCTTGGCCTTGATCGTCTTCACCATCTGCGCGTAGGGCTCGATCACGCCATGCACCGGCACGTCGCGATCGACTTTGAGCTTTCTCTTTTCGACGTTGGCCAGCACGTTCTCGCCCCACGGGTGCTGCTGCCAGGTGGCATCGTAGAGATCCGCCTGCACGAGCAGACGGTCGCGCGGCACGTAGGCAAAGAGGTTCGTCCCCTCGCGTGGGTTGTCGAGCAGGTGATAGAGCTGCACCTCCATCGACTTGTCCTTGAGCGTCAACTCGTCGTCGACGAACTGGAAATCAGCGGCCCGCGGGTTCTTCTGCAGAGCATCGGGCTCGATGGTGTGCGGCCGCGCGAGCAGATCCTTGAAGAAGGCTTCGTTGTCGCGATGAGTCACGATCGTCAGTCCTTCGGCCACGGCCACGCGCAGGCCCCCGGAGTGGTCGAAGTGATGATGCGACACGATCGCGGTGGTGAGCGGCTTTTTACTGAGCGTGCGCGCCTTGTCGATCACCGCCTTCGATCGAGCCTCGTTGAGCGGCGCCTCGTAGAGCACGAGGTGGTCGTCGAACTCGAAGACGATGCTGCGGTGGTTGCCCGATCCGGCCAGCCACCAGATGCCTTTGGCGACAGGCTCCGCGGTCACCGTGATCGGCGGCGTCGGCGGCAGAGGCGCCTCTCGCACGTTCTGGGATGCCGCCAGGTTGCCGACGTCACCATCGACCGCGTTCTTCGAGACCCGCAGATCGAACTGCAGGTATTTGTCCATCTTCGTCGTGAGGCGACGCGGCAGCTTCAGATCGCTCGCGTCCTGATAGTCCGAGAACGACGTGACGATCGCCACATCGCCCATGTTGGTGTTGTCGTTCATGTATGTCACCTGCGACGGCAGGCGCGTCGAGCGATCGACGGCAAGCGTCAGCATGTCGCCCGCCGCGGTGGTGACATCGACCCGATCGACTGCGCCGTCCGCACGGGCGTTCGTCAGCTTCGCGTCCGGATTGAGCGCAGCGAGCATGATGGTGATCGGGTGCTGGAGCAGCTCGAGCCGTCGGTCGCGCGCCGCTGCCGCACCCGCGCGCGTCATCGCGCCATCCGGTGCTACGTTATAGGCGGTGTCGCCGTCGAGCCCCTGCGTCTGCTGTTGCGTCGTCGCGCCGGCAAACAGAAACTGCGCCTCGCGCCGCTGACGAACACGAGTACGGCCGTTCGGAAAGTCGATCGCCCGGCTGTACTCGGTGACCTTCCAGACCGGGAGCTCGTCGTTCGGCATCCGGTTCTGGCCTGCATTGGGTGCGCTCCCGCTGCCCTCGATGGTGAGCGTCTTCACTGCACGAATCCGGTCTGCGCCGCCAAGCGCCGCCGCCGCGTCGTCGATGATCTTGCGCTCGGGAGGCGTGGATGAACAGGCGGCGATGAAGACGGTCGCGATGATGAACGCAGCAATTCGGTTCATGAAAGAGCTCCCTCGCTAGCTTTGTAGGCCGGGCCTGTTCTTCAGGCCCGGCGTTCACAGGACCCTACGTACGCATCAACACTGTCCCCAACGCCGATCTAATCGCACCGAGCGGGTCGTTCTGAATACCCTTGGATCGCCACGCGACGAACCCGTCCGGGCGCACGAGTGCGGCGCCGTCTGCCGTGAGTCCATAGGCCGCCGGAAACCGCTCGTCCTCAATGATGTGCGCATCGAGCTCGAGCCCGGCGACTTCCTGTGCGGCGGTTCGCGCGGCCGGAACCCATGCCTCACCCGCCGGGGGCGTCAGTACTGTGAACGACCGGCCGTAGAAATCGAGCGTGGAGATCTTCTTGCCGTTGTGCTGGATCCACAAGTGCGGCGCTCTCGAGCCGGGACGGCCGAACGATTCGCGGGGATCCTCATGCCCGCGATCCAGATCTTCTTCGGCGACGACGGCGGGCGAGCGATACAAGTACCCTGCTTCGATATTGAAGTCGTTGGCGAGTGGCTGATAATCCTTTGCCCCCAGATACGTCGCCGATCGCGTCACGTATCGGGTGTAGGCCTGTTCAACGGTGAACTTCGATGCCGGCCGCCGCTCGGCGTCGTAGGTCTCGAGCAGCGCCGGACCTGCCACTCCCTTCAGCACCAGCGCCAGCTTCCACGCGAGATTGTGCCCATCGTGAATCCCGGTGTTTCCGCCGAAGCCGCCATTGGGAGGCATCAGGTGCGCGGCATCGCCCGCGATGAAGACCCGACCATTGCCGAATCGCCGGGCCACGTCAGAGGTTGCACGCCACCGCGCGACGCCATCGATCGTCACTGGCAGGTCGGGCACACCCGCACCCGCGCGCACGAGCTCGATGAGTCGCGATTCGCGCACGTCGTTGGCCGGACTCGCCGCTTCGGGCCGCGACGTATCGCCGACGGTGTTGACGACGAGAAAGCCTGAGTTGCCGTCCTTGTCCATGCGATAGAAGCCGGAGAGCTCGGCATTCTTCACGTAGATGACGCTGAGCGCCTTGCCGACAACGTACTTCGCCAGCGGCGCGTGGAAGTAGATCGTGATGGCGTTGGAGAAGACGCCGCGGCCGTCGAACTCGATGTCGAGCAGCTCACGGACCCGGCTGTGTGCGCCATCGGTGCCGACCAGATACTTCGCGCGAATCTGCTGGTCGCGGCCCGAGGCAATCTCCTTCACCGTGGCGGTGACCCCATCCCCGTCCTGTTCGAGGCCGATGACTTCATGCCCCTCGATGACCCGTGCGCCCGCCTTCTGCGCCCGCGCGCGCAGAATCGGCTCGAGGCCGGGCTGCGTGACGAAGAGCCGCCGGCACGGGCTGAGCGCATCCACTCCTTCGTTGAGGCTTGGAATGAGACCAGCCAGCTGCTGTCCCGCGAGCGTGTCCATCAGCACCACCGCACCCTCGGGCTCGAACTCCCTCATCGACTGCTCGCGGACCTGATCCTCGATGCCGGCCGCCCTGAACATCTCGATCGTTCGCATGTGGAAGAACGCCGCCCGCGGAACGGGAGATCCGCCGACCAGTCGCTCGACGGCGAGCGATGCGATCCCATGCTGCGCAAGGAACATCGCCGTCGACAGCCCGACGAGCCCCCCACCGGCGAAGAGGACAGGAACGTCATCCACAGCGTCTTTCACGTCAGGCGCGCCTCGTCGAAGCCGCGAGCGCCGCACGCACCCGCGCGTGTGTGAACGGCGCGGTGCGGAGCCTCGCGCCGGTCGCATCGAACACGGCGTTGGCAAGTGCGGCAGCCACCGGCGCGGTCGCGGCTTCGCCCGCGCCGAGCAGCGGCTGATCCGGCCGATCGATCAGGATGACGTCCATCGCCGGCGCCTCGGGGAACGTCAGCACCGGATAGCTGCCCCAGTCGACGCTCGTGACGCGTGAACGATCGAACGTGGTTTCTTCATGAAGCGCGCGACTGAGCGTCTGAACGATGCAGCCTTCGACCTGGTTCCTCAACGCATCGGGGTTCACGATCAGCCCGCAGTCATGGGCGCAGACGATGCGCCGCACAGCAATGCCACCGGTGGCGGGATCGACCGCGACATCCATCGCGATGGCGACATAGTTCTCCGCCTGTTTGTAGCGTGCGTACGCCATGCCCCGTCCGACCAGCAGGCTCCCTTGCTTCGCCTGCGGATTCGGTGAGACACGCGCCTGCCAGCCGATTCTCTCGGTGGCGCGGCCGATGACCTCGACCGCCCGAGGATCGGTGAGCCGGCTGAGACGGAATGCCACCGGATCCGATCCGATCGCGTATGCGATTTCGTCGGTGAACGACTCTACCGCGAACACGTTGGCGATCTTCCCGGGCGCACGGAGATTCGAGATCGGAAGGGGCGACTCCTTCAACGAGTGCACGACAACGCTGACGGCGTCTGCCGCGTAAGGGGGATCGCCGTTCTGCGAGAGCAAGCCGGCGTTGCGTCCGTTCTCCTGCTGAAGGCCGGCCGCTTCGGCCGCGAGCAACGCGCGGGCGCCGGGCATCTGCATCGGCAGCCACATCTGGTTGTCCCAGGCGACGATGCGTCCGCTTGCATCGAGGCCGGCGCGCAGATCCAGCAACTGCTGCGGACCCTTTGGATCCCAGGCCAGTTCGTCCTGCCGCGACCACTGCACCCGCACCGGCTGGCCAAGCGTCTTCGAGAGCAGCACCGCATCGGCGGCCACGTGATCGCTTCCGTTGGTGCCGTACGAGCCCGACCCTTCAGCGAAGATCACCCGCACCTTCTCTGCGGGCAGTCCAAACACACGTGCGAGGTTGTTGCGCAGGCCGTGCGTCCCCTGCGACGCGGACCACACCGTCGTCGTGCCATCGGCCTTGACGTCGGCCACCGAGCACGACGGTCCCAGCGAGGCGTGGCTCTGCATCGGCCAGAAGTAGCTTGCCGAGAGCATCTTCGATGCTCCCTGCAGTGCACCGCGCACGTCGCCCTTGTTCACGACCGACTGATCGCGGTCGATTGCGCCGTCGCGCGCCCATCGATCGAGCCCGGCGCTTCCTGGCAGACGCGGCACTTCGCTCCACGTCGCCTTCAACGCCGACGACCCTTTCACCGCGGCCCACTCTCCTTTCGCCACGACCGCGAGGAAATTCCCCAGGCGCACCGCGCGCGCATCGGGAATGCCTTTCAGCGACGAGTCATCGACGGCGGTCAGCGTCGCGCCGACCGAAGGCGGACGGACAACGCGCGCATGCAGCATGCCTGGAACTTTGACGTCGTGCACGTAGGGATGACGCGCAGCGGTCTTCGCGGGCACGTCGGGACGCAGCAGCGGCTTGCCGACCACGTTGTATTGCGCTGGCGATCGCAGCGGCGCCTTGGCATCGACCTTCACCGAGAACCGACGATCGCCGATCAGGTCACCGACCGTGACGCCCGCACCGCCCGAGAGCGGCCGCACCTCGCCATCGGCGATGGTCAGATCGGAGGCCGGTCGATTGAGCCGGGTCGCACTCAACGCGAGCAGCGCCTGCCGGGCGCTCGCCGCCGCCTGACGAATCTCGGCACCACCTCGGGTCAGACCCGTGCTGCCGCCGGTGCCGCCCTGATCGGGACAGATGCCGGTATCCCCATCGATCACGGTGATGCGTGCCGCCGGCATGCCGAGCTCTTCCGCCGCCATCTGCGCAACGGCGATGCGCAGTCCGGTGCCGACGTCGACTTTGCCGCTGTAGATCGTCGCGGTGCCGTCGGCATGAATTGCGATGAAGCTGTCGACGTCCGCCGGATCAAGGGGCTTGTCGAGCGGCTTGCCAATCGGAGTCTGCGCCCACACATGTTCGGGACGCCAGTTGCTGAAGGAGAAGGTCACGACGAGTGCCCCGCCAGCTTTGAGCAGCTCGCGTCGCGAGAGCGTGAGGAGGGTGCTCATGGTTCTTCTCCTCTACGCCTGCGCCGCGCGCATGACCGCGCGCAGGATGCGCGTGTGCGTACCACACCGACAGATGTGACCGGCAAGCGCCTGCCTCGCCTGATCGAGCGTCGGCCTCGGCGTGCGTGCCAGCAACGCGCGTGTCGCCATGATCATCCCGTTGGTGCAATACCCGCACTGCGCGGCCTGCTCGGCGATGAACGCCGCCTGCACTTTATCTGGTGAGTCGAGGCTCCCCGTCCCTTCGAGCGTCATCACCGTGCGATCGCTCACGCGGCTCACTGGTGTCGTGCACGACCGGATCGGCGCACCGTCGACATGCACGGTGCACGCGCCGCATTGGCCAAGCCCGCAGCCGAACTTCGGTCCGTGCAGATCGAGCGCGTCGCGCAGCACGTACAGCAGCGGCTGGTCGGGATCCCATGAATCGACGGACACCGGTTTGCCGTTCAGCCGGAATCGATAAGTGGGCACCGCGATATTGATCCTCGAAGCGGAGAAGAATTCAAGCGGTATACTGCGCACTCCGAGGTCAAAGGAGCACAACGTCATGACGAGATCGTTGTTGGCCGCATTCCTGTCGGTGGTGGCTCTGTCCGTTGGTCTCAATGCGGACGCGAATCACCCGACTGGCACCAAGGGCCTTCTGCTCATCGACAAGCTGGGCAGCACGATTCGCTTCTTTGACCCGACAACGTTCAAGGAGCGATCGAGCATCAAGGTCGTGACCAACCCGCACGACTTCGCGTTGTCGGCGGATCGCAAGACGGCGTACGTGCCTCTTTATGGTGACGGGGTCTACGGGCGCAACCCGAATCCGGGCCACGAAGTGCTCATCGTCGACCTGGAGGCGGCGAAGGTGGTCGGCTCGGTTGATGTGTCCCCGTATCGCGCGCCGCACGGCATCCAGATCGACAACAGTGGAACGCTGTATGTCACCAGCGATCTCGACCGCAAGCTGCTGGTGATCGATCCGAAGTCGCGCAAGATGGTGAAGGCGATCGACACCGAAGGCACGACGCACTGGATCGGCATCCTGCCGAACGGCAGCAAGATCTATGCGACCAACAAGAACGACGGCCCGTTCGTCAGCGTGATCGATCTGAAGAGCCGGAAAATGGTCGGCAAGATCCCGGTGCCCGGCGGCTCGCAGGGCATCGCCGTCTCTCCCGACGGCTCACGCATCGTCATCATGGCGATGGCCGAGCCGACGGCGCTCGTCGTCGATCCGAAGAGCGATACGGTGGTCGATCGCATCGCGCTCAAGGACCAGAAGACGGGCGGCTACAAGGTCTACTTCAGCCCCGACGGAAAACGGCTGCTGACGATGAACTCCGGGTCGTCGGTGATCAACATCTTCGACGCCGCGGACCTGCACGGCACGCAGCGGACGGTAACCGTCGGCAAGGATCCGATGGGCTTCGCGTTCTCGGAGGACGGGAAGACGGCGCTC
>DATFRP010000297.1:0-7555 GCA_035263125.1 Vicinamibacterales bacterium
CGCTGCGCGGAATGGGACTGGCGCGATGATTCTCCAGCGCCTGCACCTGACTGTCGCGTCGCTTGCGCTCGCCGCGCTCTGCGCGCGGAGCGCCGACGCGCAGGACATCGGCTTTCGCGGCTTCGGCGACGTCGGCGCCACGCGAATGACGGCCACGGACAGCTTCAACGCCGTGGTCGGCAGCCCGACCGGCGTCGTGTTCGGCGGCGGCGTCGAAGCCGTGTTCGCGCAGAACTTCTTCGTGAGCGTGCAGGCATCGAGGTTTCAGAAGGACGGCTCGCGCGTGTTCGTGCTCGACGGTCAGGTCTTCGATCTCGGCATTCCGACGACCGTACGTGTGACGCCGATCGAGATCAGCGGCGGATACCGGTTCAAGGCCGGGGGCCCGCAGATCGTCCCCTACGTCGGCGGTGGTGTGGGCTGGCATCGCTACTCGGAGACGTCCGACTTCGCGTCCGCCGATGAAGACGTGCACGAGACCCACACCGGGTATCACCTGCTCGGCGGCGTGGAATACCGGCTCAGCCCGCTCCTGGGCGTCGCGGGCGAGGCGAAATGGAGCACAGTGCCTGACGGGCTCGGCCAGGATCCGAACAGCGTCTCGGCGGCGTTCGACGAGACCAATCTCGGTGGCATCACGTTCCTGGTGAAGTTCGTCGTGGGTCGGTGAGGGACTTCCGCCAACGCGTCCTCAACGCGGTGCGACGCATCCCACGCGGACGGGTAGCCACCTACGGAGACGTTGCCGCGCTGGCGGGATCGCCGCGGGCGTGGCGCGCGGTCGGCACAATCATGCGCGAGTGCCGTGACCCGGCGACCCCTTGCCACCGTGTCATCGCCGCCGGCGGCGGGTTGGGCGGCTACGGTGGAAATCTGCAGCTCAAACGTGAACTTCTGCGCGCCGAAGGACACGATGTCGGGATGACCCGCGTCCGCGGTTTTGGGGCGGTCCGCTGGCAGGGCGCTCGGGAGTCAGGGGGTCGGGAGTCATTTTCGTTTCGGTACAGCGGAAAATGACTCCCGACCCCATGACTCCCGACCCCCTAGCAACTCCGTGTGTCGAACCGCCCGTCTAAGCCTTCAGGAGACGTGAGAGCGGTCGACCTCGAGCTGGTACACCGGTGCCAGCACGGAGACGCGGCGGCATTCGAGGAGGTCTACCGTGCCCATGCGGGGCGGCTGTACAACCTCGTGCTCAGGATGGCCGGGTCGGCGCACGACGCTGAGGACTTGCTGCAGGAAATCTTTCTCCACGCCCATCGCAAACTGGGCAGCTTTCGCGGGGAGTCGAGCCTCGGCACCTGGCTGTATCGACTCGCCGTGAACCACTGCCTTGACGTCCTCCGAAGCCGGCAGGCCAAGATGACGCGCGTGACTGAGTCGCTGGATGAAGAAGGGGCCGCGGAACCGGCGGCGACATCACCGCTGGTTCCGACCGCGGTGAGCCGGCTCGATCTGGAGCGAGCCATCGCGCGCCTGCCGGCCGGGTGCCGCACGGCGTTCGTGCTGCACGATGTCGAGGGGTTCGAGCACAACGAGATCGCAAAGCTGCTCGGGGTGTCCGAGGGCACCTCGAAATCGCAGGTTCATAAAGCGCGCCTGAAGCTGCGCGCGATGTTGAGTGGTGTGACGCCATGACGTGCCAGGAGTACGACGGTCAGATCGACGACTACGTCGATGGTGCGCTGCCCGAGCCTGTGCGCCTCGAGTGCGAGGCGCATCTGTCGACGTGTGCGTCGTGCCGTGCGTTGACGACGGACCTCCAGACGATCCGGCAGGCCACTCGCGCGCTCGAGCCTCACGTGCCGTCGCCACAAGTGTGGTATCGACTGGCCGCTGCGATCGACGCGCAGCCGCGCGGGCTCTCCAGTGTGTGGCTCGGAAGTTGGCAGCGCGCTGTGGCCGGTGCGACGACGTGCGCGGTGTTGATCGCTGGGCTGTCCTGGCTGGGCGGACGACTGGCACCGATCGCCCGCGAACACGATCGTGTCGCCTCAGTCGCGCTGACGACGACCGGCGACACCCTGCCGATCGACGCGGCGGAATTCTCAGCCATCGAACAGCAGTACACGGCGGCGATCGCCGGACTCGAGGACATCACACGCGATCAACGCGCGGCGCTCGACATGGAGACCGCAGACGTGCTCACGGCCAATCTCAAAGTGATCGACGGCGCGATCGGGGAAAGCCGCGCGGCACTCGATCAAGACCCTGACAGCAGCGTCGCTCAGGACACCCTGTTCGATGCACTGCGAGACAAGCTCGCGCTCCTACAGGACACGGTGGCGATTATCAGCGCCATGCGCCAAACCAACGCCGGCGGGACGGCACAGGTCGACACAGGATCGAATCAATGACAGTCATGCATCGGATCTACGGCGTCCTTGCCGTGATCGGTCTGGCGGCTCCAGCCGCCGCACAGGATTCACAGGCGATCACCGACGCGGTGCAGCAGGCGCTGCGCGAGGTGAGGGTCGAGGTGCTCGCAGCCGCGCAGGCGGGGCGAGGGGCCGCGGCCCGGGCGGCGGCACAGGCCGAGCGCGAGGCAGAACGTCGGCGGCGTCAGGAGGCGAGACAGGGCCCCGAGATCGCGGAGCAGTTCTCCAAGACGGCCCGGTTGGGGCGCAATGGCACGTTCAGTCTGGAGAACGTGGCTGGCGAGATCACCATCACCGGTGGCGGCGGCAACGACGTGCGCGTCGAGGCGACCAAACGCGTGCGTCATCCGAACGAGGCACAGGCACGCGCGATCATGCAGGCACTGACCATCAATGTCGCCGAGCGCGACGGCAGCGTCGACGTCCGCACCGAATACCCGGGCCGACGAAACGGATCTGGAAGCGTCGACTATATGGTCACGGTCCCGCGGGATGCGAGCGTGTCGCTCCGAAGCGTCTCGGGCGAGGTCAAAGTCACGAACGTCAACGGCGAGTTGCGAATCGAAAGCGTGAGTGGCGGGATAGTGACCACCGGCGCTCGTAGGATCCGGACGCTGAAAACCTATTCGGGTGATGTGCAGATCTCAGATTCAGAGAGCGACGACCTGATCGCCGGCACCGTCAGCGGCAACCTGGTGATCCGGAACGTGAAGGCCCGGATCATCAGCCTCTCGTCGGTGAGCGGCGATCTGCGGCTCACCGATCTCGACGCCGATCACGTCGAAATGCACTCGGTGTCCGGCAACCTCGAATACGTGGGCCGCCTCTCACGCAGCGGACGATACGAGCTTCGCACCTACTCGGGCAACGTGCGCATCACGCCAGTCGGCACACAGAGCTTCTCGCTCGAAGCGACGACGTTCAGCGGCGACGTGCGATCCGATTACCCGCTCACACTGCAAGGTCAGATCGGCAACGACTTCGCGCGGCGACGGAATCGATCCGTGCGCGCCACGTTCGGCAGCGGCGGCGCCATGCTCACCCTGCAGTCGTTCAGCGGCAACGTCGTGATCGTGAAGCAGTAGCTCGCACGCAGATCGCGATCGTCTTCGCGATCGGATCGTGGTACGCTGCCAAGCATGCGTCGATTCACACATCCAATCACTCTCATCACGCTGTTCGCTCTCGGAGTTGCTTCCCCGCTTCACGCCCAGACAACAAAAGGACAGGTCGCAGGCGGCGCCGATATCGGCGTCTTCTTTCCCGATGAAGCATTCGAAAAGACGGTGACGCTCGATGCATTCGGCGAGTACTACGTCATGCCGAACGTCAGCGTGCGCATGCTCCTCGGATGGGCCAGTCCGGGTTTCGAGAACATGACCGAGGATCATTTCCGCCAGCTGCGTCTGCTCTTCAACGGCGTCTACAGTTTCAGCGGCACACAGTGGCACCCGTACGCGACGGCAGGCGCGGGCGCCTACTTCGTGCGCCAGCTGTTCGAGAACGCGCCTGATCCCGATTCAGAGGTGCGCGGCGGCATCAATTTCGGTGGCGGCGTCGAGTACTTCCTCGACAACGACAACAAATCGGCCTTCAAGGGCGAACTCCGCTTCGACTTCGTCAGTCACCCGCCCGGGCTCCCCGATGCATCGGGGTTCACGATCACGTTCGGATACAAGCGGTTCTTCTGAAGGAATCAGGGGCAGGGGTCAGGGGGCGGGAGTCGTGCCCCCTTCTCTACGCACTCCTCGATAACGGCTTCCGCGCTTTGGCGTCGCGTTCGCAGCCATCCTGGTCATGCTTCCACCGCTTGTCGAACCCGGCGGCATCTTGGACGATGCCGGCCACTTTGCCTTCGAGCGCAGCGAGGACGGCTCGTGCTTCCTTCTCGCGCATATCGATGGTCGTGGGCCACGACTGCCCGATGATCCAGAAGCGCACCCCGGGTGTCGGATATCTGGAATTCTTCCGGAGTGTCGTCACGTACGCGGCTGCGACGAGAGTAGTCAATTTGAAAATCTGAAGACTCGGCGCGAGACGAACGACCCATGAGGCGCCGATCCACATCGGGGCGACGTAGGCCGAAGCGCCGGGGGTTGCGAACTCCTTCTCGATCGACTCGATCACGTATGAGGGATGGCCGAAGCGTTTCAAACCGGAAATCGGCGGGTAACGCTCGACCGGGATTCGGCTGCGGAAGGTGACGATGGTGAACACGACGCCGATGGGCAGCACGATCGCGGCGCCGAGGACGGACGGCTCGAAGTTCCGGCGGTAGTCGATCGTCGCGTCCACGTACCACGGATACAGCCTGGCCATCGATTCGCTATCGGCGAAACGGGCGGGAAGCGGTGTCAGCATGCCGGACACCGCGGTGCCGGAGTACTCCTTGTCGACCTTGACGATCAGTACGTGGTCTTCCAGCGGCATCGCCAGATTCCGCGCGCTGGTGACGTTACCCTGGAGGCCCGGCAGCTCGTGGAGGCCGAGCGCCGTCTGCTCCACGCCTTCGGTCGGCAGGAACGGGCCGGACGCCGTCACCCATTCGTACGGCCCTGGTAACGCCGACAGCGCGGCCGTGAAAGGCACCGGACCGGCCGCGAAGTTGAACACGTATTTCCAGTTGAAAGCCAGGACGCCCGCGCACAGAAGCACGAGAATCACGGCGCCAGCGAACCCGGTCCTCGTGTCTCGACGTGCAGCTGCGAGAATCGCGCCTCGCTTCATCTCAGACCTCTCGGTGCGAGTATCGGCTCGAGTTGCTGTAGAGGTTAACAGTGATTGTGGCTGGAGCTGAGCCGTTCTCGCGCACCAGTCCGATGAAGCGCGTGACGTGCCTCGAGCTCGAGCCGGCGCGTCTCCGCGAGTTCCTTCTCGAACTCGGCGCAGTTCCGAAATGATTCGAAGACCGGGTCATGGGCGAGCGGGTACGACGCGGTGAAACCCTCACGACGTGCTCGTTGAAGCATCGCGATCGTCTCCGACGTGTCGCCGAGCATAGCGTAGTGCCTCGCGAAGGAGAAGACGGTTTCCGGCCGCACAGGACATGCGTGTGCGGCACGCTCGTGACGATCGTCGGTTCGAGCGCAATCGCGCGATTGTGCGCGGCTCTGGGCGGGGGCGCACCCATTGCGCCGCGTGAGTCGACGAGACCCTGGACCCTGCGGCCTGAGGCCGGGGCCTATCCGATCGCCATCAGATCGAACTGCTCGTGATGGAGCTGCGCGTCGGGCCGCAGTGCGATGTCGCGCCCCAGCGACTGCTTCAGATCCCTGAACACCGCACGCTCCTCATCGCGCAGCGCACGCGCGATATCGGGATTGACGCGGAGAATCAGACTCTGCCCGTTCAGGTCGGCGCTGATCTTCTTCACCTCGGACAGGATCTCGTAACAGATCGTCGAGCTCGATTTGATCACGGCGCTGCCGGCGCAGTACGGGCACGGCTCGGTCAGCACGCGTTCGAGGCTCTGCTTGACCCGTTTGCGCGTGATGATGACGAGCCCGAAGTCGGAGACCTGCAGCGCCTTCGATGGCGACCGATCCTTGCGCAGCTCCTGCTCCACCGTCTGGAAGACCTTCTGGCGGTTCTTCTTCTCTTCCATGTCGATGAAGTCGAGCACGATGATCCCGCCCAGATCACGCAGACGGATCTGCCGCACGATCTCCTTCACCGCCTCGAGATTGGTCTTGAGAATGGTGTCCTCGAGGCGTCCCGCGCTCTTCTTGCCGACATAGCGGCCGGTATTCACGTCGATGGCAACGAGCGCTTCGGTCTGGTTGATCACGATCGAGCCGCCCGACTTCAGCCAGACTTTGCTGCGCAGTGCGCGGTCGATCTCGGCCTGCACACCGTACTCTTCGAAGATCGGGTACTCCTTCTCGTAGAGCTTCACCTTCGGCGCCAGCGACGGCATGATGCGTTCGATCAGCTCGAGGACGCGCCGGTGTTCGAGGGCGTTGTCGATGCGGATAGCCGAGTACTCCTCGGTGAGCAGGTCGCGAAGGAGCTTGGCGACCAGGCTCTGCTCCTGATAGACCACCGCCGGGGCGCGTGAGCTCTCCGCCTTCTGGCGGATCTCCGTCCAGACCTTGTGGAAGTAGCTCAGGTCCGAGACGATGTCCTCCTTGGGCCGATTGGCCGCAGCCGTGCGGATGATGAGACCGCCGCTGAAGCCTGTCTGTTCGCGGAACTCGCGCACGATCCCGCGCAGGCGCGATCGCTCCTCGCGCGACTCGATCTTCCGGGAGACGCCGACGTGATCGACCGTCGGCATGAAGACCAGGAAGCGGCCGGGCATCGTCGCGTGAGAGGTCAGCCGCGCGCCCTTGGTCCCAAGCGGCTCTTTCGCCACCTGGACGATGATCTCCTGACCTTCTTTCAGCAGCTCTTCGATCTTGGGCTCGGTTTTTTCCCGTTCCCGATCGCGCCGTCCCCCGTTGCGATGGGCGTTGCCGGCGACATGGCCCGGAGCCGACGGAGCGTGCCCCGGTGACGAGGGTGGGTCCTCGTCGGTCTCCAGACGGTCGAACTCTTCGAAGGTCGCGACGACGTCGCTCACATAGAGGAAGCCGTCGCGTTCGAGCCCGAGATCAACAAATGCCGATTGCATGCCCGGGAGGACTTTTGACACCCGGCCCTTGTACACATTGCCCACCACGCCACGCGAACGCTCGCGTTCGATGAAGATCTCGGCGACCTGATCGTCCTCGAGGATCGCGACCCGTGTTTCGTGGGCGCTCGAGGAGATGATCATCTCCTTGATGGACATGCCCGAAGCTCCAGAAGGGCTGCGTCACGCACGCCAGACGGAGCTCCGCTCCCCGCACCATGAGGTACGCGAGCAGGATCCAGAGAAGCGCGATCACATTCGACACAACCCGTAGCGGCCGGCTGGGGACCGGCCCTCCTAGTTAGTAAATCGCCGCATCCGCACGTTGAGGATCAGGCCGAACGCCGCCAGGGTTGCAATCATGGAGGAGCCGCCGTAACTCATGAGCGGAAGCGTCAGTCCCTTGACCGGCGCAAGGCCGGCCGACATCGTCACGTTGTAAATCACCTGGAACGTGAAGCTGGCCAGCACTCCCAGCACCAGGTACGCGCCAAGGCGGTCTTTGGCGAGCCGCGCCGCCTCGAGCGCGCGAAGTATCACGAAGAGGTACAACCCGAGCGTGACG
>DATFRP010000298.1:0-27221 GCA_035263125.1 Vicinamibacterales bacterium
CCCGAACCAACCGTTCGTCCCCTTCTCTCGTCCAAGGTCTCGGTAACCGAGACTATGAGTAAACCTCCCGATCTGCTGCAAGGCACGCTCGACCTTCTCCTGCTGAAGATCCTGGCGCTCGAACCACTCCACGGCTGGGCAATCAGCCAGCGGCTCAAGCAGGTCTCAGACGACGACCTGCAGGTCAGCGACGGCTCACTCTACCCGGCACTCCACAAGCTCGAACTGGCCGGCTGGATCACCGCCGAATGGAAGACCAGCGACCTTGGACGACGAGCGAAGTTCTATTCGCTCACACGGGCGGGCCGCCGTTATCTGGAGCAGGAAACCGGCGAATGGCGTCGCCTCGCCTCCGCCATCACCCGGGTTCTCGATCTGAAGAAGGTGTGACATGACGACCGGACGCTGGTGGTATGCGACTCGCGCGAAGCTCAGGGCGCTCATCCGCCCGCGGCAGATGGAGCGGGATCTCGACGATGAACTGGCGTTCCACGTGGCGATGCAGGTCCGCGCCAATGAGCAACGGGGATTGCAGGACGCCGAAGCGCGCCGTCTGGCGCGGCTCGATCTCGGAGGTGTGGAACAGGTGAAGGAGCGCTCGAGAGATGCGTGGCCCCTCCGATGGTGGCGCGATCTCGTGCAGGACGCGCGATTCGGGCTTCGTCATTTGTGGAGAACGCCCCGGTTCACGATGGCTGCCCTGTTGACCGTGGTGCTCGGCGTGGGTGCGAACGCGACGATCTTCAGCGTCCTGAACCCGCTGCTCTTCAAGCCGCTGCCGTACCCGGAGCCCGATCGCATCGTCAACGTCTTCCGCACCTCGCCGCAATCAGAGCGATGGCCGTTTTCCGCAGCCAACTACATCGATCAGCGCGAGCGCAACACGGTGTTCGAGCAGCTGGCCGCCGTCTCATTTCAGGACGTGAGCCTGGCCGAGCCCGATCAACCCGCGGAACGCCTCTTCGGGATCAATGCGACCGCCAATTTCTTCGCGCTGCTCAAAGTCGGCCCGTTTCTCGGGCGCACGTTTGCCGACAGCGACGATCGCGAGGGGGCCGCGCCAGTCGTCGTGCTGTCGTTCCGGTTCTGGCAGCGCCGCTTTGCCGGCGATCCACGCATCATCGGCCGTTCGCTTCGGCTCAACGGTGAGATGACGCACGTGATCGGCGTGATGCCCGAGCCCTTCGAGTACCCGCTGTTCTGGGGCAACGTGGACATCTGGCGCCCGTTTGCGTTCCCGGCCGCACAGCGGCAGGACCGCGGGAACAACTTCCTCCGAGAGTTCGCGCGATTGAAGCGCGGCGTGTCATTCGAGCAGGCCGACGCCGCGATGAAAGCGATCAACCGACAGATCCTCGCCGAGCACACGGATCTCGATCAGCGCGAAGGCGCGCGGCTCGAGCATCTGAGTATCGTCAACCCCGTGATGCGCCGCATCTCCGCGTTTGCCTTCGGCCTCACGTTTCTCGTCCTGCTCATTGCGTGCGCGAATCTGGCCAACCTTCAGCTGGCACGAACCACCGCACGCGCACGCGAGTTTGCGATACGCGGGGCGATCGGGGGCGCCAAAGGACGGCTGCTGCGACAGTCGATGACCGAGAGCCTCGTGCTCTCGCTCGCCGGCGGCGCGTTCGCGATACCGCTCGCGTATTGGTGCACGCGGTTCATCGCCTCGAGACAATTCGCCAATCTCCAGGGCGTTCACGTCACGATGGATACCGTGAGCCTGGCGTTCGCCTTTGGATGCGCTGTGTTGAGCGGCGTCATCTTCGGCGCCGTGCCCGCCTGGCTGGCATCCCGTGCCGACGTCAACGACGTCTTGAAACAGAATCCACAAAGCATGACGGCCGGGCGTGCGCCACAGCGGTTCCGTCAGGCACTCATCGTGGGCGAGATCGCCTTCGCCCTGATTGCCTTGGCAGGAGCCACGTCGTTCATTCGAGGACTGCAGCGGATCACCGCGATCGATCCCGGATGGCGACCCGACGGTGTGCTGGCGGCGCGGCTCACGCTCATGGGACCTCAGTACGCGCGGCCAGACGCGCGCCGCATGTTCTTCGAGACATTGCAGGATCGAGCCGCGGAAGTTCCCGGAGTGTCCAGCCTCGCCATCGCGAGCTCCTCCGTTCCCGTGACTCCATACAACAGCAGTACCACGTTTGTCATCGAGGGCCGTGATGACACGACGCTCGCCTACAACGAGCGAGCGACGCCGCAGTATTTCGACGCGTTGGGGATTCCCCTGCGCCACGGACGGACGTTCACACGCGAGGATCGGTTCGGCCGGACTCCGGTGCTGATCGTCAACGAGACGATGGCGCGCGCGTTGTGGCCGAACGAGAATCCCATCGGGAAGCGGATCGGATTTCAGGGGGACACTAGGAACTGGCGCGAGGTCGTCGGCGTGGTGGGTGATGTCACGTTCCCTTCGTTCGGCAGCGCATCGAGCGTCGATACGCCATTCACGGTCTATCAGCCGCTGGCGCAAACCGGAACCCAGACGGTGAACATCATCCTCCGGACCGGCCGCGAACCCGATTCCATCGCTCCCGACCTCAGACGCGTCGTCGCCGCGCTCGATCGCGACCTTCCAGTGTACGGGCTGATCTCCGCCCGCACGGCGGAGGCGCGGACCACGGCGAACTTCCGGTTGCTCGCGAACGTGCTCGGCGGCTTTGCGACGCTCGGTCTCGTCCTCGCCGCGCTCGGCATCTTCGGCGTCGTGTCGTATTCCACCGCGCAGCGATCGGGAGAGCTCGGCATGCGGATGGCCCTGGGCGCGAGACAGTCCGAAGTGTTGTGGCTCGTGCTGAAGCAAGGGATCGGGCTGACACTGATCGGCTCGGCCGTCGGACTGGCGGGCGGCGTTGGCTTCATGCGCGTGCTGGCGTCGATGATGCCGCGGCTCCCCTCAACTGAGATCGCCCTCGTCCTCGGCACAGCGGTTCTCATGGTTGCCGTCGCGCTGACGGCCATGTACATTCCGGCGCGCCGCGCGTCGAAGATCAACCCGATGCGGGTGCTTCGCCACGAGTAGACGGTCCGTTTTTGCCTTTTGACCTTTGACCTACGGTATTCTTGACTCCACCCCTCCCATCCCATTCAGTCAGTCGCACGTAGTAATTATGTGGTTGATGGCGGTCGCTGGAGAGCGGGCAGGTTTGCGCATGGTCGAGCCTGCCCCCGAACGGCGCATATTAGAACGGATGGCCGCGGGCGACGGTGACGCCCTGCGCGAGCTGTACGACCTCCACGGCCGGGCGGTGTATTCGCTGGCCGTTCGCATTCTGCGCAGTCAGCCCGATGCCGAGGACATCGTGCAAGAGGTCTTCGTCCAGGCATGGCGGCAGGCGGCCAGATACGACGCCACGCGTGGCACGGTTGTGGGCTGGCTGCTGATGCAGGCCAAGAGCCGCTCCATCGATCGGCTCCGGGCGCGTAAAGCGCGACCTGAGCAGGCCGACGATGCGCAGCGGCCCGAGCCGGTCGACACGGGCGTGTCGGCTGACGTGCAGGTCGTCCGGGTCGAGCAGGCGCAGCGCGTGAAGGAGGCGCTCGAGCGATTACCGGTGCTGCAGAAGACGGCACTGGAGCTTGCGTATTACGAGGGGCTGACACACGTCGAGATTGCCGAGCAGCTCGAGCAGCCACTGGGCACCGTGAAGACGCGGATCAGGCAGGGACTCCTGAAGCTCCGTGACGCGCTTGGTGGGACCGGGATGCCCGATGTGATGAGAGACGGGACGAGCAAATGAGCGCCGACGCACACGATCACGAGATCTGGCGGGAACGAGCCGCCGTCTACGCGCTCGATGCGCTCACCGGAGATGAGCGCCGCGAGTTCGAGACCCATCTGCAGTCGTGTGTCGAATGCGCCGCGGAGCTGCAGACGCTTCGACCGGCGGTCGGCGCGCTCTCGCAATCGGTCCCGCAACTCGACCCACGTCCCGAGCTGCGCGATCGCGTCATGTCGGCGGCGCTCGGGGAAACGCGCGCGACCGCTGTGACCTCACCACCTGCGAAGGCGATCCGCGTCGAGAAAGCAAAGTCTCCACTGCGCTGGCTGCCGGTCGCCGCCATGCTGCTCCTCGCCGTGGGGCTTGGCGTGTACGCGAATGGTCTGAGAGGCCGGGTGGCGCGACTCGAAACCGAGCTCGATGACGCGCGTTCGCAATCGGCGTTGCTTCAGGCGCGTGTTGAACGAGACGAGAGCACGCTCGCATCGACGCAAGGGCAGCTCGCTTCGGCGCAGGGCCAGCTCGCCGTCGTCACGGCGCCCGACGCGCGTCGCGTCGCGCTTGCCGGACAGAAGGGAGCACCCGGCGCGTCAGGCCTCGCGAACTGGAGCCCGACGCGAGGGCTCGCGCTCTCGGTCTCGAATCTTCCGCAGCTGCTGGCGATGCGCGATTACCAGGTGTGGCTGCTGACGAAGGACAAGCCGGTCAGCGCGGGACTGCTGCCACGCGATGCGGTCGATGGGCGTACCGTGGTGTTCATGGCACCAGGTGGAGTGGAACCGATTGGAGTGGCGCTCAGCGAGGAACCTGAAGGAGGCGTCCCACAGCCCGGCGATCGCATCTATCTCGTCGGTCTGATGGCTCGGGCGCAGTAGCGCATCGCCCGCGCTCGAAGCCATCGACGCAGTATTCGAAATACACACGACGGTGCGACCGTGCGGGAACTGCGTACTCACAAACCACGATCGAGAAACTGCCTCAGGATTTGCAGAGAGATCTGCGGCGACAGGCCTGACCACGAGCACGGAACGATTCCCGCAATTGGGCCTAGAATGAGCCCATGGCCGGGAGCGATCCACTGATGCCTTCCCCGGGCGTGAAGCTCACCTACGACGACTTCGTGCAGTTCCCCGACGACGGGATGCGGCACGAGTTGATCGACGGGGAGCACTATGTGACGCCCTCGCCCAATACCAAGCATCAGCGCATCTCGATCAACCTGACCGTCCTCATTGGAGGCTCGCTCGAGCATCACCCGATCGGTCACCTCTTTCACGCGCCCTTCGACGTCGTCTTCTCTCAGTACGATGTCGTGGAACCAGACCTGTTGTATCTCTCCAACGAACGCGCGTCAGAGGCGCTGACGACGCAGCACGTGCGGGGCGTGCCGGAGTTGGTCAGCGAGATCGGCTCTCCCGGCACGCGCAAGCGCGACGAGACCGTGAAACGACGGCTGTACGAGCGCATGGGCGTCTCGGAGTACTGGATCGTCGATCCCAACGTCGACTCGATTCGAGCCTACCGGCGGGAGGGGGACGGTTTCGCTCGAGTCGAGGAGTTGTCTGCCAGCGCCGGAGACGTGTTGACGACACCGCTTCTACCCGATCTCGAGATACCACTCTCACGCGTCCTGAAGACGTAAGACGCGATGCGTTCGGACCGAGACCAGTTCTCACGACGTGAGCTGCTGAAAGGGGCGCTGTCGAGCGCGGTCGCGTGCAGCATCGGCGACGTGTTGTCGCGTGAAGGCCTCGAGGCCGCTCAATCCGCCTCCGCCACGGCTGCAGAGAATCAGCGGGGATCGATAACTGGTCCCGCTGATCTCCTCCTCACAAACGGCAAGTTTGTAGACGGCCGCGGACAGGTTGGCACCGCGCTGACGATCAAGAATGGCCGCATCGTCAACGTGGGTCAGGCTCGTGCAATTGGCGCCGCGCCGCGGACGATCGATCTCGGCGGTCGGACCGTCGTGCCGGGCTTCTTCGATGCGCACGTGCACTACACGCGGGCGGGTGTCAACCCAGGGTATGAAGCGCGTCGCATCGAGCGAGCGTTCGCGATCACGGAGCTGCAGGAAGCGATCGCGAAGCGCGCTGAATCTGTTCCCTCCGGGGCCTTCATCACCTGCATTGGTGGGTGGAATCACACGCAGTTCGTGGAGAACAGACGCCCGACGAAGTCGGACCTCGATGCCGCCGCACCGAAGCATGCGGTCTACATCTCGGGCACCGGCGGCGGCACGGGCGCGATCACGAACAGCCTCGGTCGCGCGTTCTTGACGGGCAAGGGCGTCATGGTTGATGACGCGACCGGCGTCGTCATGTCCGCGCCAGCCGCCGTCGCAGCGCTTCAATCAGTGCAGACGCCGGACGACAAACTGCGCGGAACCGCCGATCTGAACCGCTACGCGAACAGCCTCTGCCTGACCGGCGTGATCAACGCCGGCAACTTCGAGGATCAGGAGCTGCCGCTCCGCCTGTGGCGGGAAAACACGCTCACCATCCGAATGCGGCCACTGTTCCCGGCCGACTCGCCGCAGGACGTCGAGACGCGCGCGCGCAACAACTTCAGCCAGGCGGGGCGTGCGGTCGGCGACGATCTGTTTCGCGTCGCCGGCTTCGGTGAGCGCATCGGCGGCAACGACACGATGTCGCCGCAATTCGAGCCGACGGCGCGGATGATCGGGAAGTACGGCTGGCTGCTGCAGCAGCATTCGATCACGATCAAGGAGAACGACTTCCACCTCGACGCTTTTCGCTCGATCGCACGCGAGCATCCGATCGATCGTCTGCGCTGGTCGATCATCCATCTGCAGAACATCGACGAGGCGCGGTTGAAGACGCTCAAAGAGCTCGGGGCCGGGGCCAGCGCGCAGACGTGGACGTACATGTCGAACGCCGGAGGTCCGCCATTCCGCCGCATCGTCGACTCCGGGATTCATGCCGGCGTCGGGACTGACTCGACGAATGTCTCGGCGCTCGACCCGTGGCTCTCGCTCTTCTACATGACGACCGGACGGAACCTTGCCGGAATGCTGACCAACGATGGCCAGCAGATCTCACGCCTCGAGGCGCTTCGCTTGTACACAGAAGGCGCGGCCTGGTTCTCCTTCGACGATCACCAGGTAGGATCGTTCGTCGCCGGCAAGTACGCGGACCTGGCCGTTCTCAGCCAGGATTACCTGACGGTGACCGATCAGGCGATTCGAAAGATCGAGTCAGTGTTGACGATGGTGGCTGGCAACGTCGTCCACGCGACCGGAACCTTCGCCAGGTGGTCCGGCTGAAGCCGGACACTACGACAGGAGAGCGTCGCGCGCTGCGATCACGCGGTCCTGGGCGTCGTGCACGGTGCGCCCCAGCGCCGTGAGGTGGCCCATCTTACGACCGGGCCGCGCTTCCGCTTTGCCGTAGAGATGCAGCTTCACGTCCGTGAACGCGCACGCCGCCGCCCAGTTGGGCTCTCCATCGACCCACAGATCACCGAGGATGTTGGCCATCGCCGCCGGACGCAGCAGCTCCGCCGATCCGAGCGGGAGTCCGGTGATCGCGCGCACCTGCTGCTCGAACTGACTCGTCACGGCGGCATCGATCGTAAGGTGCCCGGAGTTGTGCGGCCGCGGGGCGAGCTCGTTGACGAAGAGCTGTGTGTCGGTGCTGACGAAGAACTCGACGCACAGCACACCGACGTACTGCAGCTGGTCGAGGATGGCGCGCGCGATCTCACGTGCCCGTGCAGCGATCGCCGCCGGCACCACGGCAGGTGCTGTCGTCACATCGAGAATGTGGCGGCTGTGCCGGTTCTCGAACGGCACGTACTCCTCGACCGATCCGTCGAGCCCACGCGCGGCGATCACAGAGATCTCCGCCTGCAGGTTGATGAACTTCTCGACGACCACTTCACGGCCACCGATCGCGGCCCACACATGATCGATCTCGGCTGGTGAGCTGACCTTGCGCTGACCTTTCCCGTCGTAGCCGAAGGCAGCGGTCTTGACGACCACCGGCACGCCGATGCGCGCCACCGCGTCGCGCAGCGCGTCCACCGTGTCGACACGCGCAAAGGGCACCGTCGGAAAGCCATGCTCCGCGAGAAACGCCTTCTCGCGTCCGCGCTGCTGCGAGGTGAAGAGCGCTGTTCCTGACGGACGAACGGGCACGAGTTCTTCGATCGCGTCGACAGCAACGGCCGGCACGTTCTCGAACTCGAAGGTCACCACGTGCACGCCGCTCGCGAAGGCCCGCAGCCGATCGAGATCCTCGTACGGCGCGGTCACCTCGACGTCGGCCACCTGTCCGGTCGGCGTGTCTTGATCCGGAGAGAACGTGTGCACGCGGTACCCGAGACGACGGGCCGCGATCGTGAACATGCGTCCGAGCTGGCCGCTGCCGAGCACCCCGAGCGTTGCACCCGGTCCGATCACTCGCGCGCCCGCGCCCGACTGCTGCGCCGCTGACAGCGTCATCCCTCGACTCCGCGCGGGATGACGGCGCATCGAGGGGTCATGGCAGCGTGTCCTGGCGCACCTGCTCGGTCTGCTCCGTACGGAAGGCACGCAGCTTCGCCCGGAGGTCCGGGCGCGAATTGGACAGGATCGACACGGCCAGCAATCCCGCGTTGGTCGCGCCGGCCTTGCCGATCGCGAGCGTCCCGACGGGTACGCCGCCAGGCATCTGCACGATCGACAGCAGCGAGTCGAGACCCTGAAGCGCGGCGGATTGCACGGGCACGCCGAGCACGGGCACTACGGTGTGTGATGCCACCATGCCTGGCAGATGCGCCGCGCCGCCCGCTCCAGCAATGATCACTTCGATCCCGCGGGCCTCCGCGAACGACGCGAATTCTGCCATCCACACAGGGGTGCGATGCGCGCTCACGATGTGCCGCTCGTGCGGCACCCCGAATCGCTCCAGCATCTGCACCGCGTGCTGCATCGTGTCCCAGTCGGACGACGAGCCCATGATGACGGCAACCACAGGTTTGGCGGAATCTGGCATATGGAAACTTGAGATGTTATCACTGTGCTGGAGGCACCGAGGCTGTGAGGAGACCAGCGATCTCCGCGCCTCGGCGATCTCTGCGTGAGATCCTCCGCGCCCTCTGCTTCCACTAAAATGGAACGTTCACCCACATGGCGAAAGCACAAATCATCTACACGCATACCGACGAGGCCCCGGCGCTCGCAACCTCCTCGCTGCTTCCGATCGTCCAGGCGTTCACGCGAATCGCAGGCATCGCGGTCGACACACGCGATATCTCTCTTGCGGGGCGCATCCTCGCCGGCTTTCCGGACCATCTGACGCCCGAGCAGCGACCATCCGACGATCTCGCGGAGCTGGGCCGGCTGGCCAAGACACCCGAGGCCAACATCATCAAGCTGCCGAACATCAGCGCCTCGATCCCGCAGCTGAAAGAGGCGATCAGAGAGCTTCAGCGGCAGGGGTACTCTATTCCTGACTTTCCCGAGGACGCCCGGAACGACGCCGAGAGAGCGATCAAGGCGACGTACGCGACGGTGCTCGGCAGTGCCGTGAATCCCGTGTTGCGCGAGGGCAACTCCGATCGGCGCGTCGCACCGTCAGTGAAGCGGTACGCCAGGACGCATCCGCATTCGATGGGGGCGTGGAGCCGCGATTCGAAGACGCACGTAGCCTCCATGAGCAGCGGCGACTTTTACGCCAACGAGCAGTCGGTGGTCATCGAGAAACCTGGCGCGCTGACGATCACCCACACGGACGGGAGCGGCAGGACAACCGTCCTCAAAGAGGGGATCACCGTCACCGCCGACGACGTTCTCGGCGCGTCGAAGATGAGCCGTCGTGCCCTGAGGGACTTCTTCGCTCAGGCGATCGACGATGCCAACACTCAGGGTGTCCTGCTCTCGTTGCATTTGAAGGCGACGATGATGAAGGTGTCGGACCCGATCATGTTCGGGCACGCCGTGACCGTGTACTACAAGGACGTCTTCGAAACGCACGCGGCGACGTTCGCGGCGCTCGGCGTGGATCCCGATAACGGCATCGGCGACGTCTACAAGAAGATTCAGTCGCTCGCGCCGGACCAGCGCGCGGCGATCGAAGCGGACATTCAGACCGTCTACACGAGGCAGCCGCCCCTTGCGATGGTGGACTCGAGCAAGGGGATTACCAACCTTCACGTGCCGAGCGACGTGATCATCGACGCCTCGATGCCTGCCGCCATCCGATCGTCCGGGCAGATGTGGGGCCCCGACGGCAAGCTCCATGACATGAAGGCGATGATCCCCGATCGCTCGTACGCCGGCATCTATCAGGCGACGATCGACGACTGCCGGGAGCACGGCGCGTTCGACGTGCGCACTATGGGAAATGTGTCGAACGTCGGCTTGATGGCGCAGAGCGCCGAAGAGTACGGCTCGCACGACAAGACCTTCGAGATGCGATCGAACGGCACTGTTCGCGTCGCTGACGCAGCGGGACAGACGCTGATGGAGCATCAGGTCGAGGAGGGCGACATCTGGCGCATGTGCCGCACGAGGGACCTGCCGATTCGGGACTGGGTGAAGCTGGCGGTGACGCGTGGGCGCGCGACCGGCAACGCAGCCATCGTCTGGCTCGACGAACATCGCGCCTACGATCGCAACGTCATCGAGAAGACCCGGCGCTATCTGAAGGACCACGACACGGCTGGTCTCGATATCCGCATCATGTCGCCAGTCGATGCCATCCGCGCGACGCTCGCCCGCGTTCGGCAAGGGCTCGACACGATCTCGGTGACCGGCAACGTGCTGCGCGACTACCTCACCGATCTCTTTCCGATCCTCGAGCTCGGCACGAGCGCGAAGATGCTGTCGATCGTGCCGCTCCTCGACGGCGGGGGGCTCTACGAGACCGGCGCCGGCGGTTCTGCCCCCAAGCACGTGCAGCAGCTGCTGCAGGAGAACTACCTCCGCTGGGACTCGCTCGGCGAGTTTCTCGCGCTGGCGGTGTCGATCGAGGATCTCGGAACCAAGACCGGCAATTCGAAAGCGCTCGTCATGGCGCAGGCGCTCGACGAAGCGAACGGAAAGATTCTCGACAACGACAAATCGCCGCAACGCAAGGTCGGCGCGCTCGACAACCGCGGCAGCCATTTCTACCTGGCGATGTATTGGGCGCGCGCGCTCGCGGATCAGACGACCGACCCCGACCTGCAGTCGACGTTCGCCGCTGTCGCCGAGCAACTCGAGCGACACGAGGCGTCGATCGTCGCCGAACTGAATGGGGCACAGGGACAACCGGTCGACATCGGTGGGTACTACCACCCGGATGCCGCACTCGTGTCGCGGGTCATGCGGCCGAGCGCGACGTTCAATGCGGTGGTTGATGGGCTTGTGCGAGTGTAGGTAACGGAGGGGACGGAGGAAACGGAATTAACAGGAGGAACGGAGAAACGGAGAAGCATTTTCAAAGAATCTCCGTTCCTCCGTAACCTCCGTTCACTCAAGCATGCTGAGGAATTTTCAGCACCTGCCCTGGCGTGATCATGTTCGGATCGGTCAGGACGTCGCGATTGGCGTTGAAGATTTCCATGTAGCTGTTGGCGTTGCCGAGCATCCGCTTGGCGATGCCGCCGAGCGTGTCGCCCGCCTGCACCGTATAGGTCTGCATCGCGGCCTTTGCCTGCGACATCGGGCTGGGCGAGGCCTGCTGCGGCGCCTGCTGTTGCGGGGTGCCGGGCTTGACGCGTATGTCAGCCACGATCTCCTTCTGCCAATCGCCAACGGTCTTGATCGAGTTCCAGATCTGATTCTTCTCGTCCTCAGTGTTGACTGAGCCGCGGAAGTACAACTTCCCGTCCTTCTCTTCCGCTGAGCCGTCCATCCTCAAATTCTTGGCGGTCATCACCGCCTGATTGTATTTGTCCCGAAGTCCCATCTCGCTCTCCTCTTCCTGAGCGATGTGCTCGTTCCTGAGCGACGTGCTCGGGCCAGCGCGTCTGCAAGCACAGTGCCTCGTCGAAATGATGGAAAATGGTGGCTTCCGACAGGAGGCTCCATGCGTCGCTGTCTGGTTCCGTTATCGATCGCGGTGCTGCTGTCCGTTCCGCTCGGCGCGCAAGCCCCGCCGCAGATCGAGGTCCCGTTCCGACAGTTCAGGCTCGCCAACGGGCTCAACGTCATCCTTCACCGTGACACGCGTGTGCCGGTCGTAGCCGTGAACGTCTGGTATCACGTCGGCTCGGCCAACGAGAAACCGGGGCGCACTGGTTTCGCGCATCTCTTCGAGCATTTGATGTTCGAAGGATCGAAGAACGTGAAGGAAGGCATGTTCGACAATCTGCTCGAAGGCGCCGGCGGGAACAACAACGGCTCGACGAGCAACGATCGCACGAACTACGTCATCGACGTCCCGAAGAACGCGCTCGAGCTCGCGCTGTTCCTCGAATCGGATCGCATGGCGTTTCTGCTCGACACGATGACGCCCGAGCGCGTCAACGGCCAGCGCGACGTCGTGAAGAACGAACGTCGTCAGCGCTACGAGAACGAGCCCTACGGCATGGCGTCGATCGAGTTGGACAAGATGCTGTGGCCGCCGAACCATCCCTACAGCTGGCCGACGATCGGCTACATGGAAGATCTGACCGCCGCGAGCCACCAGGACGTCGTCGAGTTCTTCAAGAAGTTCTACGCGCCGAACAACGCGAGCCTGGTCGTCGCCGGCGACATCGAGCTCGACCGCACGAAGGCGCTCGTCGAGAAGTGGTTCAACGAGGTCCCCACCGGCGGCGTCGTCGAGCCGATCGCCCCGCCGGCCGCGATTCTGACCACCGTGCAGAAGAAGACGATCACCGATCGCGTCTCGCTTCCGCGGCTCTATGTCGCCTGGCTGACGCCGCGGGTCTATGCGCCCGGCGATGCCGCGCTCGACATGGCCTCGTCCGTGCTTGCAGGCGGCAAGAACTCGCGACTGTACAAGCGGCTCGTCTACGACATGCAGATCGCGCAGGACGTCACCGCGTATCAGCAGTCGGCGGCGCTGGGCAGCTCGTTCTCGATCATCGCGACCGCGCGGCAGGGGCACACGGTCGCCGAACTGCGGACGGCGATCGACGAAGAGCTCGAGAAGCTGCGCCGCGAGCCGCCGACCGCGCGTGAAGTGCAGCGCGCGATCAACCAGTTGGAAGCGTCGTTCTATCGGCGCATGGAGCGCGTCGGCGGCTTCGGAGGCAAGGCCGATCAGCTGAACGCATACCATGCGGCCGGCGGCGGGCCCGACTTCTTCGCCGAAGACCTCGCCCGCTATACCTCAATCAAGCCCTCGGACGTGCAGGCGGTCATCATCGAGTGGTTGCCGGCCGATCGCCGGGTCGAGCTGGTCGTAGAGCCGGAGGGCAGGAAATGAGCGCGCCACAACGATCACGAAGAGTCAGCCACGGAGCCACGGAGGTGTGGGGCCACAAAGGACACCACGATCACAAAGAGCAGTCACGGAGAACCCCGTTTCTCCTCTTGGTGTTCTTCGTGATCGTCGTGGCTTCAGATCTCCGTGGCCTTGGTGACGGTGCTGGCCTCCTTGCCCAGACCAGACCTGATCGCTCCTCGCCGCCTCCTCTTGGCCCCGCGCCGCAACTGAATCTGCCGCAGGTCCAGAAGCGGACGCTGAGCAACGGGCTGCCCGTGTGGGTCATCGAGACGCGCGCCGTTCCGCTCGTGCAGGTAAACCTTCTGATCAAGGCGGGCGCTGGTGATGACCCGGCGGGCAAGTTCGGCGTCGCCAGCCTCACGGCAGCGATGCTCGATGAGGGCGCCGGCTCGCGGTCGTCGCTGCAGATCTCGGACGAAGTCGACTTCCTCGGCGCCGATCTCACGACGACCAGCTCGTTCGACGCGTCGGCGGTACGGTTGAACGTTCCCGTTTCGCGGATGAAAGAAGCGCTCGCGGTCATGGCGGATGTCGCGCTCCGCCCGACGTTCCCCGCCGACGAGCTCGAACGCGTTCGCAAGGAGCGCCTGACGGCGCTGCTGCAGGCCAAGGACGATCCGGCGGCCGTGGCGCCGCTCGCCTTCGCACACACCGTGTTCGGCCCGTCCCATCGCTACGGCACGGCGGCGATGGGCACCGAGTCGACGATCAAGGCGTTCACCGTCGGCGATCTCAAGGCCTTTCATGCGGCGATGTACCAACCCACCAACGCGACGCTCATCGTCACTGGCGACGTGAGAGCGGCCGATGCGATCGCGCAGCTGGAAACACACTTCGGCCAGTGGCATAACAACCCAGCCGCCGCGACGCCCCGGCGTCCTGTCCCTGGCGCTTCCCAGCTTACCGAGGGGCAGATCACCATCGTCGACATCCCCGGCGCCGCGCAATCGCAGATCCGCATCGGCTGGGTAGGCGTTGCGCGATCGACGCCCGACTACTTCACGCTCGAGGTCATGAACACGATTCTCGGCGGCTCGTTCACATCACGTCTCAATCAGAACCTGCGCGAGGAGCACCAGTATGCCTATGGCGCAGGGTCGCGCTTCGATATGCGGCTGGCGCCGGGCCCCTTTTATGCGGCAGCGGGCGTGCAGACCGACAAGACGTCCGAAGCGCTGCGCGAGTTCTTCAACGAGCTCAACCGCATGAGCAAGCCGGTTGAAGCCGATGAGCTGATGAAAGCGAAGAACTACATCGCGCTCAGTTTCCCCGGAGAATTCGAGACGCTGGGCGATCTCGCGTCGCACATCGAGGAGCAGGTCGTCTACTCGCTTCCGGATTCGTTTTTCGCCGACTACGTGCGGAACGTTCAGTCGGTGACGAGCGCCGCGGTGCAGAAGGCGGCCGCAACGCACATCCAACCCAAGCGCTTCGCGGTCGTGGTCGTCGGAGATCGGAAGACGATCGAGCCCGGCATTCGCGCGCTGAACCTGGCGCCTGTTCGTGTCCTTTCTGTCGACGAGGCGATCGGGCAATGAGCATCCCAATGGATTTCAATCGGCTCATGGATTACGTCCACCATGAGCGAGGCAAGTGGCGCGCATGGCTCGAGGCGGACCCATCGCGACTGACGCTCCCGTTTCAGCCTGGAGGACGCTTCCCGACGCTCAACAGCCTCGTCGATCACGTCTTCTGGGTCGAACGTCGGCATCTGTCACGGCTACAAGGCGGGCCGCTGCCGGAGAAGACCGGCGTGGCGGAAGGCGACATCGCGGGACTCTTCGCGTATGCGGACCGTGCGCACGCCGATCTGCGGCACTACGTCGCCGGGTTGAGCGACGCACAGGCGAACGAGGTGATGAACTTCACAATTCCCACCGGTCCCGTGTCGATCACTCGAGGGAAGCTCGCGATTCACATCCTGCTGCACGAGGTGCGCCACATGGCCCAGCTCGCCTATGCCGCGCGACTCGCCGGCATCGACCCGCCAGGCCACCACGATTACTTCGCCTTCCCGGAGACGACACCGGTCTGACGCCGTACGCAGTGTCCGCATTCGGGCGGACCCGGAACGTTGAACCTTGGACTGTCTCTAACAGAGCCGTTCGAAGACACCCGTCTGCTGGTTCTTGCGCACGGCATCCCACGCGAAGTGCTGGCCATTCATCGCGATGTAGATGCCCGCCGGCAGGACCTCGGCGAACGAGAGCGCGCTCCCGAGGTTGAAGAGACCGTCGGAGCTGCCGAACGCATAGGGCACCATCGCCCCGGTGAACACCACCGTCTTATCGCGGACGACTTCAGCGACCGCGCGAGCAGTCTCCACCATCGTGTCGGTGCCGTGCGTGATCACAATGCGAGTCTCCGCACACTCGGCACAACTGCGCGCAATCCGCGCGCGGTCCTCATCGGTCATCTCGAGGCTGTCGATCATCATCAGCGTCTCGATTGTCGTCTCGACGTGCGAGCGGCCGAGACGCAGCATCTCTGGCAGGTGCGTGGCGTCGAACGAGAGCTGTCCGCGGATTTCGTCGTACCGCTTGTCGAACGTGCCGCCGGTGACGATGATGCGAATCACGGGTTGACGCGCGGGATGAACGCGCGAATCGCCTCGTTCCCGGCCGATCCAATCAGCTTCACATAGGAGTATTGCGTCTTGACATTGGTGTAGCCCAGATGCTCGTAGAAGCGGTGCGCATCGGTCCGCGACACAGTGGACCAGAGTCGCACGACGTCACAGCTCCGGCCACGCGCCCACGCCTCTGCCTCGGTCATCAGCAAACGACCAATACGCTCCTTTCTGTGGCGCCTGTCGACCACAAGGCCGCCGATATGCGCGTACACTCCGGTGTCGATGTTCTCGGTCAGGCCGACATGCACCCAACCGACGACATCACCGTCGATTTCGGCCACGAGAAACTGCTGATCGTCTTTCGCCAGCAGCCGTCCCAGCCTGTCGGTCAGCGTCGACAGCGGCACTTCGTAGCCAAGCTGAATCGTCAACTCCGCGATCGTTGGTGCGTCAGTGAGTCGGGCGGTTCGGATCGAGACCTCTTTCGTCATGTGTCACTGTCCATTGCCACGACGGGCGCCGAGATTTCGGGCCACAAAGATCACAAAGGAAGAGACTCGAAGATCTTGGGCCACGGAGATCACGAAGATCACGAAGAGGAGAAACGGAGTCCTCCTTGCCCGACGTTCTTGGAGTCCTCCGTATCTGATTCTTTGTGATCTTTGTGTCCTTTGTGGCCAAATTCCTCCGTGATCTCCGTGGCCAACCGACTCCGCGATCTTCGTGATCTCCGTGGCCAACTGACTCCCTGATCTTCGTGATCTCCGTGGCCAACTACTCCGCGATCTCCGTGTTCGTGGCTAGACCTTCGTGCCCTCAGTGGCCTTTCGTTCCGGCATCACGGCGCTCACCAGCAGACCCACGACGACGACTGCGACCGCGCCGATCACGTTGTGCCAGAGGAACGCGACCTTGGTGTAGGTCGCGACCCACGCCACCGAGGCCATGCCGGCGACCAGACCGATGAACGCGCCGTTGGACGATGCCATGGGGAATCCAATCGCCAGGATGAAGACGCCAAGAATGGACCCGTAGAAAAACGAGCCGAAGCGATTGACGACCTCGATGAGCGATCCGAGCTCCGCGGCCCAGACGGCGACGACGCTCGCCAGCAGTCCCCAGAACAAGGTCGCGACGCGCGACACCTTGAGGAAGTGCGCGTCATCGCCCTCCGTCCGCACGAAGCGGCGATAGAAGTCGATGATTGTCGCCGCGGTCAACGCCGACAGCTCTCCGGAGCTCGCCGACATCGCGGCGGCGATGATCGCCGCAATCAGGAGGCCGACCACGCCGATCGGCATGTGGGTCGTGATGAACGTCGGGAAGACGTAGTTCACATCGGTGTAGGCAGCATCGCCTGTCGCCTCTCGCACGAGCGTCAGCGCGTTGCTGTGGATCTCGCGCACCTCCGCGTCGCGCCTGGCGAACTCCGCTTCCGCAATGCCGCGGCTCTTCGTATCGCCGATGGCCTCCGAGCGCGCCATCACGCGGGCGGCCGCCGCCCGCGATGCGCTCGCGGCCTCGAACTCCCGCTCGAGCGCGCTGTACTCGGCGGCACGCGGACCCTCGCGAAGCGTGCGCTCATGCACGCGATTGAAGAGCATCGGAGACGGCGCGAACACGTAGAACACGAACATCAGCACCCCGACCAGCAGCACGAGCGCCTGCAACGGGATCTTCCAATAGGCGCTTACCAGCAGCGATTCGCGCGCTTGATCGACTGACGGCGTCGCCAGATAACGCTGCACCTGGCTCTGATCGGCGCCGAAGTACGAACAGAACAGGAAGAGCGCGGCGATGGTGCCCGACCAGAACGTGTACTGGTTCGTGACATCGAACGTGAAATCGAAGGTCTGAAGACGGCCGGTCGTACCGGCGATGCGCAGGCTCTCGAACACGCTCACGTCCTGCGGCAGCCCGAGGATCAGCACGATCACGGCCACCACCAGTCCGCCGACGATCAAGACCATCTGCTTGACGTCGGTCCACGTCACCGCCTGCACACCGCCGAACATCGTGTACGCCACGGTCGGCAGCGCAATCAGCAGCACGGTTCCAGTGACGTTGATGCCGAGGATCACCGCGAGGACGACCGCCGGCGCCGAGAAAACCACGCCAAGCGACATGCTCCGCGAGAACAGGAACAGCAGGCTCGTGAACGCGCGGGTCTTGGCATCGAACCGCCGCTCGAGGTACTCGTACGCCGTGAAGACCTTTGCCGAATGAAAGAACGGCACGAGCGTGAGCGAGAGGACGATCATCGCGATCGGCAGCGCGTAGTAGAACTGCAGAAAGCGCATGCCGTCCACGTAGCCCTGGCCGGTCGTGCCGATCATCGTGATCGCGCTGAGCTGGGTCGCCATCACCGACAGCCCGACCGCCCACCACGGCAGGCTCCGGCTTCCAAGGAAGTAGCCCTCGATCTCGTTCGTGCGTTTGGAGAGGCGGATGCCGCTCCAGGCGATCCACGTGATGTAGATCCCGACAATGGCCCAGTCGACGGGATGCATTACGAGAAGTATTCCTGGAAGGCGTAGAGCGCGACGAGCACCGCGACCCAGATGACGAGCACACGCAGATAACTGCGACCGATTCGTGTCACTGTCGCAGTATAGTTCGCGTCCGGCTGACCACCTACGCCGAGGCGACGGTGGTCCGCCGCAGCTTTCAGCGAAGGCGGAAGCCGGACACTACCTACGTCAGGGATTCAACCAGTACGCCAGCTTGACGAGGAACGTGTTCGACGAATCCGTGTTGAAGATGTCGCCGTAGTCGCGGCCGAACCGGAAGGCGTTCGGCGTCCCATCTCGTTCGCGCCCCTGCTGCCACACGACGAACAACGTCGACCCGGGCTTGTACTCCCACCGCATCACGTTCGTCGTCCGGAACGACAAGACCTTGAAGTCCGGTGACGCCCCGCCGTACGCGTACGGCGCATATTGATCTTCGTACCGATCCGCGCGCCCGTTCACGAGCTCCTTGGACCCGGAGTACAGCCCGGTCGAGACGAACGGCTGCGCGTAGACCTGGATCGACAGATTGGGCGTCACCGTGTAGTTGACGCGTGTGGTGATGTTGCTCGTCTTCTGGGAGATGTGCGCGAACACGTAGTGCGTGGTGTCGCCGACGACCTCCGACGTCACCCACTGCGAATCGTCGCGGCGACGCTCGTAATAGGTGCCGAGTTCGACCGACAACGACGACGTCGGACGCACCGTCACGCGGGGCCCGACGTTGAACGCCGTCACGAGCCCGTTGTTCCAGATGAACGTATCCAGGCCAAAGCTCACGAGCTTCCGATCGTCCGAGCCGAAGTACTGCCAGCTGTTGATGTTGCCGCGGTTGTAGCCGCCCGGGCCGCCGCGTGTCAGCCGGTCGTCGAAGGAGCGCGAATTGAAATTGACGCCGAAGCCGGTGCCCCAGAAATTCTGAAACTGCCAGTGTGCGTTGAAATTGCCGCCGAACGACATCCGATCGCCGTCGAAGTTGTGCGACGACCACTGGTTGAAGTTGATCGTGTGGTTGCGCGTGTACTTACCGGGCGTATTCCACCGCACCTGAAACCAGCTGTTCTGCTGAATCGCATCGGCGCGCTGCTGGAATCCGAGATCGTTGACCTCGAAACCGGGCGAGAGGTATCCGATGCTCACATTGCCCCGCGTGCGCTCTCCCGCGATCTTGCCGAAGTTGATCGATCCGGAGTGGCCACGAAGCGACTCGGCGAGCGGATCGACCTCGACGTGAGTCGCATCGGGACGCTGGAAGCTGTGGACGTTGTTCGTCTGCAGCAGCCCGATCGCCTCGCGGCTACCGTTCACATCCGATCCCGCCCAGTAGCCGTTCAGGCCCCAGCGCTTACCGATCCGCCAGTTGTAGTCGACGCCGCCCGTGACTGCGTTCTGCGGAAGAAACGACACCGCATCGGTCAACTCGCGTGCCGTCGTCGTCAGGATGAACCCGAGTGAAGACTGATCGCTGAACTCACGCCTCGCCCGGGCAACCGAGTAGAACGTCCGCGGCTCGACGACCTGGGTCCAGCGTCTGTCGCCGGACGCGAGACGAGCTTCCTCTTCATCGGTCACCGCCGCCAGCATGCCGACCGAGAAACTGCGGACGCGGCCGGTCAGCTTGCTTGCGCCGAGGATCGTCGACTGGCCGGGTTGGGTGGAGTACTCGTTCGCGCCGAGCTCGGGGGATCCACGCGGCTGCCGGCCAATGCGTCGCGAGTAGAACAGGTTGCAATCGCGGCACTCGAACTGGTACGTCCCTGATCCTTCGATGAAGAACGGCCGCTTCTCCTGGAAGAACGTCTCGAATGCGCTCAGGTTCACCACGGCCGGATCGGCTTCGACCTGGCCAAAGTCGGGGTTGACCGTCGCCGTCAGATTCAGTGCTGGCGTGACCGCGTACTTCAAGTCCGCGCCAAACGACGCGTCGGGATCGGTCGTATTCTGCAGTGGATTACCGGGCTGCAGCGGCTGGGTCTTCACGTCACCGACCATGTAGGGAATGACTTCGAGCCGTTTCGATGCCTGCCCACGCATCACGCCGGATAGCGTGCCGAACGACGAGACCCACCCGCTTGCGCTCTTCGAGAGAAGCGGCCAGGTGGACGTCTCGTTCTTGCGCGATACCGTGCGCGTGACGGCGAAGCCGACCTGCCCGTCTCCCGTGCTGCTGAAGCGGAGCTGCGAGAACGGAATCCGGAATTCCGCCTGCCACCCATCGGCGTTGCGCCTCGTGACGACGTCCCAGACCGCGTCCCAGCTGTCATCGCTGTTGTTGTCATCGAACCAGTAGGCATCGCGCTTCACGCCGACCGGATTGACCGCGAATTGATAGGCCGTGCGCTTGTCGTGGTAGGAGTCGATGTAGACCTCGATCCAGTCGGAGGTCGACCCCATGTCGCGCCGCGTCAGATATCCCTTGATTCGCGTCGGCTCGGGATCGAACGCGCGGACCGCGACGTACATGGCGCTGCCGTCGTACAGCACCCGAGCTTCCGAGCGAAAGCTCGCGGGTGCACCCTCGAGCGGATCACGTTGCACGAACGTCGTCACGGGCACGGCGCGCTGCCAGGCGGCGTCGTTCAGCTCGCCGTCGACGATGATGGCCGCGGTGCCCTCGATTGCAGCAGCCACGATTTCGTCGTCGGCCGCCCCCACGGCCGTCGCGGCAATCATCACCGCGAACAACACGGTCATCACCGCTCGAGAGACACGTATCACACTGAGGGGATTTCCCACCCCACAATAGACGTTGGTTTCGGGGTTTCGGTTGACGTGCTGTGCCAGGTACACGCAGGAGTCGGTCACGATGACCGGGAGCTATAAGGATCTCACACGCTCCCGAAGGCGAAGCTCCGCGGCATCAAGAGCATCCCGAATCCGGGACGACCATTGCCTGTCGGCGTCGAGCGTCCGTCGCGCATCATCAAGAGCACGCGAGGTTTCGCTCGGTGCAGGCCCACCGCACGTCCGGCGCACATCGACAAAATGGCGGGGGCTCATGATGCCTGCAATCTCGTCGTCGCTGTAGTGCAGCGGCGTCCCGAGCACCGCCTCCGACTCGGCCGCGAGGGTGTCGCCGAGCGCCGCACCGGGTCGTTCGCGAAGAGCCGCCATCACACGACTCACGATCGCGTGCGCGGTCTTGAAGGGAATGCCGCGCTCGCGGACGAGATGATCGGCAAGCTCGGTCAGGGTCGTCCCGCCTTCCGCCGCGCGCGCTTCGAGTCGAACCGCGTCGAACTCGGCCGTGCGCATCGCCGCGTCGACGAGCGTCACCGATCGCAGCGCATCGCGAAACATCGACGCGACGAGCGGCTGCAGATCATCTTCGGTATCGACGATGTCGCCGAACGGTGTGTTGTGGACGCTCTGGGTGATCGCCGCGGCCTGGCCCAGCGCCTTGCTCCCAATCGCGCGGGCGTGTTCGAGCGCGACCGGGTTGCGCTTCTGCGGCATGATGCTGCTGCACTGCACGAAGCCGTCCGCGAGGCGCAGATACCCGAATTCGATCGTGCACCAGAGCAGCAGGTCCTGGATGACCCGGCCGAGTCCCACCAGCAGCACGGATGTCGCCGACGCGCTTTCGAGCAGGTAGTCGACGGTTGCGATACAGCCGTAGGTGTTGCCCATCGGCTCGTCGAACCCGAGCAGATCGCTCGTGAGCCGGCGGTCGATCGGGAACCCCGTGCCGGTAATTGCGCATGCGCCAAGCGGGCTGCGGTTCGTGCACGCGTACGCGGCGCGCAGACGCCGCACATCCCGCTCGAGCTGTTCGACCACGGCGAGCAGATAGTGGGCGATCGTCGTGGGCTGCGCCGGCTGTGTGTGGGTGTGGGCTGCAAAGAGCGTCGTGCGATGACGCGACGCCAGATCGATGAGCCCCTCGCGAAGATCGATCACCGCCTCGATGAGGGCGAGCACGAACTCGCGCTGGCGCATGCGGTACATCGTCATGTCGATGTCGTTGCGGCTGCGCGCGGTGTGGAGCCGGCCGGCCACGTCTTCGCCGCAGGCGTCGACGAGCATCCGTTCGACGAAGAAGAAGAGATCCTCGCAGGTGCCGTCGTAGGGAGCGCGCCGAATCTCGTTCACCGGGATCGCGTCGAGCGCCTGCCGCAACGTCCGGGCATCGTCGGCGCCGATGATGCGGCAGTCGGCCAGCATGACCAGATGCGCGGAATGAATCGCCATCAACGGGGCGAGGAAGAGCGTCTTCGCGTCCTCGAAGTTCTCGTTGAGGACCTGCGAGACGTACTCGGGATCGAAGCGCACGATTCGAGTATAGCCCCCGGAGCGCGGGCCGGAGGAAGCCGAGAGCGCTGAGCAAAGCGCTCACGCTCTTCTCTGCTGGCTCCGCCGCCGCTATGCAGCGGAGGGCGCCCGCTTACGCGGGACCTCGGCGGGCCCCTCGAGAGACAGGGGCGAGCGTGAGAGGACGAAGCGCGCGAGATCGGCGGTCAGGAGCGCGCGGCAGACATGTTCTCCCACCCCGAGACGCGCGTCCAGAATCTCTGCCGTCAGCTGCCGCGCGATCGCATCCGCCATCCAGAGCGGGCTCACCGTGGCACCTCGATGCGGGATGTACGCGTCCCCGATCGGCTGGCCGAGCCACGTCACGTGGAGCGTCAGGCCGTCGAATGCGGTCGCATCGCCGATCGCACGCAGGCCTTCTGCGAGGTCCAAGGTGCGCTCCGCCTCGCGAATGGACACGCGACGCTTCGTCGTGGGAAGCGTGAGCATGGACAACTGGGAGCGAACGATTGCCGCGGGCTCGAAAACGCGTGTGTACGAGCTCGTGCTGACACGACCCGGACGCCACACCGCGACGTTCGCGCTGGCGCGCTCGGAGACGCGCTCCATCAACCCCTCCAGCGACGCCGTGTCCATCTGCACGCGCGACCATTCGCGACAGAATGGCGCGCCGGCGGGCAACGCGGAGCGAAACGGCTTCTGAATGGATCGGGGCAGCGCGAGCCCGCTGACCGTCATCACGTCAGGATCGGACAGAAAGACGTGGGCAAGCTTCGAGACCCAGCGCGGATCGACGAGGGCGTCGCCATCGGTGATCGCCAGGATGTCGCCGCGACACTCCTCGACCGCGCGCTGCGACGCCGCACCGGCGTCGGACGCGGTGCAGTAACGTACGCGCGGATACCGATCCCGCACCAGACGCTCGACTCGATTTCGATCGTCGGACGTGTCGATGACTACGAGATCGAGCGGGGCGTATTCGAGGCGCAGGAGCGAGTCGAGACACGGCGCGAGTCGCGCGGCCGGCGTGGTGTTGCACACGGCCACGGTCACGAGCGGGCCACCCGCGGATTCCTGCGGCGCCGACTGCAGCATGCCGCTCAGATCGAGTGTGTGCGGCGGGGCCCCGTCCTGCACGGCGCGTTCCGTCAACGCGAGCGCACACGACCACGCGTGCCGGTCGAGCAGTTGCCGGATGAGTGCGGTTCGGTCGAGCCTGCCCTTTGTCACCGAAGCGCCGCCCCACCCGAGCGGACGGCCATGAAGCCGGAACAGCACCAGGGCACTATCGGCGTCGCCGAGGTTGTTCAGATCTGGAAAACTTCGGGTAATTTCGATATCGAGAACGGCTGTAGACGTATGCATGAACGGGTCGCTCGTTGATGACCCGTTTGTCGCTGCAAGAGGGATGCCGCCTTAGCCCCCCGGTTCGGCAAATCCTTTCAGCCAGCCAGTGAGCTGGCTGGCCTGTGCTGGTGTCGCAATCGGGTCCACTTCGAGTCGCCACAACCGCGCTGGTTCGACACCGAACGTGAGATCCAATTCAACCAACTGCTCGCGCCGCGCGACCAGCACCGAGACCTTTGTCCCTGGAGAGTACTGTTCGAGCCGCTGATCGAATCGATCGCCACGCACCCGCAAGTCGTCGATCGCGATGATCTCGTCGTCGACGTTGATGCCGGCGTTGAACGCCGGGGTGCCCCGCTTCACGTGGGTCACCACGAGTCGTCCCTCATCGATTTTCGTCGTGGCGCCGATCCACACTTTCTGCCGCTCACCGGGTGACGCGGTCTCGGGCTTGAAGCGCAGGCCAAAGAAGTCGAGCGCCTCGGCATATTTCAGTTCGCCGGTGCCTTCGATCGCATTGCTCCAGAACGTCGACAGCGATCGGCCGATGAGATCTTCCACCAGTCCGCGGAACTGCTGCGCCGTGAAGCCGCGTTGACCGGAGTACTGACGATAGGCCTCGCGCATCACATCGTCGAGGCTTTTCGCCGCGCCAGTGGCACGTCGAATCATCGCATCGAGGAGAAAGGCGATCACTGCGCCTTTCGTGTAGTAGCTGATCGACGTGTTCGGCGAGTTCTCGTCGGGACGATACAGCTTGATCCACGCGTCGAACGACGCCTGCGCCATCGACTGGACGAGACGCCCTGGCGTCGTCTGCAGTGCTTCGATCTTCTCGGACAACGCTTCGAGCGTCTCGTCGCGCGTCATGAGGCCGGCACGGTGAAGGAGGAGGATGCCGTAGTACTCCGTGACCCCTTCGACGGCCCAGAGACTGCGCGTGTGGGTCTCGCGCTCGTACTCGAACGGGCCGAGCTCCACCGGGCGCAGCCGCTTGACATTCCATACGTGGAAGAACTCGTGGCTGACCAGCTCGAGCCAGCTCACATAGGTCTTTCGTGTGCGCGTGGCCCAGCGACTGGCCATCAATACGGCAGAGTTGCGGTGCTCGAGTCCACCACCACCTTCCGTGATGACATTCAGGAACATGTACTTGTCGTAGGGCAGCGAGCCCCACATGCGCAGGTGTTCGCGCACGATCGCCTCGACGTCCCTCGCCGCGCGCACGCCGTCGAAGACGCCGGATTCGCCTTCGTTGACGAGCCAGTGTTTCACGCCGTCGACGGTGAAGTCGTACACGGCCGGATTGCCGACGAGAATCGGCGAGTCGACGAGCGTGTCGTAGTCGGCGGCGCAATAGTGATGGGGCCCACCACCGTCGGCGAGTCCGGTCATCGATCGCGTCCATCCCTCGGCCGGAACGATCGTGACCAGATGCGGTCGCGGCGTGCGGTCCGCGAGCGTCAGGAACGTGGGTGCGCCGTTGATCAACGCGAATCGCGATTCGATCCAGTTGGTGCGCACCGACATCTCGCGCCCGTAGACGCGATACGTCACGGTGACGATCGGCGCCCCGCCAGTTGTGATTCTCCAGCGGTTCTTCGCAGTCTTGTCGACCGGCAGGTCGCGGCCGTCGGGGTTTTCGGCCGTCACACCTTCGATGTGCCGCTGATACTCGCGGATCAGATAGGAGCCTGGCGTCCACACCGCCATCATCAATTCGATTGACGACTGTCCCGCGCTTGGCACCGATGCCGTCACGTCGACATAGTGAGTGTGCGGTTCGGGAAAGCTGAGGGTGTAACGGATCGGATCCATGTCGATCGTCGCGCCAGTCCTGCAGACCACGGTCGTAGGGCCGGTCCTTTGCGACCGGCCAACCCCTATAGACTAATTCGAGCAGACCCGTGTCACATCGCATCACGGCACGACAGCCCCGGAATGCCGCAGTCCCGTCGATCGAGCGTGATCCCGCCATCGTCGGGTCGTTTCTGAGCGACGCGGCGCACGTGCCCGGGGGCTTCGCCGCGGGGGTGGCCTTTCCGCGCGACGAGGCGGACGTCGCGGCGCTCGTCGCCGGCGCCGAGCGCGTGCTCCCGGTTGGCGCGCAGTCGTCGTTGACAGGCGGCGCCACACCCCGCGGCGAGGTCGTCCTCAGCACCCGTGAGCTGACAACGATCGGCACACCGTCGAATGATGAGGTGCGCGTCGGCGCCGGCGTCAGCCTCGCGTTGCTTCAGCGCACGCTGGCAGCTTCCGGACTGTTCTATCCGCCGGTGCCCACCTTCGACGGCGCATTCGTCGGCGGGACGATCTCCACCAACGCCGCTGGAGCTGCCACGTTCAAGTACGGATCGACACGGCGCTGGGTGTCAGGGATCTCTGTCGTCCTCGCGAGCGGCGAGGTGCTCGATATCCGCCGGGGCGACGTGATGGCCTCGTCTGACGGACACTTCGAGATCGGGCACGTGTCGGGCGCCATCAGTCGCGTGAGGATCCCCACGTATGCGATGCCGTCGGTCCCGAAGCTCTCTGCCGGATATTTCGCCCGGCCGGGGATGGATCTCGTTGATCTCTTTGTCGGCTCAGAAGGAACACTGGGTGTGGTCGTCGCCGCGACGCTGAAAATCATCCCGCGCCCGCGACGAGCGGTCGCCCTGATTCGATGCCGGGGTGACCGTCAGGCGCTCGCAGTTGCTGCCGCGCTGCGTGAAGAAGCATCGGATGCCTGGTACGCCCGCGGACCGCTCGACGTGTCAGCGATCGAGTATATGGACAGCCGCGCGCTTGCCGCCGTTCCAGACGAGGCCTTCGCCCGCGCGCAGGTGACTCGACCTGCGCCCGGATCTGTCATGTTGATGCTGCAGATCGAGATCGGCGCCAACGAAGACGCCACGCTCGATCGGCTGCAGGACGTCCTCGCCGCGGCCGGCGTCACAGACGATCCCGTGCTGGCGTCGCCCCACGACGATCGTGGTGCGCAGCGTCTGTTCGATCTTCGCGAAGCGGTGCCGGCAAGCGTCAACGCACTGGTCGCGGCTGCCAAAGCGCGATCGCATCCCGACATCGAAAAAACCGCCGGTGATCCCGTCGTCCCATTCGAGCGACTGGCGGAGTCGCTCGATCTCTATCGCGCCGCCTTCGAAAGCCGCGGTCTCGACTACGCGATCTGGGGACACGTCTCCGACGGCAACCTGCACACGAACCTCATTCCATCGACCATGGACGACGTGCATCGAGGACGCGACGCGATCCTCGAGATCGCGCACGGCGTGATCGGCATGGGCGGCGCCCCGCTGGCCGAGCACGGCGTCGGCCGCAGTGCGCTCAAGCAACGTCTGCTGCGCGAGCTGTACGGTGATGCAGGGATCGATCAGATGCGCGCTGTGAAACGCGCGCTCGATCCCGCATGGAAGCTCGC
>DATFRP010000299.1:0-19324 GCA_035263125.1 Vicinamibacterales bacterium
TGACCGGCAGCTCGCATACCGGCCTTGAAAATCCCGCTGACGCGAACAGCACCGCGCTGGAATCGGTCTTCGAGAATCTCACCGGCTACAAGAACCGCAACGGCGCCATCTGGGGCCGCGGCGAGATGCACGTCTTCCGGAACGTGAAGGCGGCCGACAACGCGATCGGCTTTACGCACGCGTCCGGCGCCTTCGGTCGGTACGCCTTTACGTCAAAGGTCGTCGACTCGCTGTTCGTGGGCGAAACCGAGAACGCCGGCAACCCCAGGACTGACGCGGAAAAGGCGTACGGCCGCAGCTTGCCGAAGGCCGAACTACCGGATTTCCCGATCCGCGGCTACGAGTACTACGATTACCGTCATGACGTGGAGAACGTCACCTTCCGGAACTACGAGGACAACGCCACTCGCAAGACGGGAGCGATCTCTTACCTGCTGTATACCAGCTTCGGGGTCAGCTCCAACAACTCCGTCGAGCGCGTGAAATTCGTCAACGCCAAGCCGGTGTATTTCCCGCCGATGGAGCGTAAGTGGGGCAACGACAATGGAGGCAGTACGGCCTATAAGACCGCGGTGATCCGCGACAAGGACGGCTCGGTCGGGGGTGTCCCCAACTCCTACATTCTCATCAACGACGGCGTCAACGACAGCATCGCAGCCGACGCACAGGCCTGTGAGATCAAGCCCACCTGGAACGCCGCGGTGTGCAAGGGCGATGTCGGACGACTGAATGTTGGCGGCCCCGGAGGAGGTCGAGGTGGTCCTGGCGCCGCACTCGGCGGTCGTGGCGCAGCCGCTGCTCCTGCCGGTCCGGGCGCACCCGGTGCTCCTGGCGCTGCTGCGGGTCGTGGTGGTCCGGGTGCAGCCGCTGGTCCCGGCGGAGCTCCCGCTCGCGGTGGTGGCGGTTTCGGCCGCGGTGCCGGTGCACCTGCTCAGCCGCCAGTCGTTCTCAGCCGCGATGGCAAGGAGTACAACGTGACGGGCACCAACGTACGAGCCGGCACCGAGATCAAGGTGACCACCGAAAGGCCCACCGTGTCCCTCGCCCTGACGGAACTGGATGCCGGCTCGTGGGTGATCTTCGAGCTGCCGGGATTCACCACCGCAGCCTCGGGTGCGCCGCAGGACAGCCTGAATGCGTTGCGTAAGGCCAGCACCACCTCGTACTACAAGGACAAGGATGCACTCTGGGTCAAGGTGGTCTCCGACGGTAACCGTGCTAATGACGGCGGCCCTGCTGGCGGAACCAGCCTCCAGGTCAGCCGATAGACTGGACCCTGCCGCATGCTCTCTAGAGCCCCCGGGTTGTGCCCGGGGGCTCTTTACGTCGTACAGCAATCAGCCAAGTCCGGCGCGCGTATTGATTCGGCATAGCAGCGCCGCTCGTCTAACGAGAACGGCAATCTCTCTGCCCACCACCCCTTTGCACGCGAATGGCACAGCGCTCGGCCCCGGGGCGTGCGGCAGAGGAGCGTCACACACCGGGCCCGAATCTTCCCCTGCGTTCAAGCGGCCTTCGGCGACACCGCTCGAAGTCGGCCGCGTGTTTTTGACGTAGTAAGTCTTTATATGTAGACTTATTGTTCATGGGTCGTCCCCCTCATCGATCTCCGCACACGCGTCGTGTCCTGCGCGCCCTGCTCCGCGACCCGACGATCTGGCGTCATGGATACGACCTGGCGAAGGAAACAGACCTTCAATCAGGAACGCTGTATCCGATCCTCATGCGCCTCGCGGAGCATGGTCTCCTCGAGGAGGACTGGGAGCCGAGCGACACGCCGGGCCGCCCGTTACGCCACATCTATCGGTTGACGCGTACGGGCCTGACCCTGGCGCGCGAGCTCGCGGCGACATCCGCCCGCAGGGTGTTGCGGCCATTGAAGGCAACCGGACGATGACGCTCCGCCGTCTTTTGTATTGGTTCGTTGCCCTTGCGTTGGTCAGCGCCGTGTCGGTGCCGCTGCTCGTCGTCGCGATCGGGCTGCGTCAGCCGCGACACGTGACGTTGCCAATCCCGACCGGCCCCTACGCGGTCGGCCGCGTGGTTGCGGATTGGCGCGATGACAACCGGACCGATCCGTTCGCCGGGGGGAGCCGCCCACGAGAGTTGCCGGTGTGGATTTGGTATCCCGCGAATCGCAGTGACGCCGCCCGCCCGGTGGCCTACATGCCCAATCGCCTTCGGGAGGCGATGGAGCCGGGATCAGCGCTCGTGCGGTTCATCATGGGACGCCTCACCACGAATCGAGCCAGCGTCACCGGCCACGCGTTGGAGGCGCCATCGGTGGCAGCCAGTGAGCACGCCTTCCCCGTCGTGCTCCTCAAGCCGGCCCTGGGGGCTGCGGTCGTCCAGAACTCCGTCCTGGCAGAGGATCTCGCGAGTCACGGTTACATCGTCGTGGGTTCCGACTCGCCGTACACGACGCCGGCGGTGGTCTATCAGGATGGCCGGGTCGTGCTGCGCACGGCCGCTGGGCACCCACCGGAGAACGCGCCGGGGACTGTTAGCGATCTGGCGCCGGGACAACCCAACGATTTCTACCTCCCGGTGCTCGATGTCTGGGTGGCTGATAATCGGTTCGTGCTCGATCGCTTGCAGGCGCTCAATGCGCATGATTCGACGGGTCGCTTTGCCGGGCGATTGGATCTGTCCGCGGTCGGAGCGTTGGGGCACTCGCTCGGCGGTGCCACGGCGCTGCAGTTCTGTCGCGCCGACGCCCGATGTCGCGCGGGTGTCGATCTCGATGGCATGCCGCTTGGCGACGTCAACCGGGTCGGGGTCGGCAAGCCGTTCCTGTTCCTCTTTGCCGATCGGCCCATCTTCGAGCGTCCGACGGACCGTCAAGATACGCGGGCATTTCTCGACGCGCTCGCGCGCCTCCGCGCGTCAACGAGGACGCACCCGAGTCTGGTCCTCCTGCGCGGCGCCGAGCATTTCAATTTCTTCGATCAGGCACTGCTCACGGAGCCGACGATCTGGCGCTGGTTCGGAGCGATGGGCTCGATCGACCAGGCACGGGCGCTGGAGATCACGCGCCAATACGTGCGCGCGTTCTTTGACACCCACCTGAAGCATCGGCCGTCGGAGTTGCTGGAAGGGCCCGTCACGTCGATGCCTGAAGTGCGCTTTCCATGACCACATCACGCGACGAGCGACAACCATCGGCGATCCGGCGAAGTGCTGACGCGCTCGCGCGGGCGGCGGCATGGCTGCTGCCTGTGTCCCAGCAGCGATGGGCGACCGCGATGATCCACGAAGTGGCGTCCATCGGACGAGATCGCGAGGCGCTCCGCTGGTCGGCCGGTTGTCTGTATGCCGCCTGCCTCGCACGTGGGCGCTCCTTTTACTTGCTTGACATCGCCGTCGTCCGCTGGGGTCTCGTCCTGGTCGCGACGTTCCGCGCCTTGGACGTGTCGTTGCCGACAATGCTGACTGCGGCGTACACGATGCGACTCGGGATAACGTCGGCGCTGGGTCAGCTGACACCCGGCGACAACGTCACGCGACTGATCCCGCTGATGGAGGCGATTCCGATCTGGCTGCACGCAATGATTGTGGTCGGTGGCTGCTGCTACCTGTCTGCCGTCTTGGCAACGTTCCGACGGCAACCAATCGCGTGCGGCTCCCTCCTGCTTGGCGTGACGGTCGAACAACTCGCGTCACATGCAGCACAGCCAATCGTTGCGGATGTCGGCGTGGTCGCCGCACCACACCCATCGCTGCTGGCGACGTTAATCCTGCCGATCGTGCTGCCACTCCTCTTTGCTGCCGCTGCGGCGTCGGGGAGTCGCCGCGCCCTCATGCACATTCAGTGAGATGGACGTCGATCTCCCTGCGCGCCGACGCCAGAGTTGGCGTAACGAGGTCAGATATCGATACTGGCACACAGGATACGATCCTGCGCCATGACTTCGGGGCTGCTGCTTATCGCAACGATTTGCGCGGGACTCTTCTGCGGTGCGGCGCTCTACATCAACCTGGTTGAACACCCAGCCCGGGTATCCTGCGGCAATGACCTCGCTCTGCGAGAGTTCGCACCGAGCTACCATCGCGCGACGGTGATGCAAGCCTCGCTCGCTGGCGTCGGAAGCCTGTTCGGCTTGATTGCCTCGTGGCAACTCTCCGACGTGCGCGTTGCCGCCGGTGCGCTGCTGCTGGGTGCCAACATCCCATTCACTCTGCTCGTGATCTTCCCGACCAATCACCAATTGCTCGATCCCGCACTGTCTCCACAGAACTTCCGCGCTACGGAACTGCTGAAGCGTTGGAACAGACTTCATGCCGTTCGCACGGTTCTGAGCGGAATTGGGTTCGTCGTCTTGCTGTTGCGCACTATCTAAAATGCGGGAAGCGACGTTCAGCGGCTGTGACAAAGTGCCCGTTGTCGAACATCTTCAATGTGAAGGCCATGGCTGCCTGTCGGTGGCTCGAGCTGACAGGACGCATCGATGTGCGCGTGTCGCTCACAGACGAACGCGGATGATCGTCTTCCCTTTACTCCGCGCGGTCCGGTTGAAGACGGCGACCGCATCGTCGAGGGTCGAGACGTTGCCGATGTTCGTCCGCAGTCGTCCGTTCCGCACCCGCCGGACGATCTCACTCAGTTGGGCACGATCGGACTCGACGACGAAGTCGACCGCGAGGCCGTCGGCGGGCCGCGCCTCGGGTGGCCCGACGATGGACACCAGTGTTCCTCCGGCTCGAATCAGCCCTGCGGACCGCTTCCCGATGTCGCCGCCGATGACATCGAACACCAGATCGACTCGGCCGACGTCTTCGAGGACGTCGTTCTCGAGGTCGACGAACTCCTTCGCGCCGAAGTCGAGCGCCGTCTGACGGTCGGCACTGCGTCCGCTGCCGATGACGTAGGCGCCGGCCCCTCGTGCGAGTTGCGTCACCATCGACCCGACGGCGCCGGCCGCGCCGTGGACGAGGAGGCTCTGCCCCGCCTGAAGGCGGCCGTGCTGGAACAGTCCCTGCCACGCGGTAAGGCCCGAGATCGGCAGACTGGCACCCACCGAGAAGTCGACGTCGCCCGGGAGCGGCGCGAGGTTGCGTGCCTCGATCGCCACATACTCGGCCAGGGTGCCGTCGCGATACCAGTCCGCGAGGCCGAGCACCCGCTGTCCCACCGATAGACCCGTCGTGCCATAGCCGAGGGCGGTGACCACTCCGGCCAGTTCGTGCCCGGGGATCGACGGTGTTCGGTCACCGCCTAGGCGATCGGTCCAGGTCGAGGGCCATGTCAGCTCAGTCGGAACGAATCCCGACGCATGAACCTGAACGACAACATCGTTTATCGCTGCCCTCGGCTCGGGCCGCTCCAACAGCGTCATCCCGGCCGTTCCCGCAGCCCGGTCCGTTACCGCGATCGCTTTCACAGTACGTCTCCCTGTATCGGGTCCTCGCCTGCACGGCGACCTGAGCCACTTCTTACAATGCCGATGTCTCAATCATCTCGCCGCGCGCAATGTTGTCGCGTCGATTTCGCGAGCGACGCGCCGACCTGATTCAAACGCGCCCTGCATCCAGCCTCGCAGAGATGAGGCGTGTTCGCCGGCGAAATGCACGCGGCCTTCAGGTCGCGCAATATAGGGATCGAGTGTGAGGACTTGCCCCGGCAACAGGTACGCAACAGCGCCGCGTGCCCACGGATCGATATCCCAGACCTTCACGAAACCTCGTTCGAAGGCCTTCATGACTCCGGGATAGACCTCCTCGACGGACCTCAAACCGAAGTCCAGTTGGTCGGTCTGCGAGGCCGGCGCGAGTCCCCGCGCTTTGGGACCCTGGATGAACGACATCAGGATGCCACGCGGGCCGCGCTGGCCGTATGTCGCGTCCCATATCTCCATCGGATGATCCGTGTCGGCGAACCCGCTGAGACCTTCGCGAAGCCAAAAGCGATCACGGCATTGCAGGTAGATGCGTGTGACGCTGTGGTACGGCAGCTTCTCGATGGCTGCGGTCTTCTGGGCGGACAACCCTGGGGAGAACTCCAGTCGGCGGGCGATCGAAAACGGCACCGCACACACCACGTAGTCGCCTGACGCACGATGCAGAGATCCGCCGTTCTCGAAAAACACCCTTACTCCCGTCGGATCTTGTTCGATCCTGCGACCGGCGCAGCGATACCGGATTCGGTCGCGCAGCCGATCGACGAAGGCCTGCGGCAGCCGATCGTTACCTCCCTTGATCTTCAACAGCAGATCCTCGGTCAGGTTTGCGCGACGACGGAGCTCCCGATTGACAGCCACTTCGCGCAGCACATCGAGGAACGATCGGATACGTGCCACGGGAGTGGACCCGAGATTCATCATGTGCAGCGCTGCGTCGGAGACGTGCTGGCTGCGCAAATACTCGTCGCGCGTGACCTTGTCGTACTTCTCGAGCGCCGACGGGATCCAGTCGGGCGCGAATGGATCCGCGATCTGGTCGGCGAGCGGATCAATGTAACGTCGCCGAACCTGCGCTGGCGTCAGCAATCTTTGATCAGCCCGCACGGAGGCAGGCCAATCGAATGCGTCTCCGGGTAGCACTTTCGCTCGGTGCCGGTACGCGTAACGAATCGAGGGAAGATCGCTCGGCTCGAACGGTTCAAGCGGGAGGTCGAAGAGCCGCGCGTATGCGAGGGTGAGATCATGCGATGTTGGAATGCGTGAGGCACCGGCCTCTGCGTATAGGCCGTCTGAGAACGGACTCCGCAGCGTGTGAACACGACCGCCGGGCCGATCCTGCGCTTCCAGCACCGTGACGTCATGTCCGAGTGCAATGAGCTCGTAGGCCGCACAGAGACCGGCCAGTCCGGCGCCGATAACAATCACGCGTTTTCTCGCGCCGCTGCTGGCGCCGAGCGGAACGAGCGAGCTGCCGATGGCCATCGCTGCGCCGGTGTACGCGACCTGTTCAAGCACCTGCCGTCGCGTGTAACGGCGGTCTTTGTGGACGGGCGACGTTCGATCGTGCAATGGCATTCGCCTCCGCGCCGAGAGTCTATGTCATTGGTAGCCGGCTGGCGCCCGAAGTGACGCCGTGCGAGGCTCAGAAGTTAGCCGCGAAATCTGACCTCGAATTACACGCACCGAAAATCCTTTCAACGTTCGGCACGCCGTCGCACGGCTGTCACGCATGTTCCGCGAAATTCCTAAAGGTCGCGAAAGCGGCACAGCGGCATCCGGCTTGCCACCCGCGCATCGGCGACTCCACGGACTCCCCGCACAAATCAAGGAGGACAGGCAGATGAAGACATTTCGCATCGCGCTGGCCGGACTCATTGCTGTCACGCTGTCCATGGTGGCGGGCGTGGCTGCCGACGACGGAGACGATCACGATGGCGGCAACCGGCTGCAGGCCACGCTGGTCGGCTTCAACGAAGTTCCGTCCGTATCCACTGAGGCGTCAGGACGCTTTCGAGCGCGGATCGCAGAGGATGAACAGTCGATTGATTACACGCTGTCGTTCAGCGGCCTGTCGTCGGCCGTCCAGCAGGCGCACATTCACTTTGCGCAGCAGCACGTGAACGGCGCCATTGTTGTGTGGTTGTGTCAGGGTGCAGTCCGTGCGCCGGCGGCGGTGGCCGCCATTACGCCGGAATGCCCCCAGGAAGGCGAAGTATCGGGAACGATCACGGCTGCGAGCGTGCTCGCAATCGCGCCGACGCAGCAAATCGCCGCCGGCGAGCTCGCCGAAGTCATCGCCGCGCTCCGTGGTGGCGCAGCGTATGCGAACGTCCACTCCGCGACGTCCGGTGGCGGCGAAATCCGCGGGCAGGTCAAAGTCAGCGGCCGTTGACGCGCGCGTCATTGCCACGAGCCAATTCGCCAACCGAAGATCCGGACACCTGCCTGTGCGGGTGTCCGGGTTCCCCGCAAAACTTGCCCGCCGGGCAAAGCCAGGCGTAAAGTGGCCGGCATGACCACTCTGCCATGAGTCTCGAATTCGACGTTGCCCAGGTTCTTCGTGTCCATCCTGTCAATCGTATCGGCTTCAAGGTCGAGCACGTCGCCGTTGACAAGACACAGATGGATCTCGTGGCCAAGGCGATCGAAAAGAAGGATATCAGTGTGGTGACCGGCAGCGCTGGTCCTCAGCTGGGAGCAGCGTATTCGTCGTTCGTTGGCCGGAGATTCAGCGCCGGAGAGAAGAGACTGATCGGAAGGATCACGCTGGGCAGCGAGGGCGTGGTCCGGACTGGGATGGGGAAAGCATCGATTTTTCACGAAAGTGTCCACGCCCTCAAGGATGTAAAGGGATGGACGGTCCCGTCGATGCAGGACGAGGAGGTCGTGGCGTATCTGGCTGATGCGATGTATCTGAGAGCGAACCACACGAGTGTTTCAGGGGGCACACTCGAGATGGCGATATACAAGGCGGCGTTCGCGATCGTCGATGCCCGCAACATGCTTACGAGGCTCGGCGTCATTCTCAAATGGACCGATTGCGACGCGCTGCGCGCTGCAATCAAAGCGCATCCGGCGTATCGATAATTGTCCTGAATCCGAACCGACGATGGCGAAGGTCACGGGAATCGGCGGCGTGTTTTTCAAGTCCACCGGAGATCACAAGAGACTCGCGGAGTGGTACAGCCAAAACTTGGGGATTCAGCTCGAGCCCTGGGGAGGCGCGATCCTCAAATGGACCGACGACAAATCTGAGGACCGAGGTCTCACCGTGTGGCATGTCGCCGAGAAGAACACCGAGTGGTTCAGCCCCAGCCCCGCCAACTTCATGATCAACTACCGAATCGACAATATGCCCGACATGCTGGCGCAGCTGAAACGAAACGGCGTCGAAATCTGGAAGGGCCCCGAATCCCATGAGAATGGACAGTTCGCATGGGTTCTCGATCCCGACGGAAACAAAGTCGAACTTTGGGAGCCGATGCCGTGGGACGAACAAAACAAAACGAAATGACTATCGGCCAGCCGGCGGAGTCGCACCATCAGAAACCAGGCTGGAGCGCGAAGAGGAACTGCCACTTGTCGCGCGGCCGGTCGAATGCGTGGACGGCGCTCATCTCGAACACCGCGAAGCCGAACGCGTTGAACCGGAGGCCGGCGCCCGCGCTCTTGACCCACGGTCGATCGTTGAACGAAGACGAGGGCTCGTCATTCGATCCGTGCCAGGCGATGCCCGTGTCGTAGAAGCCGATGAGATCCACGGGCACGTGGCCGTAGTCGATCCGTCCCTTGAACATGCCGACGAGCGGCGTGCGAACCTCGACGTTGGCCACCAGCAGGCGGCTGCCCTCGAGATCATCGATCTGGATGCACGCCCCCGGATCGCAGTCGTGGGCGTGGAAGCTGTAGACGTCGTAGCCGCGGACGAACGTGGGGAAGCCCACGAAGAGCGGCGAGAGGCGCCCCGAGTCGGCATCGCCGCCGTAGCGGCCGACGTGCACGGCCCGGGCCGCGATCGTGAACGGCTGGAAGGGCATCACGTAGCGCCGGACGTCGAGGACCAGCGACGTGTAGTCGACCTCGCCCACCGTCGGCGCCACCTCGAACCGCGACCGGTGACCGAGGAGCGGCGCGGTTGGGCCGAGGACCGCCGTGTCGGTGACGAAGGCGGCGGTGCTCTGCCACAGCGTCAGTGGATCGGCGATCTCGACGTGCTGCTCGTCCTGCGCGACGAGCGCGCCGGACGGGCTGAACGCCTCCGTGCGGATGCGGCGGTTGAACGTGAAGTGCGACACCCCGGTGCCGAACTCGAACCGCTGGCTTCGACTGATCGGAAACTCGAGGACGCCCTGCACCTGCTGGCCGAGCTGCCGGTCGCGGACTTCCTGCTCGATGGAAACCGGCTGGCCGTTGATCTCCGCGATCGCCCGGGAGATCCCGCCGGTCACGACCGGCACATGCTGGACGAAGCCGCCCCAGTTCCAGCGCCCGCCCCGGTTCATGTATCCGATACGCCCGCCGGTGTCGCGGAACTCACTGTTGCTTTGCACCATCGCCTCGAGGACGTGGTTGCTAAGCATGTCGCTGAAGAGGAAGCCGATGCCGCCGCTCAGGAACGGCCCGGTGCCGCCCGTGGACACACCGAATTCCTGGCCGATGAAGTCGAGGCCGAGCCGCGGACGGAACGGGACCGACTCGGCAAACCGACCGGTGGACAGGCCCTGCGCAGCGTTGGCGAGCAGGCGATCGATCGAGGTGGATCCGGACGCGGGCGCCAGCCGCGCCGCCGCAAGCGTCGTCTCGGAGCGGGCCGGCTCGCCTGCGGTGAGCCCGGAGCCCTTCAGCTGGCGGATCTCATAGGAATAGCGGCGCAGCGAGAACGCCAGCCGCTGCTCCATTCGCGAGACGCTCAGCGCCGGACTCGAGGAGGTAATGCCAGTGACGCCGGTGGACGAACGTGTGATACGAGTCGTGCCGCCCGTCGCCGGGTCGAGGCGATACACGTCGGGAACGCCGTCCGGGTTGGCGACGAAGTAGATGCCGTGCTCGGTCCACTGTGGCGATCCGTGCTGCGCGCCCGCAAACCCTGACAGGCGGGCCACCTCGCGGGTGGTCACGTCGATCCTCGCCATCTCGTGCGCGCCTAGTTGCAACGCGTCGATAGACGAGGAAAACCGGTCCGTGACGAAGACGAGGCTGCGACCGTCGGGCGACCACGCCGGCTGCCGCTCGGCGAACGGGTCCTCGGTGAGGCGGCGAATCGCGCCCTCGTCGACCGAAATCAGGTAGAGATCGCTCATGCCGTTGCGCAGACCCGAGAACGCGATCTGTTTGCCGTCAGGCGACCACGCCGGCTGGATCGCTTCGTCGACGCCAGGCAGCGGGATGTCGCGCTCTCGTCGTCCGGTGTCGGCATTCACGATCGCCAGCACCGGCCGGCCGCGCCGCATCACGGCGACGGCGACGCGGTGACCGGACGGATCCCATGTGCCCGCCGAGTGGATGAACTGCAAGCTGTCGAGATGCAGATCGCCGGCGGTGCGGAGGAGCGTGCGCTGGATCCGTCCTGTATTCGCGTCGGCAACCGCCAGGTCGATGGACAGGCGGTTCCTCGAGGTGAGGAACGCGACGCGCGATCCATCCGGGCTGAGGACGGGCCCGACGTTCATCTCCGACTCGGTGCGCGGGTCGATCAAGGTGTCGCCCGGCTGCACGTCATGTCCCTGGACCGGCGGCAGCATCGTCGCGCGGATCGACTCCTGCCATTGACGGCTGAGCGTCTCGCGATCGACGCCCAGGGCCAGCTCGATGGCCTTGATCGGATCGCCGACCGTCTCGAAGTGACCGGCGGCGTTTCGGGTCTCGGCCGGTGCGCCTTCGAGGGGCCGGGTCGCCGGCGCACCAAGGCGGCGCATGATCGCCGCGATCGCGCGGTCGCCGTAGCGCTGTCCGATGTAGGCGAACAGCGCCTGGCCGTAACGGTACGGGAAGAAGCGTGGGTTGTTGAGGTCGCTGATGGTCGGCAGCCGGTCCCTCAGTGCTGCATCGCGCATCCACAGCGCGGTTTGGGCGTCGACGCTGCCAAGCGAGAGGTACTCGGCCATGCCTTCCATGAACCACAGCGGCCAGCGGGTCCCAATCATGTCGAACTGGAAGGCGTGCACCATCTCGTGACCGAGCACGTGGTCGGTCTCACCGAAGTCACCGACAAAGGGCATCACGATGCGCCGGCGGAGCGATTCGATGAAGCCGCCGACTCCCTCGCCGACGGACACGTCCGCGACGTTGGTCTGCTGGAAGTGCCCCGGCGCCGCGTACAGAATCAGCGGCTGCTCGCCCTGAAGGTCGTGGCCCAGCACCCCGCTGAGCCGAGTGCGCCATCGCTCGGCCATGCGGCCGGCCACCCGGGCTGCGTCGGTGGCGTCCTCGTAGTAATAAATCGCGAAGTGCTCGGTCCGCAGCACCCTGAACTGGAACGACCGGTGCCTGACCTGGTTGCGACCGAACTGCTGCGCCATGGCCCAGTCGGCACCCGACAGAATGATGAAGGCAATCATCGCGGCCAGACGGAGGCGGGCCGGTGTTAATGGCTGCATGGATCTCCTCCGTTGTTCGTGAGGTCACGCGGATTGCGGCGGCGGCAGGTCAGCACGCCGAATCACATTACGCTCGCCTCACAACCAGCGCCCGCTGTGCCACGGCCCACCGTCTCGCCACGGTATTTCGCGACCGCGAAGACGGATTGCTTCACCGCTGCGGAGATTCCGACGAGAAATCTCGTGGTCGCAAGAGTTGAATTCAGACGAGAGCAGAACGTGTGCCTGAACTCGGGTTCGCGCGCGTACACCAAGCCGTCGAGACTGGGCAGGAAAGAAGTGGAGATTGCGAAAGGCTACGTCCGCTCTTCAAACACGGACGATGTCCCGCGTCGGCGCCGGGTGTACAGCAGTGCGCCGGCAACCACGCACAGGGCGCCAACATGGGCCGCGAGGAAGAGCCACCGGAAACCGCCGCGCAGGATCGCGGGATGGATCGCGGTCAGACGCGCCCACTGCAGGGCCACATCCGTGGTGCTCGCGTACGCTCTTGGCATCAGGATCCACGTGCCGTGTAGCTCGATAGCGACATACAGCGCAGCCAGCGCTGCCCCAGCCGTCATCGCCAGCCGAGTGCTGATCGTCTCCAGGCCGCGCACCAGCAGCACGAACAGAAACGGGAGCGCTGTCATGAAGTACCAGGGGTTCGCCAGCGGCGCCCCGAACACAGCGTGACTGAGAACTGTGTAATACATCATGCCGAGCGTCGTGAAGACCACGACCGCCGCGCACACGGCCAGACCGCCATCGATTCGCGGTGCCCGCCGGAGAGCGGTCACCGCACCGGCACCGGCGGCAGTCACCACGATGCCCCAGATCCACGCGTGAAGAGCCGCGAGCGTTTCGTGTATCGGCAGAAAGCTCCATCCGCCGACCCAGGGTTGTCCCGGAACGAAGAGATTGGCGACAACCGGGCGCCACGCAATCTTGCTGAACGATCTCATGAGCGCGGCAACGACATCGCCTCTCGCGGCGAGTTCGAGCGTGTCCTGCGTGGTGACGATTGACCCGTAATGCTGGTAGTTCCAGACCCACAACGGTGCAACCAGCAGGAAGAACGCGCCGACCGCGGCGCACGTCACGCGCACGATACGCGCGGGCAGCACATTGTGCCGCCAACCGATCAACGGCAGCCCCACAACCAAGGCAGGAATCAAGGTGAAGCTGGTCTGCTTGGTCCAGACGCTCGTCGCAATACACACGGCGGCCAGCAACCCACGAGTGAGCAGCGTCCGGTCGTTGGCGAGCGCGAGCACGGAGATTCCGGCCAGACCGGTCGACACGGCGAGAGCATCGTTCGCCACGCGTGCGACGTTCTGGAAAAACAACGGATGCAGGCAGACCAGCGCGAGCACCACCACCCTGGGCCCGAACGTCGGCACGAGGCGCTCGAGGGCGGCGGCAAATAGCACGAGCCCGGCGGCAGCGATGAGCACGTTCACCAGGCGGAGAGCAAAGATCGCGTCCAGCGGACGCGGCGTTTTCAACCAACGCCAGATCGGCACGCCCAGCGCGTAGGCGAGCGGCGGATGCTGCGCCTGATACAGCCGAAACGAGAAGGTAGCTTCCCGGCTCGCGTCGGCCGGCGGCCCCGTCCGCCAGTACTCGTCGTAGGACAAGGCTCCCCAGTCTCTCAGCTGGCCCCCCGGCGGCGCCTGCGGTATGCCGACGAACAAAGGACGGAGAGAGAGGGGCACCACGCTTTCGTTCATCACCGGAACCGTTCCGGTCTCATCGAGATGGACGATGTAAGCGAGATGCTGAGGCTCGTCCCACCCTTCAAACGGTGGGAACACGGATAGGTACAGCGGCGCGCGCGCGAGGAATGCGGCGATCAACGACGCGGCAACGAGCCACCAGGCACGCGAGCGGGCAACGACCGTCGCGACGTGTGTGTCAGCCATGCCGACGGGCCGCGCGAACGTCCAGCTTGGCGAGCAGGTGGAGCCGTCCCCCGAAGACGGCGCTCGCCGGCCATGGATAGAGACCGAGCCCACCAACCTCCCAGGATGCTGGCGTGAGGCGCAGTCGTTCGATGAGTTCAGACCATTGCCTGGCAGTCAAGTAGTGATGCGGCAGCGCCACGCCGTGATGGCGGTTGCCCACCTCGTCCATCAACGTCAGGATTGCGCGCGAGAGCCGCCCGGCTGCGACATGATCCTTGACGATCACGCACCCGCGGGTCACTCGTGAGGCCTCCGCAAGGAGAGCGGCCGGGTCGTCGGCATGGTGCAGCACGTCGAACAGCGTGACGACGTCGACGCTCGCAGCTGCTTGTGGAATGGTGCGGCCGTCGAACCTGGCCACGGGAATCGCCGTGTTCGGGCGGACCAGGACGTCGAGACCTTCAATCGAGACATCGGGCCGGTTTGCCGCCAGTGCCGCTGCAATCTGGCCGTCACCGGTACCGACGTCGAGTACTCGCGCGCCATGAGGCACGAGGCGCCCGGCCAACGCCGCAAGCACACGGACTCGGCGAGTGCGGACGAGTCCGTCGTGCACGTGTCCGACCAGGTTCATTGCCGGCGCAGCCCGAGAATGCTGCCGAAGAAGCTGCCGAGGACTGTGTGGAGCCCGAGCGCCGTCAGAGTGGCGCCGGGAATCGCCAGACGCATCGTGCGCCCATAGTCGAGGGGCCCGAAATCGACACGCCACCACTCGAGAGCGACGGCCATCAGAAGCGCGAAGCCGATTACCATCGCCACACCGCCAAGCAAGAGGCCGCGCTCGAGCGTCGCGATCCGGAAGAACCGCTCGGTGCGTCGGTCCAGCGGCAGGAGCCCCTCGCCGATCGCGAATGTCTTCGCAAAGAGCGCGAACGAGATGGCCTGCTGTCCAGCGAGCAGGGCCAGGCTGGCGAAGAGCAGCGTGTGCACGTCGAACTTCGCGGGGCCGATGCGCACGCCGGGAAGGGCGATGGCATAGCCCCCCAGTCCGAGCACGAGAAGCAGCACACCGGGCACGAGGAACAGCCAGCGCGGCGTGAACAGGAGGTAGAGGCGCAGCGTCCGCCAGCCGTCACGGAAGGTCCGCAGGTGCGGGGGATGGGCCTTGCGTCCGTCCGGATGCAGCGAGATCGGGACTTCGGCGATGTCGTAGCGGTGGAGGCGGGCCTTGATGATCATCTCGGTCGCGAATTCCATCCCCGTGCAGCGCAGGTCGAGATGTCGATAGGCGTCGAGCCGAAAGCCGCGCATGCCGCAGTTGATGTCATGGACCGGTGTCCGGAACCACCAGCGGGCGAGCAGCGACAGCATCGGGTTACCGAACCACCGGTGCAGTTGCGGCATCGCACCGGGCAGCACCGTGCCGCCGCCGCTCGGCAGGCGGCAGCCCTGCACCAGCGCGTGACCGCGGCGCAGCGCGTCGACGAACTTCGGCGTCTCGAGGAAATCGTAGCTCTCGTCGGCGTCGCCCATGATCACGTAGCGGCCGCGCGCGACGTCGATGCCGCCCATGAGCGCGTTGCCATATCCGCGCGGAGCAACCAGAACGACGCGCGCGCCGTGCGCGCGGGCGATCTCCGGAGATCCGTCGCTGCTGCCATTGTCAGCGATCACGACTTCTCCGACGATGCCGGCCTCGCGGAACGCCCGATGGGCCTTGTCGATGCACGTCGCGAGCGTGTCAGCCTCGTTCAGACACGGCATCACGATCGTGACCTCGGGAACCGCTGCGGACGCGTCAGTGCCTAACAGATCCTTCACCCGTCTCGTCGGCGCAGATTAGCACGCCGCCGACACTGACGTTCCGATCCAGAATTCCTGATGACCTCTCATCAATCTTGACTCGACATTCTCCAGAGTGACATCTACCTCGACCGACACTGGACGAGTGACCGTACGAGTGTAGGCGTCGAAGACGCGAAATCTTTGACATGATCCGGCCCGGCGGAGACGATCGGATGACGCCGCGAGCATGGGTACAACAGTGACGACGAACGCGGTCAGTGACGTTGCCGCCTGGCATGCTCTGTCTCGAGCTGAGGTCGTCACGCGACTTGGGACGAACGCTCAGACCGGTCTCGATCTGTCGGAAGCGTCGGCACGGCTCCAGACATATGGGGCGAACCGTCTGCCGGAAGGCAGGAAGCGGAACGCCTTCTCCCGGTTCTTCGCACACTTCAACAACGTCCTCTTCTATGTGCTGCTGGCCGCTGGCTTCATCAAGCTGATGATGAGCGAGTGGATCGACGCGGGGATCATCTTTGCCGTGGTCGTGCTCAACGCATTGCTCGGATTCATTCAGGAGGGGAGAGCCGAGAAGGCGCTCGAGTCGATCCGCAACATGCTTTCTCCCGAGGCGCGGACCGTGCGCAGCGGTGAAGCACGCGTGATTCCCGCGGAGCAGCTCGTGCCCGGTGACGTCGTGCTGCTCGAATCCGGCGACAAGATTCCTGCCGACCTGCGGCTCCTCGACGCGAAGAACGTACGGACCGAAGAGGCCGCCCTCACCGGCGAATCCGTGCCCGCGGAAAAGACCGTCGATGCCGTCGTGCCCGTCAACGCCACGGTCGGCGATCGTGGAAGCATGGCGTTTGCCGGCACCATGGTCGTCTCCGGACGTGCAACCGGCGTCGTCGTGGCAACCGGGAGCGGGACGGAACTCGGACGCATCAACCAGTTGCTCGCCGCGATGAGCTCGCTCGACACGCCGCTGCTGCGCCAGATCAAGAAATTCGGCTACGCCATCTCCGCGGTCATCGGCGTCGTCACCGTCCTGATCTTCGCCTACGGCAGGTGGGCAATGGGGAAGGACTTCGTGGAGCTCTTTCAGGCGGTTGTTGCCATCGCCGTGTCGACGATCCCGGAAGGGCTCCCGACCCTGATCACGGTCACGCTGGCGATTGGCGTGCAGCGCATGGCCCGGCGCAACGCCATCATCCGGCGGCTGCCCGCGGTCGAAACGCTTGGCTCAGTCTCGCGAATCTGCTCCGACAAGACCGGTACGCTGACGTTGATGGAAATGATGGTGGTGTCGGCTGTCACGGCCGAGTCCGCCTACGAGGTCACCGGTGACGGCTACGCGCCGAGCGGAGAGATCAAGAAGGACGGAACGGCGGTTGGCCCCGAGCCCGTGCTCACGCTCATGGGGCGCGTCTGTTTGCTCTGCAACGACGCCGAGCTGCGCCAGCAGGACGGCGAGTGGAAGGTCGAAGGCGATCCGACTGAAGGCGCCCTCTATCCATTCGCGATCAAGCTCGGTATGGACCGGCACGCTGAGCGAGCGGCGTTTCCGCGGATCGACGCCATCCCGTTCGAATCGGAGCACAAGTTCATGGCGACCCTCCACCGGTCCTCTGACGGCAGGCACGCATTGCTCGTCAAGGGTGCTCCGGAAGTCATCCTCGAGCGGTCCACGCTCCAGCAGATCGCCAACCGGCCACCGGTGCCGCTCGACCGCGAGCGTTTCATGAAAGAAGCCGACCGGCTCGCCTCGCAAGGCGAACGCGTGTTGGCCTGCGCATGGCTCGAAGATCCGAAACTGCAAGTCGGCAATCTTGGTCCAGCCGACCTGCCAAGCACGCTCGTGCTGGTGGGCCTGATCGGTTTGCTGGACCCGCCGAGGAAAGAAGCCATCGAGGCCGTGCAGGAATGCAACCGCGGCGGAATCCGCGTCACGATGATTACCGGCGATCACAAGATCACCGCCGCGGCGATCGCAAAGATGCTCGGGATCGGTGACGGACAGACGTCGATGACCGGCACAGAGATCGAGGCGATGGACACTGCGACGCTGCAGGAGCGCGTCGGCACCGTTGATGTCTTTGCACGCGCCAGTCCCGAGCACAAGCTCCGCCTTGTGAAGGCCATCCAGGCGAACAGGCAGATCGTGGCGATGACGGGCGACGGGGTGAACGACGCGCCCGCGCTCAAGAAAGCGGACATCGGCGTCGCCATGGGCATCAAAGGCACCGAAGTCACAAAGGAAGCCGCCGAGATGATCCTGGCCGACGACAACTTCGCGTCAATCGCCGCTGCCGTGAAGGAAGGTCGTACCGTCTACAACAATGTCGAGAAGGCGATCCTCTTCATGCTCCCGACCAACGTCGCAGAGGCATCGGTCATCGCGGTGGCGATCGTGTTTGGATTCATCCTGCCAATCACGGCTCCGCAAATCCTCTGGGTCAACATGGTTACATCGGTGGCACTCGGCCTGGTGATCTCGTTCGAGCCGCCGGAGACCGACGTGATGCTCCGGCCTCCCCGCGCAGTGGACCGCCAGCTCGTGACCCCCTTTGGTCTCTGGCGCATCCTGTTCGTCGGCCTGGCGCTTGTCGCCTACACGCTGCTGGCGTTCTTCTGGATGAAGTCGCAGGGCGCGTCGGACTCGCTTGCCCGGACGGTCGCCGTCAACGCCATCATCATCGGCCAGGTCTTCTACCTGCTGAACAGCCGGTACCTGATCGACTCGTCGCTCTCCCCGAAAGCCCACGTGGGCAACAAGTATCTGCCGCTCGGCATCGTTGCCGTCGTCATCCTGCAATGGCTGTTCACCTACACCACACCGTTTCAGGCGACGTTTGGCAACGAAGCGATTCCGCTTCGCGTCTGGCCGTGGCTGCTCGCAGGCGGTCTGGTGTTCTTCTTCGTCGTGGAGACCGAGAAGTCCGTCATCCGTTCATCGGGCTCGCTGCGAAGGATCGTCACGGCGGTGGAAGCCGGGACATAGCGCGTCGGATTAGATCTCGCTGGCCAGTGCCGCGCGCATTGTCGCCAGTTCCTCCTTCTTCTTCGTGTCACCTTCGGGTACGTGAGATTGAGCTGCTCACCGTTCCACAATCGCGGCGGCGACACAGAACTTGCTCGCCATCTGTTGACATCTCCGGCGGGACTGTCTATTGTCTGTAGACATCAGACAATGAAGGCCGCGCCCATCATCCGGATTGATCTCGCCTCCACTGTGCCCGCGTATCGGCAGATCACAAACGCGATTCGGGCCTTGTTGGTGGACGGCTCTTTTCCTGTCGGCAACCCACTTCCGACGGTGCGGCGCCTCGCCATCGATCTCGGAGTTCACCACAACACTGTTGCGGAGGCGTACCGTGTGCTGTCGGAGGAAGGATGGCTCGACCTCCGTCGCCGCCACGGAGCGATCGTCCTCGATCGATCGCGGCCGCGTCCCTCGCGAGAGGCGCGGCCATCGTTGGTCCAGCGCCTGCGAGAGCTGACGGCCGAGGCTCAGGCAGCAGGACTCGCGCCGGCAGTGATCGCCGACTCGATGCGAACGGTCGCAACGGAATTGACGGCAGGCAAACTCAAGAAGGCGTGACGTCATGAACACGATGCTCGGTTTCATCGCGCTCGTGGCCGTTTCGTCGCAGCTCGC
>DATFRP010000300.1:0-48279 GCA_035263125.1 Vicinamibacterales bacterium
CGGCAGTTTCGTTTTGCTGCCGTCGTACTGCGTGTGATTCGACAGGATCACATCGGCGTTGGCCTTGGTCACGATGTCGCGGAAGCGCGCCGCCGACTCCGTGTACGCCGCAAGCCGCGTGCGAATCGGGCCGAAGTTGAACATCGTCCCGCCCCACGCCGCCGCGAGATGCTTCGCGTTGCCGTCGCGCAGCGGGATGAGAGTAGAAATCGTCCCTTCAGTGTGTCCAGGCGTGAGATACAGCGTGAGCGTCGTGTCGCCGAGCGTCAGCGTCATCCCATCGGTCGCCACCATATCGCGCTTCGGTTTCCAGGTGGGATTCTGTCGATCGAGCAGATCGTAGTCGGCTGCCGACATGACGAGACGCGCGCCGTATTTGTCCTGCAGGTACTTCGCACCGCCGGCGTGATCGAGATGACCGTGGCTCACGATCACGTACTTGATATCAGCAGGATTGAGCCCGAGTTTCTTCAGGCCGCCGTCGACTTCATCCTCGATCGAGTAGTCGTAGATCGCATCGAGCAGGATGATGCCCTGCGACGTCGTGATCGCCCAGGCCGAGAACTCGGTCATGCCGACGAAATAGAGGTTGTCGAAGACCTTCACCGGCTCGGCATGCCACGTATCGCGCGCCGGCGGTGCCGGCGGGCCGCCGCCCTGCCTTCCGGCTCCTCGCCCGGGTCCTCCGCCACGCGGTGCAGGAGGCGTGGCCAGTGCCAGCGCGCCATCGCACAGTGGCGTGAACAGGCCCATGTGATCGGATCCCGCTGCGGCCTTCGCAGCATCGATATGCCGCTGCGCCTCCGGCGAGATCGTCTGCGCAGCGAGGACACCGTTGATGAGTACACCGAGTACGAGCGCCGGCACACCGCTTCCGAGACGTTTCACGATGCGCTCCTCTCTGCCTCTATTTGCGCTTCGGTTTGTAGACGTGCGTACTCTGTCCGAAAAACACTTCCGCGCTCTCCATCAGCGATTCCGAGAGCGTCGGGTGCGGGTGAATCACGAGCTTCATGTCTTCGGCCGTCGCACCCATCTCGATCGCCAGGGCGCCTTCGGCAATCAGCTCGCCCGCGCCGGAACCGGCAATGCCGACACCGAGCACGCGGCCGGTCTTGGCTTCGAGCACCAACTTGGTCAGCCCCTCGGGGCGGTCCACGGTGATCGCACGACTGAGCGCCCCCCACGGGAACTTCGCGACCTCGAACTCGATCTGCTCCGCCTGCGCCTGTGTCTCGGTCAAACCGCACCAGGCGATCTCGGGATCGGTGAAGACGACGGCTGGAATCGCCTGCGGCTCGAACACCGTCTTGTGCCCCATGATCGCTTCGACCGCGACGCGCGCTTCGTGCGACGCCTTGTGGGCCAGCATCGGCTCGCCGGCGACGTCGCCGATCGCGAAGATCGACGGCTCCGCCGTACGCCGCTGTCCGTCGACTTCGATGAATCCTTTTTGATCGACCTTCACGCGGGTCGTCTCGAGCCCGGGAATCTTCGAGTTGGGCCGTCGTCCGATTGCCACGAGCACGCGATCGAAGACCTGCTCTTTCTCCGCCAGGTCGCCTTCGAACGTCACCCGGATGCCCTGACCGGCTTCGGCCACCTTCACGACCTTGGTGTTGAGCAGGATCGACGCGAACAGTTTCTTCAGCCGCTTCTCGAGCACGCCGACGAGATCGCGATCCGCGCCGGGCAGCAGGCCCGACGTCATCTCGACGACGGTCACTTTGCTGCCGAGCGTCGCGTAGACCGAGCCGAGCTCGAGGCCGATGTAGCCGCCGCCAACGACCAGGAGCGACTTCGGCACGTCGGGCAGCTCGAGCCCTGACGTCGAGTCCATCATGCGCGGGCTGTCGAGCGACAGCGACGGAATCTTCGTCGGATGCGATCCGGTCGCCAGGATCAGGTGGTCGAACTGGAGCTCGGTCGTGCCGCCGGAGCCGGCCACGGTCATCGACTTCGGGCCGGTGAGCGTTCCTCGACCCTGGACGAAGCGGACCTTGCGCAGCCTGCCGACCGTGCCGACGCCGGACGTGAGCTTGTCGACGACGCCCTGCTTGTACGCGCGCAGTTTGTTGACGTCGACCTTCGGCTCCGCGAAGGTCACGCCCCAATTGCCCGCGTGTCTGGCTTCGTCCATCACCTTTGCCACATGCAGCAGCGCCTTCGAGGGAATACACCCGCGATAGAGGCAGACGCCTCCCGGGTTCTTCTCCTCGTCGACGAGTGCGACCTGCAGGCCGAGATCGGCCGCGTAAAATGCGGCCGCGTATCCACCCGGACCTGCGCCAAGCACGACAAGTTGTACGGAATCTGCCATCAGCCGATCAGAGAAAGAAGGAAGGGTTGCTCGATCGCCTCGACGACCCAGCGCAGAAAGCGCATCGCGTCAGCACCGTCGATGACGCGATGATCGTAGGACAGCGACAGCGGCAGCATCTCGCGAGGCACGAACTCCCCCTGGCCCGAGCCTGTCGAGGGCCTCCAGACCGGCTCGGTCACACCACGCGACACGCCGAGGATCGCCACTTCGGGCCAGTTGACAATCGGCGTGAAGTAGGTGCCGCCGATGCCACCGAGGTTCGAGATGCTGATGCCGCCGCCGCTCATCTCGTCGAGCGACAGTTTGCGCTCGCGCGCCTTGGCGGCGGCCTGCTTCACGTCGATCGCAATCTGCGTGATGTTCTTGTGATCGGCATCTCGAATCACCGGCACGAGGAGACCCCGATCGGTGTCGACCGCCACGCCGATGTTCACGTACTTTTTGTAGACGATCTCGCCGCGCTCGAGGTCGATCGACGCGTTGAACTGCGGAAACTTCGTGACCGCGGTCGCAACGATCTTCACGAGCATCGCCGTCACCGTGAGCTGGCCGCCGGCCTGCGCCACGCGTTCCTTGTGGCGCTGACGCAGCTCCTCGAGCGCAGTGACATCTGCCTTGTCGAACTGCGTGACGTGCGGAATCGTCGTCCACGCGTAGCTCAGATGCTCGGCGGTCGCCCGACGGATGTTCGTCCACGGCTGGCGCTCAATCGCGCCCCACTTCTGGAAGTCCGGAAGCTGTCGCCCGGGGCGTGCCAGCACTGCTCCGGCCCCGGCGGCCCCGACGCTGCTCAGGATCCGGCGTGCGTGCTCTTTGACGTCATCCTGGGAAATGCGCCCGGACGGACCCGTGCCGTGGACCTCGTTGATGTTGACGCCGATCTCCCGTGCGAGCCGCCGCACGGCGGGCGACGCGGGCGCGGCGCGACCATCGGCACGAGGGGATGGCGCGGGCGCCACAACAGGAGCAGGCGCCTTGCCCTGAGCCGAGTCGAAGGGCTCGGCCGATCGAAACGGCATCGACACGACTTTGGGCTGCGCGGGCGTCTGCGCCGCGGGCGCTGCTGGTGGCGGTGCCTGCGCCGCGGCTGGCGCGGGCCCTGGCTCAGGAACAGACTTTGATTCAGGAGCAGACGTTGGTTCAGGGGCAGACGTTGGTTCAGGGGCAGGCCTGGGTTCAGGGGCAGGCTTTTCCGCTGGCGCAGATGGCGCAGGCGCTTCTGCTGCGGCGGCAGGTGCCGACGCCGCGCCGCCGCCGTTTGACGAGGGCGAGTCGACCGTCAGGATGACGGCGCCCACCTTCACCTTGTCGCCCCGCTTGACCTTGATTTCCTTGACGACGCCCGCGACCGAGGACGGCACCTCGATCGTGGCCTTGTCGGTCTCGAGCTCGAGGACCGGCTGTTCCTGCTTGATTGTGTCCCCGACGTTGACGAGCACGCGCGTGACGTCGCCGGTCGCGATGTTCTCGCCTAGTTCGGGGACTTTGAATTCGGTCACTGAGATCCTTTGGGCCGCCTGAAGGCGGCCCCTACGTACCTCTTCGGGCCGCCTAAAGGGCGGCCCCTACGTACTCACGAAATCGCCGGGTTCGGCTTGTCAGGGTTGATGCCGAGCCCCGCGATCGCCTTCTGTGGAACCGACGCATCGATCGCACCACTGCGCGCGAGATCCGCGAGCGTCGCCTGCACGATGTGCTTCGCATCGACTTCGAAGAAGTCGCGCAGCGACGCACGTCCTTCGCTGCGGCCGAAACCATCGGTGCCAAGCGACGTCAGACGCCGCGGCAACCATCGATCGATACCATCCGGGAGCGCCTTGACGTAATCAGAGGCGGCGACGAGCACACCCTCTGCTGATCCAAGGCACTTCGCTACGTACGGCACGCGCGGCTTCTCGGCTGGGTGCAGACGATTCCATCGCTCGACGGCGTGGCCATCGCGATAGAGCTCCTGATAGCTGGTGACGCTCCAGACCTCAGTCGCGACATCGTAATGCTGCTCGAGGATCTGCTGCGCCTTGACGACCTCGTTGAGAATCGCGCCGCTGCCGAGCAGGTGCGCCCGGGCCTTCGCCTTCTTCTTCTCCGAGGCGCGCAGCCGATACATGCCGCGCAGAATTCCCTCCCGCGCGCCCGCCGGCATCGGCGGCATCTCGTACTGCTCGTTCATCACGGTGATGTAGTAGAAGATGCTTTCGCCGTCGACGTACATCCGGCGGATCCCGTCTTCGATGATCACCGCGATCTCATACGCATACGCGGGGTCGTACGAGATGAGATTGGGCACTGCGAGCGAGAGCAGATGGCTGTGCCCGTCCTGGTGCTGCAGGCCCTCGCCCGCGAGCGTCGTCCGACCGGCCGTCCCTCCGAGCAGGAAGCCACGCGTGCGCGTGTCAGCCGCAGCCCACACCAGGTCGCCGACCCGCTGCATGCCGAACATCGAGTAGTAGATGAAGAACGGAATCGTGTTGATCCCGTGCGTCGCATACGCGCTTCCGGCGGCGATGAACGACGAGATCGAGCCCGCTTCGGTGATGCCCTCTTCGAGAATCTGCCCTTCGGTCGCTTCCTTGTAGTACAGCAGCGTGTCCATATCGACCGGCTCGTAGAGCTGACCGACGTGGGAGTAAATGCCGACCTGACGGAACAGCGCCTCCATGCCGAACGTGCGCGCCTCGTCCGGCACGATCGGCACGACCAGCTCGCCGATCTCCTTGTCACGCAGCATCTTTGCCAGCATCCGCACGAACGCCATTGTCGTCGACGCTTTGCGGCCTTCGCTGCCCTGATGGAATTCGGAGAAGAGCTCGGGGAGCGTGTTCGTCTTGAGCGGTTCGACCTGGACTTTGCGGGAGGGGACGAAACCACCGAGCTGTTTGCGCCGCTCGAGCATGTAGGTGATTTCGGGACTGTTGTCCGACGGTCTGTAGAAGGGCGCCTTCGCCACTTCGTCGTCGCCGATCGGGATGCCGAAGCGGGTGCGGAATGCTCTCAGCTCGTCTTCGTTCAGCTTCTTCTGCTGGTGAGTGATGTTCTTGCCCTCACCCGCTTCGCCGATGCCGTATCCCTTGATCGTGCGCGCCAGGATGACGGTCGGCTGACCGGTGTGCTCGACCGCGGCTTTGTAGGCGGCGTAGACCTTGATTGGATCGTGTCCACCGAGCGTCAGCTTCTTGAGCTGTTCATCGGAGAGATGCGACACCATGTCGAGCAGCCGCTGATCGGCGCCCCAGAAATGCTTTCGCACGTAGGCGCCGGACTCGACCGCGTACTTCTGATACTCGCCGTCGACGACCTCGCCCATGCGACGGACGAGGACGCCGTCGTGATCCTTCTCGAGCAGCGCGTCCCACTCGCAGCCCCAGAGCACTTTGATCACGTTCCATCCAGCGCCCCGGAAGATCGCCTCGAGCTCCTGGACGATCTGCCCGTTGCCGCGCACCGGGCCATCGAGCCGCTGGAGATTGCAGTTGATGACGTAGATCAGGTTGTCGAGCTTCTCGCGCGACGCCAGCGTGATCGCGCCAAGCGTCTCGGGCTCGTCGGTTTCGCCGTCACCGAGGAAGGCCCACACTTTCGAGTCCGATCGCTTCTTCAACCCGCGATCCTCGAGGTAGCGCATGAAGCGCGCCTGATAGATCGACTTGATCGGTCCGAGTCCCATCGAGACCGTGGGGAATTCCCAGAACTCGGGCATCAACCACGGGTGCGGGTACGAGGAGAGCCCGCCGCCGGCCTTCAGCTCGCGACGGAAGTTCTCCAGTCGTTCGGCCGGCAGCCGTCCTTCGAGAAACGCACGCGCGTAGATGCCGGGCGCCGCGTGGCCCTGAAAGTAGATGATGTCGCCGTCGTGATTGTCGCCCTTGCCCTTGAAGAAGTGATTGAAGCCGACTTCGTAGAGCGTCGCCGCCGACGCGTACGTGGAGATGTGTCCACCGATGCCGTCTTCGAGCTTGTTCGCCTTGACGACCATCGCCAGCGCGTTCCACCGGACGAGGCTCTTGATGCGACGTTCGATCTCGCGGCTGCCGGGAAATGGCGGCTGCTTGTCCGCGGGAATCGTGTTGATGTAGGGCGTGTTGGCCGTGAAGGGTTGCGAGACACCTTTGCGGCGAGCGTAGTCGCCCAGCTCGCGGAGCAGGCGGCCGACTCGTGCCGGACCGCCCGACTGCAACACGTAGTCGAGCGAGTCGAGCCACTCGCGAGTTTCGAGCGCCTCGATCTCTGCGGCGTCCTTGGGTGCGGTATTGCGCATGAATCCTCTAGGAGCGAGATGACCGTTGACACAACCAACAGTGGGCGTGTCAACTCCTTATTCTAATATTCGCAGCGCTCCCATGAAACCTGTATCGGCACGCCTCGCCCTGCAGAGCACGGTGTCACCGATGACCGCCACACCGATGAGTGCGCGTCTGGCTGATGTACATCATGCGATCGTGTCATGCGAACGATGTCCTCGACTGCGCGCGTACTGTCGCGACATCGCGCGACAGAAACGTCGAGCGTACCGCGAGGACACGTATTGGGCTCGTCCCGTTCCCGGCTTCGGCGATCCCGATGCGCGGATGTTGATTCTGGGGCTGGCTCCGGCGGCGCACGGCGCCAATCGCACGGGGCGCGTGTTCACGGGTGATGGCACCGGAGGCTCAGGCGACTTCCTGATGCGGGCGCTTCATCGTAACGGCTTTGCAAACATTCCAACGTCGCAGCATGTCGGCGACGGTCTGATGTTGATCGACGCGTACATCGCAGCCGCCGTGCGATGCGCGCCGCCCGACAACAAACCGACGCCGGAGGAAATCGCGCGCTGCCTCGATCACCTCGAGGCAGAAGTTGCGCGCCTCTCTCGTCTCCAGCTCGTCGTGGCGTTGGGAAAGATCGGCTTCGATGCGTGGCTGCAATTGCTGCGACGCCGCGGCGTTCCGATCGCGCCGCGCCCGCAGTTCGGCCACGGTGTGGTTGTTCGCGTCGGAGGTGAACGGGAAGGACCGGCGATCTTGATCGGGTGTTACCACCCGAGCCGTCAGAACACGAACACAGGAAAGTTGACGCCCGCCATGATGGCGGGCGTCTTCAAAAAAGCGAGAGGGCTGATCGATCGCGAGCGCTGAAAGCTCTTGATCCTAGAGGCCTTTGATCTTGAAACCCGACTGCGCGTCGCCTTCGCGATACAGGCCGTGGCACTGCTTGCAGTTCGCCGTGGCGTTGCCGGCAGCCATCTGCGCCGCCATCACATCGCCCTTGGCAGCAGCGGCCGCTGCGTCAGCGAATCCCATCCGCGCCGACGCCGCCAGCTTCACCGCATCGTCCTTCTTCTGCCCCGCCCAGAACTTCTCTACGTCAGCGAAGATCGACGCGAGTTCCTTGGCGGGAGCAACCGCATCGGCCGCGGCGCCGCTCTTGAGCGCCTTCTGCAACTGTCCGTTCGCCGTCTGGACAGCCTTCATCTTCGCGGGGTAGTCGGCCGCGGTCAGCCCCTGAGCCTGCGCAGTGACCCAGCCCGCGCCGATCATCAACCCCAGCATCAGAACTCCACAGAGACTTCGCATGCTCTCCTCCCAATGAGAACGTTTTACCGCACCGACTGCTCTTGCTGCTCTTGCCTGACTCGCCGTCAAGCTGTTCCGGGGGCGCGGTCGCGATTATATCCGCAGCCTGCTACGGGAAAACAATGATCACTGGCGCTGAGGGTCAGGAAAAGGCGGGTCCTGTGAAAAGGGACCCGCCATACGACACAAATGTCTAGATCGAGCCGGCTTTCAGCCGATATTGCTGGTTCTCGTCCTGTTCGCGGTACTGCTTATGGCACGCGGCACACGTCGCACCGACCTGCTTGAACGCAGCGAGCACGGCCTGCTGGTCGGGCGTCGGGGCCGACACGGCTTCTTCGACTGCCGTGACCTTGGCAATAGAGTCCTTCAACATCTTCACCGCGTCGTCCTTCTTGTGGGAGACCCAGAACGATTCAGTGTCGGCCAATGACTGCTTGACGATGGCGATCTGCGCCTTGGCGTCGGCCCAGGCCATCGACTGGATCGCCTTGCCGGCCGCGCCCTGCGCGGGGGCGATCTTCTTCATGGTTTTATCGAGATCGTCAGGTGTAGTGACTTTCTGAGCCAGGGTCACCGTGCCCGCCAACGCCAGCATGAGAGCCGAAGTGCACACAAAAAGACGACGCATGTATTGGAGCCTCCTGGGAATACTTACGGGTCGGGGAGGATCAATGCTTACAGGTTCCGCCCCCGTGGTTCAAGCCACGAAGGACGCGGATAGGAGAAACTGGAGAATATAGGCCACGAAGATCGCGAAGATCACCGTGGCCAATCTTCTTCGTGATCTCCGTGATCTCCGTGGCCACTTTCTTTCTGTTCTCCGTGGCAATGACGGATCACGGCGACACGATCGATGGTTTTCGCTCGGAAACGAAACGATCTCTGACACGAACCGCGAGATCGGGCCGGTTGCTGATCAGGCCGTCGACTCCCCATTCGAGCAGCCGGTTCATATCGTCCTGATCGTCGATCGTCCAGACCTGCACTTCGAGACCGGCTCGATGCGCATGACGGATGAAGCGCGGCGAGGTCACGCGGATGGTGCCCACGACCTCTGGAACCTGGTAGCAACCGAAGGGCGGGCGGCGAACCGGCCAGCCCGCCCACGAGCGGTACAGCGCGAGACGTACTTCCGGGTGAGAGGCACTCGTCGCCATGGCCGGCAGTGCCTCACGTGCGGCACGAAGCGCGCGAAGCCCGAAGCCGGCGGCGCAGACTGCATCGATCGCGTCAGCGGCGCGGACGGCATCGGCAACCGCACGCCCCATCCGGGCGCTATCCACCTTCATTTCGACGATTGTCGGCACGCCTTTGTAGCGGTGCAGAACATCGACCAGTCTCGGCACACCGACGCCCTGCCCACGGAACAGGTAGTGCCCGCCCGCATCGGCGAAGCGATATCCGGCATCCACGCGATCGAGCGCTGAGGCCGTCAGCGCAGCCACCGGTCCGTGCGCGTCGGTCGTGCGGTCGAGCGTGTCGTCGTGACAGACCATGACGACACCATCGGAAGACAGACGCACGTCGAGTTCGAGCCCGTCGGCGCCGGCAGCCATGCCCAGGTCAAAGGCTGCTATCGTGTTTTCGGGACCCAGGGCCGCTCCCCCGCGGTGCGCGAAGACGCGAGGTGCGCCTGGACGAAAAAAGCTCACAATGCTCAATGCTCAAGGCACAATGCTCAAAAGGCAAGAGCTTCGGCCCTTTGAGCGCGCGACATTGACCAGTGGGTCTCGTGCATTGAGCATTGCGCATTGATAGGATCGGTATATGTCTAGAACCTCGTCGATCTCATCGCTGGGTGCGTTGCGTCAGTCAATCGAGCGTGGCGATGTTGCTCGACGCCCGGTACAGGAAGAGGTTCGCGACAACCTGATTCGGCGGCTCCGTCAGGGCGGTCCGCTGTTCCCTGGAATCATCGGATACGACGACAGCGTCGTGCCCCAGCTCGTCAACGCGCTTCTCTCGCAGCACAACTTCATCCTGCTCGGCCTGCGAGGTCAGGCCAAGACACGCCTGCTGCGCGCCCTCGTCACGCTGCTCGATGAGGAGATCCCGGTGATGCCGGGCTGCGAGATCAACGACGACCCGCTGGCGCCCATCTGCGCCGCCTGCAAGGCGCGCGTGGCACAGGAGGGCGACGCGACGCCGATCGCATGGCTCTCACGCGAGTTCCGCTACGTCGAGAAGCTGGCGACGCCCGATGTGACGATCGCGGACATGGTTGGCGACATCGATCCGATCAAGGCGGCGCGGTCGGGACTGCAGCTGTCGAACGAGCTGACGATGCACTACGGTCTGCTGCCGCGCGCCAATCGCAGCATCTTCGCGATCAACGAACTGCCCGACCTCGCAGGCAAGATCCAGGTAGGCCTGTTCAACATCATGCAGGAAGGCGACATCCAGATTAAGGGTTACCCCGTCCGCCTTCCACTCGATGTGCTGATGGCGTTCACCGCGAACCCGGAGGACTACACCGCGCGAGGCAAGATCATCACGCCACTCAAGGACCGCATCGGCTCCGAGATCCGGACGCACTATCCCGTGGGCCGTACCGATGCCATGGCCATCACCGCACAGGAGGCGTGGGTTGCGCGCAACGGATCGGGACTGCGTGCCGACGTGCCCCGGTTCGTGGCCGAAGTCGTCGAAGAGGTTGCGTTCCAGGCGCGGCAGGATCGCCGGATCGACAAACGCTCTGGCGTCAGCCAGCGTCTCCCCATCTCTGCGATGGAGAACGTCGTTTCCAATGCGGAACGCCGTGCGATTTCCGCGCGCGAGGAGCTGGCGGTGGCGCGCGTGACCGACGTCTACGCCGCGCTCCCCTCCATCACCGGCAAGTTCGAGATGGAGTACGAGGGCGAGCTCAAAGGCGCCGAGGTGGTGGGACGCGATCTGATTCGTGCAGCGGTGGCGACGGTGGCCGAGGGGTACCTCTCGCACCTCGAGACACGATCGGTGATCGAGTGGTTCGATCTCGGGGGCAGCCTCCAGTTGAGTGACACCACGAGTGCCGAGGACGTGCTGAGGCATGCACATCAGGTGCAGGGTCTCGTGGAGCTGGCGCACGCCGCCGGCATCCCGAATGGCGCGCCACCGCCTCTCCTCGCGGCTGGTGTGGATTTCATGCTCGAAGGCCTGTATGCGACGCGGAAGATCAGCCGCAGTGAGGAGCGTGGCTATCACAGCGCCGAGCCCGCCGTGCGCAAACCGACGCGGGAAATGAGCCTCGACGAAGAGCCACGAGTACCGTCAGGCGGAGGCCGCAAGAAGTATTACAACTAAGGTGGGCCGCCTGAAGGCGGCCCAATCCGCGATGAAATTCAGATACACCAAGTACACCGGCGACCTGCTGGACGAGATCGATCTCGAGGATCTCGTGTCGAAGCTCTCCGACCTTCTCCTGTCGAGCGGTTTCAACAATCCATGGGGCACCCCGATGGACGATGACGGGGATCGCACGATGCAGGCGCTGCACGATGCGATTCTCGAGGCGCTGTTCAGCGGCGGCCTGCTCTCGGATGAAGCGATGCAGCAGCTGCTCGGTGAACCTGCCGACGGTGATCAGGAGCAGGCGCGTCAGCAGCTGGAGGATCTCGTGCAGCAGATCATCCAGCGCATGATGGAGCAGGGGTTCGTGTCGGCAGCGCCGGATCTCGAGCAGGAGCGCGAGCATCGTCGAGGAACCGGCGGCGGGCTCGGCGAGGATGCCGGGCCGGTGCGGTTCGAGGTCACCGACAAGGCGCTCGACTTCCTCGGCTATCGGGCGTTGCGCGACCTGCTCGGGTCGATCGGCCGCAGCGACGCTGGCCGTCACGAGACACGGCATTTCAGCACCGGCGTCGAAACCGCGGCGGCGCCGAAGCCCTACGAGTTCGGCGATACGCTGAATATCGATCCCAGCAGCACGATTCTCAACGCGGTGCAGCGGATCAGCGCGACCGGGTCGGGAGTCATTTTCGGGGGATCACAAACGAAAATGACTCCCGACCCCATCGCCATCGATGTCGACTACCCCGACCTGATGGTGGCGCAAAGCGAGTATCAGAGCTCGTGCGCCACCGTCATCATGCTGGACTGCAGTCACAGCATGATCCTCTACGGAGAAGATCGCTTCACGCCGGCCAAGCGCGTCGCCATGGCGCTGGCGCATCTGATTCGCACGCAGTACCCGGGTGATTCCCTGCGCGCCGTCCTCTTCCACGATTCGGCCGAAGAGATCCCGCTCAAGCAGTTGGGGCGCGTGCGGGTGGGCCCGTACTACACCAACACGCGCGAGGGACTTCGTCTGGCGCGCCGCATTCTCGAGCGCCAGAAAAAGGACATGCGTCAGATCGTGATGATTACCGACGGCAAGCCGTCAGCGCTCACGCGCCCCGACGGGCAGATCTACAAGAACGCGTTCGGCCTCGATCCGTTCATCGTGTCCGAGACGTTCGCCGAAGTGAGCGCATGCCAGAAGGCGGGCATCATGATCAACACGTTCATGCTCGCGCGCGATCACGACCTGGTCGCGTTCGTCCGGCGTGTCGCGGCAATCTGCCGCGGGAAGGCGTACTTCACGACACCGTATACGCTCGGACAATACGTGCTCATGGATTACATGGACCGGAAAACGCGAACGATTCACTGATTCTCTCGCGAACGACTGCCATGCTCTGGATGCTGCCGCCGACGATTCCGATTTTCCCGCTCCCCAACGCTGTCCTCTTCCCCAACGTCTTTCTGCCACTGCACATCTTCGAGCCGCGCTATCGGGCGATGGTACGCGACGCCATGGCCACCGATCACATCATCGGGATGGTGCTGCTGCGTCCGGGATACGAACGGGACTACGACGGTCGGCCACCGGTCTACCCGATTGGATGTGCCGGCGTGATCACGCACTCAGAAGCGCTGCCCGATGGGCGGTTCAACATCATCCTCAAGGGCCTCGAGAAGTTCAAGATGACCGGCGAAGACACGAGCCATCCGTACCGGCTCGCGCATGTCGAAGCAGTGCCAGACGTCGTCGGTGACAAGGAGCGCGAGGCGATCGCTGGACATCGCCACCGGCTGGAAGCGCTCGTTGCTGCAGTGACCGAACACGGCCGCCAGGAATGCAAACTGCCGGAGTCGGTTCCCGATCACGATCTCGTGAACGCGCTGGCCCAGTACTTCTCGTTCGAGCCGCTCGAACGACAGGCGCTGCTCGAGTGCGACGGCGTGCTGTCCCGGTGTCTCGCCCTCATCGAGCTGCTCGAGATGCGGACGATCGCGCTACGCGGCACCTCCTGGACCAGCGGCGCGCTCCACTAACACCCGACAGGAGTCGGTGCGAGATCGCTGACGATTGTCGGTGCGATCGTGCTGGCGCCCGTCGGTGCGAGTCCCCCGATGCGCGGTCGGTGCGATCCCAGAACGCACCGTCATGCGTCGGGATCGCACCGACACGCGTCAGACGAGATCGCACCGACCCCTGTCAGCAGGATCGCACCAACCATCGTCAGCGGGATCGCACCGACTACCGTCAGAGAGCTCGCGCCCCACGCAGCTTATTGCACCGGCGCATTCATCGTCGACTGGATCTCCGCCGCCGACAAAGCCCGGTTGTAGATCCGGATCTCATCGATCCATCCGTTGAAGAACTCGCCGTAAAAGTCGGCACCAATCTGTAGAGTTCCGCCCGACCTCGTGATTGAGGTCGTCTGCGGCATCGAGGCCACTTGAATTCCGTTGATGTAGAGCTTCACGGTCCTCCCATCGAATGTCGTGGCGAGATGAGTCCAGACATTGACCGGCAGCGCTGATGCCGCGTAGGTGTTCTGGTTGCCCGCACCAAACGTACCTCCGCCGACGGGGCTGTTGTTGTCCGAGCTGGCCATGAGGTAGTAGCGATCGACGTTCTTGTGCATGACCGATCGCCAGCCTCCTTGAGCGACAGCCGGCTTGACCCATGCCTCGAGCGTCATCGCCGTCGTCAGATCGAGCGAGGCAGAGTCCGGCACCGTGACGACCGAGTTGGTGCCGTTGAAGCGCATTGCGTTGCCGAACTTTCCAGCCGACCATGTCGCGGTGCCGCTCGCAGTGCCGTTGTTTCCGTTGCCAGAGGAGTCGGCCACTGTGCTTCCGGCGCTGGCATTGAAGGAATACGCGGCGACCAGCTCGCTCGGAGTCGGAGTCGGAGTCGGATCTGGGACAGTGCCGCTACTCGTCGGCGACAGTGCGCTCTGAGGAATTGCCTGGGTCGCCTGCCCCGGATACGACCACTGCAGCCGAATCTCCGACAGACCTCCCGCCTCGTAGTACTCGAGGCGAATCGGATAACGCTGCCCCGCCTGCAACGTGATGCCCGCACTCGTGTCGGTCGACGCAGCGTGGTCATCCCAGTTGTCGATCACCTGTTGGTTGTTCACCCACAGCCGCACACCGTCATCGGACACGGTTGTGAACGTATACGTGCCGGTCACCGGGGCGATGACATCTCCTGTCCATCGCACCGAGAAGTTATCGGCGGGCAGGCCCGATCCCGCTGTCCCGGAACTCCAGTTGAAGTTCACCGTCGGATCGACACGTGTCACCAACAGCGACCCGAACGCGGTACCGCTGTAGTACTCGCCGCGCAGCCCCGCTCCGCTCGTCGTCGTCGCGTTGACCGTTACTGTCAGGTCATCGCTGGACGTCAGCGCGCCATCCGAGGCGCTCAACCGCAATACGTAAACACCCGCGGCCGAGAACGTTGCGCTCGTGTTGAGCGCGGCGGAGTTACCGAACGTCACCGTTCCCGGCCCGCTCACTTTGCTCCACGCTGCTGTGAGCGCCGAAGGCGACGGCTGCCCATCGTCACTTGCGGTGCCAGCCAACGCCACCGCCGAAGGGAGCGTCACCGTCTGGTCCGCTCCAGCGTTCACTGCCGGGGCCGTATTGGTAGGTGGCGTCACGCTGTTGCTGGTCACGGAAATGACATCCGTCGCCGTGTTTCCCGCGGCGTCACGCGCGGTCACCGTGATCGTGTTGACATTGGACGCGAGAGCGATGCCGTTGACGCTCCAGTTCGTTGTGCCACTCGCGGTGCCGCTGCCGCCGCGGTCGTTGACCCAGGTCACCTGTGTGACTCCGACGTTGTCGCTCGCGCTGCCGCTCAGGGACAGCGTCGACGATGTCGTGGTGAAGGTCGCCGCCGACGTTGGACTCGTGATCACGACCGCCGGAGCGGCTGTGTCGGTTCCCGACGAGGAGCCCGCGCCACGGAACGCGACCGACTGCATCACCCAGCCCATGCCGGTGGTGGATGCCGTGGCCGGATAGCTTCCAGCGGCCGAGACAACGCGGTCTTCCAGGATGCTGCCGTTTGGCGTCGTAATCATGCGACGCGTGTAACCTGAGCCCGCGCCAGTCGTCACGCTCTGGACATAGCTGGCTCCGACCAGCAGGACATTGGCTGCGGTCGTCGTGACGGCCCCGCTGTTCAGCGCCGAGCCAATGCCGCTTGCGCCGCGGGCGCCTTCAACCGGCGTCAGCGGACTGATGCCGCGATACTCGGCGATACGCACATCGGGGAAGCTCACCGCGGTGTTGAACCTCACGGTGACGGAGTTCGTCGCGCCCGCGGCGATGTTGGCGGCGTAGTAGATCGCCTGTGACTGAATGCCTGCTTGGACGGTTGCCACCGCCTGCGTGTAGGCATTGCCGCGCGCATCGGTCACGCTGACCACCTGTGATGTCGCGTCGTTCCACCCGATCGCCACGACGTTCAGACTGCCGGCAGATTGTGAGCCAGGAAACGACACCGCGACAGATGACTGCGGCGTCTGAGGAACGGCGTAATTACCCTGCAAGAACGCGATGGGCGTTGGCGCAGGGCTAGTAGGCACGCCCGCTGAGACGACCGTCCACGTGAATGTCCGCGTTGCGGAGAGCGAACCATCCGACACACTGGCGGTCACTGCGTAGGTGCCCGCCGTCGTCGGCGCACCCGAGATCACTCCAGTCGATGCCGCCACTGACAGCCCCGCGGGCAGTCCCGTCGCGCTGTAGGTCAGCGGATTACTGTTGGCATCGCTGCCCACGAGTTGCAACGACACCGACTGGCCCATACCGGTCGACTGATTGCTCACTGCGGCCAGCGTCGGCGCGACATTCACATTCGTCGCCGACGTGATCGTCCACGTGAACGTTTGGGACGCCTGCAATACTCCGTCAGAGACAGTTGCGGTCACACTGTATGTCCCCGCGCTGGTCGGCGTGCCGGAGATGAATCCGGTTCCCACCATCACCGACAACCCTGGAGGCATGCCATTGGCCATGTAGCTGACAGCCTCGCCATCGGGATCGCTCCCTTGTAACTGCAGGCTCGTCGGCTGACCAACGGCCGACGACCGGCTGCCTGGATTCGCGAGGATCGGAACGGCATTGCTGAAGCCGCAGACTTCGTTCGACTTCGGACCTTCGAGATGCCCGGCGACGTACGCGGAGACGGCAAAACAATACCGTTGTCCCGCGACCGCGTTCGACCATCCGTAGAACGTGTTCAATCCAACGTCGAGGTGCTGGGTGTAGGTGCCTGACTGCGTGCCGACGTGCACCATGTAACCCTGCACCGTTGATTCACGATTCGGGTCCCAGGCGAGGTTGATCGTGTCGGCGGCGGCAGTTCCTGCCGCAGCGACGGTAATCAGAATCGACCCGAGTGCAACGAGGAGAGTCCGAGAGCGAGCGTAAGTGTGTTCCATGTCCTGAGGGTCGGCATGCCTTCGCACCTCTCAGAGCGGGGGACTCCTCAAGAGGACATTGGGCCGAAACTGGTTATGGGTACGCGATGCACATCGCAACCCCGCGCGACGTGCGCTGGCGGCACATAGAGCAAGTCGTCGGCCCAAAAAGACGTGCGCGCTCCTGCACGCTCACATCAGTCGGCAACTCCTGACGAGTCACGAATTTGATTGAGGGATGTCAATCAGTGAGAAACCCGATGCAGGCGGCGGCAATCCGCCTCGTGCGTAACAAAGTTACACCGGTGTTTTTGAGGTCGACATCAACGCGAGAGACACTGAAAACACCAAGCTAGGCTGTCAAGACTTGATCAGGATCAAGAATGAGGAAATCGATCGCGACGCGAGCAGATCGTCGCTAACAGACACTCGACACACCAAGCCCAGCTGTTGCCCCGGGGGGGAACGCGGATCAACTACTCGTCGGAAAGCGCAACGTAGATCAGGAACGGCGCGCAGATGATGCAGGCGCCCACAAGCAGCATCATTGCGACACTCGGCTGGAGCATACGCGACACGAACGCACCCGCTTCACCGAACGGGACGGTATTCAGCACGTAGATCGAGACCGCATCCACCGACTCCCGGATGAACCGCCACGACAGCCCGATCAACGCGACCACAAGCCCGACCGCGCACGCGCCGGCAACGCCGTGCGACCAGGTGAGTGGTCGAGCTGCGGCATGCACGGCCTCGAGCCGCGCCCGCACCGCCGCGCGCCACCACACCTGCCCCGCAGCCGGCACGCGGATCTCCCGGCGATCACGCTCGTGATCGACCGACATCAGTCGTGTCACCATCGCGACCTCCGCACACACGTCGCACGATTCGATGTGAGCAGACAGCTCTTCGTTCAGCTGTCCGCAACCCTGCTGAGCGAAGACGCTCGCAACCACATCGGCTTCACGAGAACATCTGGCGTTCATGAGCGTTCTCTCCCCTGTCCCAGCACCGCGAGAAGCCGGCGGCGTGCGCGATGAAGCAGCGATTTCAGGCTCGACGTCCTCAGTCCAAGCACGCCGGCAATTTCCTCATGAGAGAGCCCCTGCGCATACGCCAGCCAGAGCATCGAGCGCTCACGAGGTTTCAGTTGGTCCATCGCCCGCGTCAGATCGAGCCGGCGAATCACCCGCTCGTCGGCGTCGGGCTGATCTGAACGGACGTCGCCTGACGCCGTGACATCAAGCAGTGTGTATTCGCGTCGTGGGCGACGGCGGTGATCGTGCACGAGATTCGTGGCGATGCGATACAGGTAGTTGCGCCGATGATCGTCGCTCTCGAACACCGTGCGGCTTCGAAGAAAGCGGTAGTACGCCTCCTGCAGGAGATCGTCGGCAAGCCGATCGTCTCCGGTCATCCGCGCGAGATAGATCCAGACCGGACGCGCGGTCTGCTCGTAGAACAGCCGGAACGCGTCCTCGGTCATCTGGAACGTTCGCTCGGCGTCATCGAAGGCCCCGGCGCGTTCCATATCCGTCAACGCAATGCTTCGCAGATCGCTCACGCTTCCTGCTCCGTCTTTGGCCGATGCACGAGCCCCATACGCGCCGAGATCACGTAGGCCACGATCGCCGAGGCTACGAACCCGAAGCCGAGCGCGGCGATGAGCGCGCCCATGATCCAGAAAGCTTCCGCAAGTTGGGCCTCGACCCGCGTCTGCACCAGCCAGAACCCCAGCCCGAGCGAGCCGAGCACGAGGCCCGCCTGCAGCGACCAGAGGATCCGTGACACCGGCGCATTCGGCGTGCGCGACTCCAGCTCGACGTTGACGGGCGCCGACTCGAGAAAGCGTCGTCCCGCAGTCGACTGGATGTACGCCATGAGCTCCTCGTTCGTGCTCAACCGATCGAGCAGCTTCGTATGCACCTCGGTCTGCGTCCTGGTGAGACGGAGCCATCTGCGATGATCGATCGCGGTCCTCACGAGCCAGATGAGGACTCCAATGAGGGCCGAGCCCAGCATCGTCAGGCCAATCCCCGCGAGCATCATCTGCAGGAGCTCGAACGATCGATCGTTCGGAAGCCGCTCGTAGTACTCGAAGCGCCCAAGAAAGTAGGACGGGTTGCGGACGATTTCGGGATGCTGCTGCAGGAACGCGACGAGCGCGGGATAGGGCGCCAGATAGTCCGCTCGAGTGAGGAGCGTGGGGTCGGCTCTCAGCACCTCGGACACCGAAGGCGGATACTGGCGAAGCAGCTCTTGCAGCCGCTGGCGCGTTTCCGGCGCGTTCGGGTTGTCCTGGTAGACCGGCACTTGAGCCTGGGCGGGGCGCGGCGGTGCCTTCAGGTTGTCGGGAACTTGAGCGAAAGTCCAGCCGGATGCGAGAACCAGGCAGGCCGCGGTCAGCAGTGCCCGAGCTGTCATGCGTGTCATACCCCCCTTAATACGGGGCGTACGGGAAAAGGTTAGCGGTTCGAGGACACCTCGTTCCGAAGACGTTCGGCAAGCACCTTGATGATCTTTTCCCCGTGAAATCGGCCGTTCTCGATGAAGATGTTGCCCGTGTGCCGGCCCGCGACCGCCCCGCCTGCCACGAACAGATTGGGGACGTTCGTTTCCAGCGTCTCCAGATCCATCGACGGCGCGAGCGTCTCGGGATGGATACGCACACCGGCCCGCCTCATGAGCTCGACATCGGGGTGATACCCCGTCAGCAGAAACACGCCTTCGGCCGGCAGTGACTCGCGGACGCCGTGACGTTCGATGATGACCTCGGTCGGCCTGATCTCGACGACCGACGACTCGAAACGCGCGGCGATCGAACCCTCCTTGATTCGGTTCTCGATGTCGGGTCTCACCCAGTACTTGATGGAGTCGCCGAGGGCCGCGTGTCGATGCACCAGCGTGACGTGCGCACCACCTCGAAACAATTCGAGTGACGCCTCCGCCGCCGAGTTCTTTCCGCCGACGACGACCACGCGCTGACGATAGTAGGGATGTGCGTCGGTGTAGTAGTGGGAGACGTGCGGCAGATCTTCGCCAGGCACCGTGAGCATGTTCGGGAAGTCGTAGTACCCGATCGCGAGCACGACCGCTCGCGCGTGGCGCACGCGCCGCGGACGTGCCCCGGGCGACGTCGAGGGGCTTGTCCCGAGCGGAGTCGAGGGGCTGCAGCTCTCACTCGTCACCGTAAAGACATCATCCTCTCGCTCGATCTCGACGACCGATTCGTGAAACGAGATCGGAAGCGCATAGGTGTCGACGACACGCCGATAGTAGCGGAGTGCTTCGAGTCGCGTGGGCTTGTCGTACGGCGTGATCAACGGCAGCCCGCCAATCTCCAGCAGCTCCGGCGTGGTGAAGAACACCATGTGCATCGGAAAGTTGAAGATGGAGTTGACGAGAATCCCCTTCTCGACGATTGCGAAGTCGAGCCCCTGTTGCTTCGCGGAAATCGCAGTCGCGAGCCCAGACGGCCCCGCCCCGACGATCAATATGTCTCGAACGGCCATAGCAGTATGCGCCTATGCCGGCACAACGCCGGTCTGATCGAGTCGAAATGCCTGGTGTAGCGCGCGGACGGCGGCCGCCGCGTCGCCTTCCTCGACGACGAACGAGATGTTGCGTTCCGACGAGCCCTGGGAAATCGCGATGACGTTGATCCGTTCGGCGCCGAGCGCGCCGAAGACCGTGGCGGCAATGCCGGGCGTGCCGCGCATGCGATCGCCGATCGCCGCAACCACGGCAACCGGCTGCGACGCGATCTCTTCGATGTGGCCTCGTGCCAGCTCGAATTCGAGCGCCGCTTTGAGTGCCTTCAGCACACCCGGCGCCTCGGAGGCGCTGATCACGAAGCAGATGTTGTTCTCGGACGAGGCCTGCGAAATCATCAGCACATTCGACTGCTGCTCGGCGACGACGTCGAACGCCTTCGCCACGATCCCGGGAATGCCCTGCATGCCGGTGCCGCTGATCCCGATGAGGCTCACGCCGCGAATCGAGGTAACCGCCTTGACACCCGGCACCGATGGGTCACCCTCGACGCTGACACGCGTGCCAGGGTGCGAGGGGTTGAAGCTGTTGAGGATGCGCACCGGAATCCGCTTGCGGAACGCCGGCAGAATCGTCTTGTAGTGCAGGACCTTTGCCCCGTAGTACGCGAGCTCTGACGCTTCGCTGTACGAGATTTCAGAGAGCGTCCTCGCGGCCGCCACCTCGGACGGGTTCGCGGTCATCACGCCGTCGACGTCGGTCCAGATCCACACTTCATCGGCATCGAGCGCAACTCCGAGAATCGATGCCGAATAATCCGATCCCCCGCGCCCAAGCGTCGTCTGCACGCCATCGATCGTGGCGCCGATGAACCCGGTCACGACCGGCGCGTCGCCGTGCGTCACCATCGGCCCGAGGCGAGCCATGGTCCGCGCCCGCGTTTCGTCCATGAGCGGCTCGGCACCCCCGAATTGATCCGTCGTGACGAGGATCTCGGTAGCGTCGATTGCCTCGGACCGGCACGCACGTGCGCGAATGGCGGCCGCAACGAGCGGCGCTGCCAGCATCTCGCCGATTCCGGAAATCGCGTCGAGCAGCCGCGGCGTGAGCTCGTGGACCATCGAAAGCCCGAAGCACAGCTTCTCGAACCGATCGAGACGGCGCTCGATCTCGGCGAGGACAGTTTTTCGGCCGGCCTCGTCAGGGACGAGCGTCACCGCCGCGGCCTGATGGATGTCGAACAGCTTCCGGCGAATGGCGGGATCCCATTGCCCCTTCGACGCGGCCCGCGCGGTGTCGATGAGCATGTTGGTCACGCCGCTGATCGCGGACGTGACGACCGCCACGCGATGACCTTTGGAGAGTTGATCCGTGACCAGGCGTGCGGCTTGCGCGATACGGTCGGCGGAACCGACGGAGGTCCCACCGAATTTCATGACGATGAGCATGGAATCTTTTACTTTACCCCACGTGCACCCGAGGGCGCCGTGCGGGATCGGGCTCGAACTGTCTGAGGACTTCGCGTGTCACCGGCGCGGTGTCGCCTTCGCCGAACGCGAGGAACTTCAGCAGATAGGCGATCGGGTTGCCTTCGGTCCATCCGAAGTAGACATGCGGGATCTGACCGGTCTGATCTCTGATGTAGATCAACAACGCCGCGATCGCGTTTGGAATCGCCGGACTCCGCGAGCGCAGCACGCGGTGGCCGCCGACCTCGACGCCTCGCAGCTTCAACACATCGCTGAACTCCGACGCGTCCCCCGGCTGAACCTCGAGGAACAGCACCGGATCCGACGCAGGGACGTGATGCGACTCGGTCGCTTCGCGCCGCTTGTCCTGGTACTCCTCGGGCAGGCCCGAGCCGGGACGGTTCGCGATGATGCGGATGCCCTTGGCACTCCGTGCGGCGTCCCAGATGTAGGCGAGCGCCGTGTCGTCCGGCTCGAAGCCGTGTACGCGAAGCTCGGTCGATCGGAGCGTTCGTGACACCAGCGACATCACCACGATCGTCAGGATGAACAGCGACGCAATCTTGAGCCCCTCTGGCTGCTCGACCATGTTCGTCACGAGGGTGTAGAGAAACACCCCAGTGATCACCAGATACGGCAGCCAGCCGCGTCGATGACGCCAGGTCACAATCGCAATCGCCAACGCCCCGGAGCTCATGAGCACCAGCACGCCGGTCGCGTACGCTCCGCCCTGAGCGACGACACTCGCTTGAAACGCGATGCTGATGGCGATCGCAATGCCGGTGATGATCGCGACGAGCGGCCGATTCGCGCGCGCCCATTCCGGCGCCATCCCGTAGCGTGGCAGGTAGCGCGGCACCAGCGTCAACAACCCGGCCATCGCCGACGATCCCGCAAACCACAAGATGACGATCGTGGCCAGGTCGTACACCGTACCGAACGAGTCACCGAGCAGTTCGTGCGCCAGATACGCCAGCGCACGCCCATCAGCCGCGTTGCCGAGCCGGAAGGCCTGTGCGGGAATCAGCAGGACCGTGACGAAGCTGCTCGCCATGAGCATGATGCTCATGATCAGCGCGGCCGTGAGCAGAAGCTTCTTCGTGTTGCGGATGCGCCCGCGTGGAGAGTCTTCAGTGTCCCCCGCGTCGCCCCGCACGAGCGGCATCACCGCGACGCCGGTTTCGAAACCCGACAACCCGAGCGCGAGTTTGGGAAACAGCACGAAGGCCATCGCCACCATCATCACCGGATGACCGTGCTCGGCGACGAGCATCGCACGCCAGTTGGCGAGGACGTCGGGATGCTGCCAGATTGCGAGGACACCAGCGACGATGACGACCGCGTTGAGCGCCATGTACACGACCACGATGCCGACCGCCAGCGCAATCGCTTCACCGAAACCCTTGAGAAACACCGCACCGAGAACGAGCAGCAGCGAGATCGTCAGCGCGATCGGGTGATTCAGCCATAGCGGCGCCAACGGATTCTGGATGATGTGAGCCGCGGCATCGGCGGCCGACAACGTAATCGTGATCACGAAGCCGGTGGCCGCGAACCCGAGCAGGCACAGCACGACCGCCTTGCCCTTCCATCTGGGAAAGAGCTTCTCGAGGATCAGGATGCTGCCCTGACCGTACGGGCTGAGATCGGCGACCCGGCTATACATCGGAAACGCCCCGAGCAGCGTGAGCACGACGAGCACGAACGTGGCAAGCGGTGACAACGCACCCGCGGCCAGAAACGCGATGCTCGGCTGATACGCCAGCGTCGAGAAGTAGTCGACGCCGGTCAGGCACATGACTTTCCACCAGTCCGCGGTGTGAGCGTGGGTGGAACCACCCTGTGCGTGCTCTTCGTAAAACCACCGACCCAGTTGCTGCCCGAAGGCCCAACGGGCGCTGGAGGAGGGAGCGGCGGGTTCCAACCGGCGGTAAGGGGTTCCCTGCAAGGTCAGTGTACGGCGACGCTCAAGTATGCACCGAAGTAGCCGGCTCCGCCGTCCCCAGGCCTACACCAGCGGCGCCGGCAGTTGGGACACGCCCATCAGATAGGCATCGATCGCCCGAGCCGCGCTGCGACCCTCGGCGATGGCCCAGACGATGAGCGACTGGCCGCGTTGCATGTCTCCTGCGGTGAAGACACCGGGCACGTTCGTCATCCACGCCTGATCGCGACCGACGTTGCCCCGATCGGTCATCGTCACGCCGAGATCGCGCAGCAGCGCGCTCTTCTCGGCGCCGACGAATCCCATGGCCAGCAGCACGAGGTCGGCCTTGATTTCGAACACGCTGTCGGCGACCGGCACGAACTGCACGCGGCCATTGCGCTTGACCATCTCGACCTTGGTCGCGTGAAGGGCTCGCACCTCGCCCTTGCTGCCTGAAAAGCGCTCGGTCGAGACCGAATAGACGCGCTCGCCGCCCTCTTCGTGCGCCGTCGATACGCGGAAGATGTTCGGCCACTGTGGCCACGGGTTGTCGGCTGCCCGCTCGAGCGGCGGCATCGGCAGGAGCTCGAGTTGGTGCACCAGACGCGCACCCTGACGATGCACCGTGCCGAGACAATCGGCCCCGGTGTCGCCACCGCCAATGATGACGACGTGCTTGTCGCGGGCCGTGATGAACCGATCGTCGGGGATGTCGTCGCCTTCGCAGCGCCGGTTCTGCAGCGTGAGGTAGTCCATCGCGAAGTGGACGCCTCGCAACTCGCGACCCGGCACCGGCAGATCGCGCGGCTGCCCTGCGCCGCCGGCCAGGAGCACCGCATCGTAGTCGGCACGCAGCCGATCGGCCGGGACATCCACGCCGACGTTGATGCCCGCCCTGAACACGACGCCCTCCGCTTCCATGACCGCGAGACGGCGATCCAGGAAGCGCTTCTCCATCTTGAATTCGGGAATTCCGTAGCGCAGCAGCCCACCGATCCGGTCGGACTTCTCGAAGACGGTCACCGAGTGACCAGCGCGATTCAGTTGATCGGCCGCGGCGAGACCGGCCGGACCGGATCCCACGATCGCCACCTTCTTCCAGGTGCGACTCGTCGGCGGCCGAGGCGTGACCCACCCTTCGTCCCACGCCCGATCGATGATCGAAGCCTCGACTGATTTGATGGTGACCGGATCCTCGTTGATGCCGAGCACGCACGCACCTTCGCAGGGCGCGGGACAGAGCTTCCCCGTGAACTCGGGAAAATTGTTGGTCGCGTGCAGACGCTCGATCGCCGCCTGCCAGCGATCACGATAGACGAGGTCGTTCCAGTCGGGAATGAGATTGCCAAGCGGGCATCCCTGATGACAGAACGGGATGCCGCAGTCCATGCAGCGCGCGCCCTGCGCCTCGAGTTCACCCGCGGGGTACGACAGATAGACCTCGCGCCAGTCGTGGATACGCTCGGCCACGGGACGCGTTGGATGCTTCTTCCGATGGATTTCGATGAAGCCGGTCGGCTTACCCATGGAAGGCCGTGCCCGCCTGTTCAGTCGCCACTCGTGCGGTAACGCCTGTCAGGCTGAGGGCCGCGACCTGGGTCTCCGCCTCTTTCCTCGCTTTCGCCGCCTGCTCCGCGAGCGCGCGCTTGTACTCGCGCGGCATCACCTTCACGAAGCGCCGCCGGATTGTTGCCATGTCACTGAGCAGCGATTCGGCGTAGCGGCTTCCGGTCAACGTGAGGTGCTTGACGATTGCCACGCGCACGAAGTCGATGTCATCTGCGTCGATGAGCGACTCGAGGTCCACCATCTCACGATTGCACCGGCCCTCGAACGTTCCGTCCCGATCGAGCACGTACGCGATGCCGCCGCTCATGCCGGCTGCGAAGTTCCGTCCGGTCCGGCCGAGGACGACCACGCGTCCACCGGTCATGTATTCACAGCCATGATCGCCGACGCCTTCGACGACCACCGTCGCGCCGCTGTTGCGTACGCAGAACCGCTCGCCGGCCACGCCGCGCACGAAGCCTTCACCGGCGGTGGCCCCATAGAACGCCACGTTGCCGATGATGATGTTCTCCTGCGACCTGAAGGTCGACAGCGGCGGCGGGTACGCGATGAGGCGTCCACCCGACAGGCCTTTACCGAATCCGTCGTTGGCATCACCGACCAGCGTCATCGTCATGCCGCGCGGCACGAAGGCGCCGAAGCTCTGGCCAGCTGACCCGGTGAACGTAATGCGGATCGTGTCATCAGGCAGGCCGCATCCCCCGTGACGACGTGTCACCTCGTAACCCAGCATCGTCCCGACAGTGCGGTCGGCATTGCGGATGAACGCTTTCAGATCGACGGGCTCCGCGCGCTCGAGCGCCGGCAGGCACGCTCGAATGAGATCGTTGTCGAGCGTGTCCTCGAGCCCATGGTCCTGCGCGCGCACACGGCGGCGCGCTACTGACGCGGGCAGCGCCGGCTGCTGCAGCAGCGGCGAGAGATCGAGCCCCTTCGCTTTCCAATGATCGACGGCGCGATCGACGTCGAGGCAGTCGGCGCGACCGATCATCTCGTCGATGGTGCGGAAGCCGAGCTGCGCCATCGACTCGCGCACGTCCTGCGCGATGAATCTGAAGAAGTTCTCGACCATCTCCGGGGAACCTGTGAACTTCTTGCGGAGCTCCGGGTCCTGCGTCGCGATCCCGACCGGACAGGTGTTGAGATGGCAGACGCGCATCATGATGCAGCCCATGACGACGAGCGGCGCGGTCGCAAACCCGTACTCTTCAGCGCCGAGGAGCGCCGCGATCACGACATCGCGACCGGTCTTCATCTGCCCGTCGGTCTGGACGATGATGCGATCGCGCAGCTTGTTGAGCACGAGGACCTGCTGCGTCTCGGCGAGCCCGAGCTCCCACGGCAGCCCCGCGTGCTTGAGGCTCGTGAGCGGCGAAGCGCCCGTTCCACCATCGTGCCCCGAGATCAGCACCACGTCCGAGTGGGCCTTGGCGACGCCCGCCGCCACCGTGCCCACGCCGCCTTCGGCCACCAGCTTCACCGAGATGCGCGCACGCGGATTCGAGTTCTTCAGATCGAAGATCAACTGCGCGAGGTCTTCGATCGAGTAGATGTCATGATGCGGCGGCGGCGAAATGAGCCCGACACCTGGCGTCGAGTAGCGTGTCTTCGCGATCCAGGGATAGACCTTGTGGCCCGGAAGCTGGCCGCCCTCGCCCGGCTTGGCGCCCTGCGCCATCTTGATCTGCAGTTCGTCTGCGCTGACCAGATACTCGCTCGTAACCCCGAACCTGCCTGACGCCACCTGCTTGATCGCGCTGCGCTTGGAGTCGCCGTTCGCCAACCGGATATACCGTTCCGGATCTTCGCCGCCCTCGCCGGTATTCGACTTGCCGCCGATGCGGTTCATCGCAATCGCGAGCGTCTCGTGCGCCTCCTGGCTGATCGACCCGTACGACATGGCACCAGTCGCGAACCGTTTGACGATCGACTCGATCGGTTCCACTTCATCGATCGGTACCGCAGGTCCTGCCGGCTTCAGCCGGAACAAGCCGCGCAGCGTCGCGCGTTGTTCGTTCTGCGTGTCGACCGCGCGGGAGTATTCCTTGAAGATCGTGTATTGGCCGCTTCGCGTCGCGTGCTGCAGCTTGAACACCGTCTCGGGGTTGAACAGGTGATATTCCCCGTCGCGGCGCCACTGGTATTCGCCGCCCGGCTCGAGCTCCTGTGGCCGCACCGGCTGACGGCCGAACGCGTGCGCATGGCGGATCTTCACTTCCTCGGCAACGACGTCGATGCTGACGCCGCCGATGCGCGACGTCGTGTGCGTGAAGTACTTGTCGATGAACGCCTGGCTCAGGCCGATCGCCTCGAAGATCTGCGCGCCGCAGTAGCTCTGCAGCGTCGAGATGCCCATCTTGGACATCACCTTCAGCACGCCCTTGTTGAGCGCCTTGATGTAGTTGGCGATCGCCTTGTCGCGATCGATCCCCGACAGCATCCGGTGCCGGATCATGTCGTCGATCGTTTCGAACGCGACGTACGGGTTCACCACGCCGGCGCCGTAGCCGAGCAGCAGCGACACGTGATGCACCTCGCGCGCGTCGCCTGATTCCACGACCAGGGCGCAGCGGGTCCGCGTCCCCTCACGTACGAGGTGATGGTGCACGCCAGCGGTTGCGAGCAGGCTCGGGATCGGCGCCAGGCGCGGCCCAACGCCACGGTCCGACAGAATCAGGATGTTGAACCCCGCCGCCACCGCGTCGCTGGCGCGCCGGCACAGATCGTCCATCGCCGCTTCGAGCGCCGGCCCGCTGCTCTCCACGTCGAACAGCATCGACAGGGTCGTCGAGCGGAACGGTGTGTTCGGCGGCAGGTGACGCAGCTTGGCGACATGCTCGTTGTGAATGATCGGGTACTTGATCGCGATCTGCCGGCACGACTCGGGCTCGGCCTTCAGCAGATTGCGCTCGGGCCCAATCGTCGACCCCATGTCGGTGACGAGCTCTTCGCGAATCGCGTCGAGCGGCGGATTGGTCACCTGCGCAAACAACTGCTTGAAGTACTCGTAGAGCAGCCGCGGCTTGTTCGAGAGCACCGCGAGCGCCGTGTCGGTTCCCATCGATCCGACCGGCTCTTCGCCGCCGGTCGCCATCGGTGCGATCAGGAAGCGCACGTCCTCCTGCGTGTACCCGAACGCCTGCTGCCTCTTGAAGACGGTCTCGTGCTCTGGCGACTCCGCGCGTGCCGCCGGCAGATCGTTGATGTCGATGAGGTGCTGGTCGAGCCACTCCTGGTACGGCCGCTCCGCCGCCAGCTCCCGCTTGATCTCGTCGTCGTCGACGATCCGCCCCTTGACCGTGTCGACCAGGAAGATGCGGCCTGGATGCAGGCGCTCCTTGACCAGCACATCCTGAGCCGGCACGTCGAGCACGCCGACCTCGGACGCCATGATCACGAGGTCGTCTTTGGTGACGTAATAACGAGACGGACGAAGGCCGTTGCGATCGAGCACCGCACCGATGACCTTCCCGTCGGTGAACGCGATCGACGCCGGGCCATCCCACGGTTCCATCAGCGACGCGTGATAGTGGTAGAACGCGCGGCGCTCGGGGCTCATCGACTCGTGGTTGCTCCACGGCTCGGGGATCATCATCAGCAGCGCGTGTGGGAGCGATCGTCCCGCCAGCACCAGCATCTCGAGCACGTTGTCGAAGGTCGCGGTATCGCTCCCGCCTTCACGGATCACCGGCAGGACCTTCTCGAGATCGTCTCCGAAGAGATCGCTCTGGAGCAGGCCCTCCCGCGCCCGCATCCAGTTGATGTTTCCGCGCAACGTGTTGATCTCGCCGTTGTGCGCGATCATCCGGTAGGGATGCGCGAGCGGCCATGACGGAAACGTGTTGGTGCTGAACCGCTGATGGACGAGCGCCAGCGCCGACTCGAGATGCTCGTCCGACAAGTCGGGGAACATGGGCTCGAGCTGTTTCGCCTGCAGCATGCCCTTATAGATCAGCGTATTGGCCGACAGGCTGACGATGTAGAAGAAGCGGCGTGACAGCGCGCCGATCTTGAGCGTATCGACCGCACGCTCGATACGCTTGCGGATGACGTACAGCTTCCGCTCGAATGCCGCGCGTCCCTGCTCGGTGGACACGTCCACGCGCGCGCCGATGAAGAGCTGCTCGAAGACCGGCTGCGTCGCGCGCGCACTCTCGCCGACCAGGCGATTGTCGGTCGGCACCTCGCGCCAGCCAAGCAGCGTCTGGCCTTCCTCGTCGGTCATGCGCGCGATCAGCTCCTTGATGCGATCGCGATCGGATTCATCGTGCGGCAGAAAGACGAGTCCGGCGCCGTAACTCCCTGAGACCGGCAGCGCAAACGACACCGCCTTGCGGAAGAAGGTATCGGGCGTCTGAATGAGGATGCCCGCCCCATCGCCTGTGTTGGCCTCGCAGCCGCACGCACCCCGGTGCTCCAGGTTGATGAGGACTGTCAGCGCTTTGCGAATGATGTGATGCGAACGATGACCCTTGATGTGCACGACAAAGCCCACACCACAAGCGTCGTGCTCGGTGCGAGGGTCGTACAGACCTTGCGCGGGAGGCGAGAATGGAGATCCCGGCGTAGACATGGTCGCCACATTCTGCAGATCTTTGCAGCATGAGGGAAATACAATGATCAGAGAGATTCAATCTCTTTGACTGATACCTCATGCGATGAAACGGGGCGAGGCGCGCCCCGACAGTCTGTCTCAGATGTGAGTCGATGATGTAACGCGGACAAGGGTATCCGCCCCCCTGCCCCCTGCTCGTTGCCCTCTCGCCCCCTTCTTGTGCCAATTCACTGGAAAAACCGAGCATTCCCGGCGATTCGCTGCCTATGATGAGGTTCGGGCCACGCTCCGTCTGACCTCCCCCCGGCACGGAACCAGGTCGGCCGTAGACGCGTGTACCGCCCAGGAGTGACTGCATGCATGCACCAATGAAGTACGTGGAGAAGGGTCTGGCCATCACCGCCAACGGTCTGTGGCACGTGTTCAATACCGCCAACAAGATCAAGCAGAACCCATCGTTCACGCCCCGTTGGTCCGACAAGCCGCTTCAGAAATCCTGGCAGAAGACGAAGCCGCCGCTCGGCTGGCCGCGCAAGACGGATTCGCTGTGTCCCAACTGCGTGCGCGAAGCGCGTCAGGCGATCCTCGACGGCAAGCAGGACGTGTCGGTCCTGCTGAACGAAAAGGTCGGCGAGATCCCCGCCACCATCGTCGAAAAGGACGGCAAGATCGTGATGGTGAAGGACTGCCCCATCCACGGTCACTTCGAGGACGTGATGGCGATCGACACGGCGTTCTTCAAGCACCTCGAAGAGGTGTTCCCGGGCCGCGACATACGCGCGCACAACGACGAGACGCTTCACAATCACGGCTCGTCTACTGTGCTTCACGGCCGCGGCTCGGTCCTCACGGTCGATCTCACGAATCGCTGCAACATGATGTGCGACCCGTGCTTCATGGATGCGAACCAGGTCGGGTTCGTCCACGAGCTGAGCTGGGAAGACATCAAGCAGATTCTCGACAACGCGATCACGATCAAGCCGCGTCGTCAGATGTCGGTGCAGTTCTCGGGCGGCGAGCCGACGATGTCGCCGTTCTTCCTCGACGCGATTCGCTACTCGCGCAAGGTCGGGTACAACAGCGTGCAGGCGGCCACCAACGGCATCGAGTTCGCCAAGAACCCCGAGTTCGCCAAGGCCGCAGCCGAAGCCGGACTCCGCTATGCGTACCTCCAGTTCGATGGCATCGGCAACGCCGCCAACTCGCATCGCCGCGTCGGCAATCTGTTCGACGTCAAGCTCCGCGCCATCGAGAACCTCTACAGCGCCGGCGTCGACATCGTGCCGGTGATCACGATCGTCAACGGCGTCAACAACGAGCAGGTCGGCCGCGTTGTCGAGTTCGCGCTCGACAACCCGAAGCGGATCAACTTCCTGTCATTCCAGCCGGTCTCATTCACCGGTCGCGACGAGGAAGTGACACCCGAGCGCCGTGCGGCGCAGCGCTATACGCTGTCGCACCTCGCGCATGACGTGAAGAATCAGACCGGCATCGGCGAGCCGACGCGCGACTGGTTCCCGATCTCGTTCATGTCGACGTTCACCGATTGGGCCGACGTGGTGCACGGGCCGGATCGCGAGTGGGGTCAGCTCACCTGCGGCTGCCACCCGAACTGCGGCGTCGGCATGGCGGTGATGATCGACAAGGAAACGAAGGAAGCGGTTCCGGTGACCGCGTTCCTCAAGGCCGAGCAGCTCGCCAAGGACGTCGCGTCGGTCAACGACGCCGCACGCGGCAGGTTCCTGTCGGTCGTCGGCATGGCGCTCGCGCTGATGCGCAACTACGACCCGTTCAAGGCGCCGACGCACTTCCGCATCATGGATTTGATGAAGAAGTTCGACAAAACGTTCGGCGCCACCGGCAAGAACTACGGCAGCGTCAGCGGCAACCGCACGATGGCTGACATCCAGCAGCGTCGCTCGGACCGCTGGAACTTCCTGTTCATCGCCGGCATGTGGTTCCAGGATCTGTTCAACTACGACTTCCGCCGTACCGAGATGTGCATCATCCCCTACGGCACGCAGCAGGGCGAGATCTCCTTCTGCGCGTACAACACGGGCATCGGCTGGCGCAACATCCTCGAGAAGATGCACATGACCGCGACGCTCACGAAGTGGTACGAGGACCACGGGCGTCACGAGATCTTCGCGGGCAACAAGCACGTGCCGATGGCGAGCAAGGATCACTCGCTCGTGCTGAACGCTGAAGCGGTGGCGGCCGGCGCGCAGACCGACCTCGACGAGCTCGGCGTCGCCAAGAACGCGCGCGAGGAAAAGCTGGCTGCGCGCAAGAAGGGCTCGCAGCTCACGCCCGACGAAATCCGTCAGCACATGGACATGGAACGGCTGTATCGACAGGAAGTGCTGAAGGAGCAGCCGACGATCCAGATCCAGGGCCTGCGCACCGGAAAGAAAAAGCAGGACGTCCAGCCGGTCACGCACAAGGACGTGGTCTAAGAAAGACCAAGGAATCAGGAAGCAGGAATCAGGCGAGGCCGGTCCTTTCGGACCGGCCTTTTCTTTGTACGGGTGTACTTGCACGTCGGACCGGCTTCGGGTGGCGCGTTTGTGCGGCTCACCCTGTGAGGGATGGCTATATGGTAGTATGGCTATATGGCCAAGGTGACCTACACACTCGACGATGAGACCGTGCGCGCGATTCGCAAGATGGCCGATCGCAGCAGGAAGCCGCAGAGTCTCGTCGTCCGTGAAGCGGTCGCTTACTACGCGGCGCGCGACGAGCAGACGAGCCCGGAGGAACGCAAACGCTTTATGGAGGCGCTCGACGAGATCGCGCGCCAGCCCCCTACTCGCACCGCGGCCGACACCGATCGTGAGTTGCGGGTCCTGCGCGCGGAGCGTCGACGTGGCGGCCGCGTACGTCCCGTCAGTTGATCATCCACCTCGACACGTCGTTGCTCGTCGATGCGCTCAGTGGAACGCGCCGAGCGCTCCCGGCGCTGCGGGTCGCGGCCAGCGCGGGTAATCGACTGACGCTGTCGACCATCGTGCTCTACGAATGGCTCCGGGGGCCCAGGTCCGACGACGAGCATCGCGCTCACGCGCGTCTGTTTCCGCTGGACGACGTCGTCCCCTTCGGGGTCGACGCCGCGAGAATCGCGGCGGATGTTTATCAGTCGCTGAAACGCCCTCGAGCGCGGCAGATCGATATCGCGATCGCCGCGTGCGCGATCGAGCACAATGCCGCCCTCTGGACGCTGAACACCCAAGACTTCGACGACATCCCGGGCTTGATGCTATATCGCGGCTGATCAGCGTATTTTCGGATATGCGTGAGCAGCGACGGAAGTTGATTCTCGCGAGCCCGTCCTGGTGCCTGGCCCAGCCCTGAGGCCTGAGGCCTGAGCCCCGGGGCCTGCTTACTTGGGTGCCATTCGGATGGCGCCGTCGAGGCGAATCACTTCGCCATTGAGCATCTCGTTCTCGAAGATGTGACGCACGAGAGCGGCGTACTCCTCCGGGCGGCCCAGACGTGAAGGAAACGGGACCTGTTGCGCCAGCGACAGGCGAGCCGCCTCGGGCAATGCCGCAAGCAGCGGCGTGTCGAAGGTCCCCGGCGCAATCGTCATCACGCGCACGCCGATGCGCGCGAACTCGCGCGCAAGAGGCAACGTCATCGCGACGATGCCGCCCTTCGATGCCGAGTACGCCGCCTGTCCGATCTGCCCATCGAAAGCGGCGACGGATGCGGTGTTGACGATGACGCCGCGTTCGCCGCTCGTGCCCGGCGTATTCGCATCCATCGCAGCGGCTGCCAGGCGAACCACGTTGAAGGTGCCAATGAGATTGACCTGAATGACGCGCGAGAAGTGTGCCAGCGGCTGCACGCCTTCACGGCCGAGCACGCGTTCCGCCGCTGGGATACCAGCAGCATTCACGACGCCGTCGATACGCCCGAATTCGCTCAGCGCAGTCTGCACCGCGCGCTGCACGTCAGCCTCGTTGGTGACATCGGCACGGACGAACCGCGTGCGCGCTCCGTGCGCGGAAACCTTCTCGGCTCCAGCCGTCTCGTTGATATCGACGATGACCGCGCGTCCGCCGGCGCCAATGATCATGTCGACGGTCGCGCCTCCGAGTCCGGACGCTCCACCCGTTACGAGAACTGATCGACCGTCAAGCTGCACAGGGCCATCCTAATAGGAATCAGGAATCAGGAATCAGATCTGGGCTGAACCGCAGGCGCTATGTCATGATGCTTGCCCTGTGCTGACTCTAGTGACCGGCACGCTGGCGGGACTTTTTCACGTCCTCTCAGGCCCCGATCATCTGGCTGCCGTGGCTCCGCTCGCCGTTGAAGACCGTGCGCGGGGATGGTTTGCCGGCTGGACCTGGGGCATGGGTCATGCGTCTGGCGTGATCGTCGTGGCCCTACTCGCGGTGCTTCTTCGTGACGCGCTCCCACCGATTGACGTGATTTCAGCGTGGGGCGAACGTCTGGTTGGCGGCGCGCTGATCGGCATCGGATTCTGGGCGCTCAGTCGCAGCCTACGAATTCGGCCTGTCTCGCACACACATGGACCGCTGTCGCATCGGCATCTGCACGTGCTCGGCGGTCCCACATGGGCGCGCCGTCTGGGTCACGCGCACACCTCGTTCTGCCTCGGCGTGCTTCATGGCGTCGCCGGCAGCTCGCATTTCTTCGGCGTCCTGCCTGCGCTCGCGCTGCCGACGCGCGGAGCGGCGCTCCTCTACATCGTCGCGTTTGGCGCCGGGACGGTGACCGCGATGACCGTCTTCGCGGCGGTCATGGGATCGGCCAGCGCGTTTCGAGCACACGATCCGCGTCTGCATCGCGCACTGATGACGACGGCTGCACTGCTGGCTATCGTGGTCGGCGGGGTGTGGCTTATCGGCCCGTTGGTGTAACTCCGACCGTCGACACCTCGAACAACGAAAACGCCTGCGGCGCCTGCGCGTGACGATCTCCGGCGCTTCTCGGGTCCGACACGTCGGGTTTCCTGCTCGGGGTCAGCACAATCGTTCTCGAAGACCGCTCACCGACAGACCGACTCGGTCTCCGGTCGGCGCCACCAGATACAGCCGATCACCGATCGTGATGTCGTTTTCGCTCAAGGTTCCCGACGCGAGCTCCACGACGGCGTGGGCGGAGACGTTGGCCGCAATGCGCCAGGGTGTCATTCCCCGTACGATCTTGACCGCGCAGCCGTCTTCGTCGACGAACACGGCGTCGATGTCGAAGCGCATGAACATCGTATGAATCGCCGCGCACGGTGCCAGAATCAGGGCACACGCTTCGCCGATGGCGTCGCGTCCCAGCAGCCCCTTGCGACGGGCACGCCGAGTGACGGCCACTTCGATGTACTCCGCCAACGCTTCATCGGTGCGCTGATTCACGAGCGCGAGCGTCGGTAATTCGATTGGTCGGCGCCTCAATCGGGTCACGAGTTGAGTTCCGTGATCGGGGTCGGGGATTGCCGTATTACCACCACGAAAGCGCGACCATCGCCACACCGATCGCAATCGCCGGCGCGTACGCAAACCGGTTGTCGGCCTCTGGCGACTCGATCGCGGCGACCGCCCCCGATGTGTTCGAGATCAGGCCGGCCATCCCGGTGAGCGTGCGATGCAGCCGCCGGCGCCGCACGGCGACGACGAGCGCGAGCACTCCGCCTGCGATCGCCGTATAGATGAACGCCCGCACCGTCGCCGCAGGACCGAGCAGCGCTCCCGCCGCGGCAAACAGCTTCACGTCGCCGGCGCCGGTCGCACCGAATATGTAGCCCGGCAGCATGAAGGCGAATCCCAGGAAGAAGCCGATGACGGCACCGCCAATGCCGACGGGACCGAGTTTCACCGCCGCCACACCTATACCCACGACGGCCAACGACCCGGTGAGCACATTGGGGATGCGCCGCGTTCGAAGATCGATGACAGCTGCGAGGCCGGTGGCCGCACAGACCATCGACAGAACCATGACGTCAGATATTGGCTGCGATGACATCCCAAAGCACTGTTTTGATCGCAGTGCCCACCGTCGAGAACGCTCCCACCACCACCAGCACGATGAGCGCGACCAGCAGTGCGTACTCGAGCAGATCCTGGCCGTCTTCACGGCGACCCGCCTCGCGCCACCACTCAACGAAGGAGGGAGCGTACATGTTGGTTATCTCTCTCGTTGCGTGCCCCACGACGGTAAGGGCAAGGCGCGCGAACGTTTGACTACCGCGTTGCTCCCGCATTTGCAGTAGCCGTCAGCTTCTCGGAAATGTTATTGAAGACCGTCCGCACTCCGGAGCCGGTCGACGTGATCGCCAGCACGCACACGAGAGCGATCAGCGCCACGAGCAGCGCATATTCGAGGAGGTCCTGACCCGACTCGTTTCGCATGAGATACCTTTCCTTCCTCGACGCGCCGTGTTCCCGCAACGCGCCTGTCAGTTTCGAATACGACCGGATCTCGCGCGGCCGCGGCCACATCTGAGTCGCAACGGATGTGCCACGAGACCGTCACGACACGTTGGTCGGTGACAACCACATGAGCTTCAGCGCGTTAGGGCCATCAGCGAACCGAGGGGCGGTCCGCAATCAGTTCGAGGCCGAGAGTGGTTCGTGCCGCATATTCGTAATCGACGACGCACATTTCGTGTGAGACTGCCGTCGCGTAAAAACGCGTTAAAAAGCGCGAATCCAGCTCGCCTGGCTCACTCGCACGAGGACGCGCGGGTCGAATTCGTAATCGCGCCACAGTGTTGTGCCCGCCCACGTCGCCGCGCGACGGTGAAGACCGACGCGGATCGCCGCAGATTCGCTCGAATTCTCAGGTCCCGCTTACATCCACGGCGATCGGAACGTGGCTTGCGATCGGTAGCACCCGGAGTGCCCTCGGCCAGTGATGTGTTCATGCGACGCGCCCTGAGCGACTCGGTGATTTCGGCAATGTTGCGGACCTAGGCGTGGCCCTCATCCTTGCGATCGACAGCGATCGAGGTCAGTCGGAACAGCTCGCCTTGGTGATGCGTCGGCTCGGTGTCGAACTCATTCAAGCGACAACCGCTGGAGAAGGACTCCATGCACTCCAGGACCGCATTCCCGATCTGATCCTCACCTCCCCACTGTTGCCGGCGTTCGACGACGGCGTGCTCGATGAGTACCTGCGCGAGCTCGGCGCCGAGGGAGCGCATGTGCAGACACTCCGGATTCCGGTGCTGAGTGCGGTGTCGAAGCCGTCGACACGCAGTCTCTTCGGACTTGGACACAAGCAGGCAACGGCGGCAGGGTCCGACGGCTGCGATCCCGACGTGTTCGCCGACGAGATTTCCGAGTACCTCGCGCGCGCTCAGGAGCTCCAGCTATCGGCGCCGATGATTCCTGTCGACGAAGGCTCCCACCGCATGGAGACGGCGCCGGGCGAAACAGCGTCATTCGAAACAGCCTCATTCATGACGGCACCGTTCGAGACGACATCGATCGAGCCCGAACCGATCATGTCAACGAACCCGTTCATCGGCGCGGGAACGATCCGGCGTGCTGCATCACCGATCAAGCGCAAGGAACCGGTCGTTGCGAGGGACGCGAGCGACACCTTCGAGGATGACGAACCAGCGGCCGTCATCGAGTCGATGAAGATCCCCGAGGCACCGGGAACCATTGCTGCACCGGCTCGAATCGTGGCGCCCGCGCCTGTGTTCGTCGAACCGCAACGACGAGTCGTCGAGCCGCCGGCGACGAGGGCCCCAGTTGCGCGAGTCGAGCCGCTTGCGGCGAGCGCTTCAGGATCGCGAGTCGAGCCGCCCGCATCGCGCCCGAAGACAGTCAAGTCGGGGCCTGTCACTTCGCTCGAAACCGCGCTTGCAGCCATTCGAGCGGCATGGGTTGCTCAAGGGCGGGCGAGCATGTCGTCGAACACCGCCAAGGCCGACGAGACGCCGATCGTCACGCGCGAGATCGTGAAGGGTGCGCCACCAGTCGAATCACGCCCACAGGCGATGACGCCGGCTGCTGCGCCGACGGCGTCTCCGAGAGTCGCCGATCGTGATGAGCAACCTGGTCCGGCCACGACCAGGGTGCGCATCATTTCGTTGGAATGACACACAGGACAGGTCTCCGCGCCAGACCCGTCCGTCGAATCCGCATGTTCACGGGACGTATTCCGTCGGCACGGCCGCGCCCTGCAGATACCGCGCTCGATCGTCTGGTTTGTAGATGCGCACCTGTAATGCAATCTCCGCCATCGGCGGCCAATCGAGCGCAGCCGTCTCCTGCCCCCCGAACCGCTCGCGGAACAGCGGTTCTTCCCAGCGCTCGAGGAGGAGGTATGGTTCGTAGCCTGCTCGTCGGACATACGCCAGCGCCCGATCGAGCGAGTCCGCCGGGAGCTGATCCCACACCAGGGTCTTTCGCCCGCCATAGAAGCGAACGCTCCCACTCTCCCAGCTGGTGATCACAATCGCATTGGATGGAAGTCGACGGCCGACAAACGTGCCGGCACGTTCGAAACGAGATTCGAGGCGCTGCAGCCGGAACGTACTGCGCGCCTCGGCTTCCCTCACCCCGGGCACGATCATCAGCAATGCCGCAACGGTCACGATTGCCCGTCGCCACGGCACACGTAGCCGGGCGAGCAACGAGTCGGCTGCTGCAACGACGAGAATCAGGAGGAGCGGAAGCGTCGGCAGGAGAAACCGCAGATACGACCAGTCGTCGAACACGACATATGGCACATACAGCGCGATGTTGACGGCACACATCGCCACGAGCAGCCATGCGAGACCACCGGGCAGGAGCCACGGGGCCGCCAGGGCCAACGCAATCGCAGGCGTCTGCGCCTGCCAGAGCCACTGGAGATAGCGCTTCGTATTCGGTGCCACGTGCTCGAGTGAAAACAGAACCCCGAGCGAGCCGTAGCCCGAGGCAAGCGGCGATCCGTAGAACGATCGCTGCACGAGGGCGACGATGATGCACCCAGGCGCGCAGCAGATCGCATAGGTGATTGCAGCACGCACGCGTTCGGACCAGGGGCGCTCAGCCCTGAATACGAGATACAGGCCGATCACGATGCCGAGTGGCAACAGGTTCGGACGCATGATGATTGCCGCGCTCGTTGCGACGCCGCTCGCGATCGGCGATGTCCTCGACGTTCCCGTCGCGGCGGCTACCGCAAGCACCCACAACGCGGCCGCCGGAACATCGCTCATCGGCTGCACCAACTGATACAGAACGATCGGGCTCGCCGCAATGAGCAGCGCGGATGCCAGACCGACATGCGCGCCGAAGCGCGCGCCGACGCGGTACGTCGACACGACCAGGAGTGCTCCAAAGAACGGCAGGACGGCGAATGCCGCACGCGGACCGGCGATGGCGACCAATGGCGCCATCGCGATCGACAGACCCGCAGGACACACGGGAACGATGGCACCCGCAACCGACGGGGATGGCAGATGACCTGCCGGCGCGAAGGCAATCGACGCGTCCGGCCAGGGCGCCTGCAGCGCCAACGGCTCAGAAACCTGGAGCAGCGGGCGATGACCGCTGACAATCTGCCGCAAAGCGGCGGCCCATCGTTCCGCCTGATGCACGTAGCAATAGGAATCGGAGCCGCCTGCGACCCAGCTGTTCCACCGGATCGCGACGGCCATCACGGCGACGACCAGGATCGCGAGCGCGAGACCTCTCATCGAGACAATGCTCAGGGCTCTAGGCTTTAGGCTCAGGGCTTTAGGCTTTGCTTTGCTAACGCCATCGTTCTGCGATGAGCACCTGCAGGGCCCTTACTCCATCACGCCACTTGATTTTCTTGCCCTGCGCGCGCGAACGTGGATCGAACTGCACCGGCAGCTCGTGAATCACGTGCCCCCGTCGCAGCAGGCGGGCCGTGATCTGCGGTTCGATGTCGAAACGGCTCGCGGTGAGCGCGAGGGAGCGGGCGATATCGGCGCGCATGATCTTGTAACAGGTCTCCATGTCGGTCAGCGACGCGCCATAGAGCACGTTGGTCGCTGCCGTCAGCACGCGATTGGCTGCCACTGTGATTCTCGGTGCGCGCGATCGTCCATCGAGAAACCGGGATCCATATACGACATCGGCGTCACCGGCGACGATGGGGGCCACCAGCGAGCCGAGCTGCTGCGGATCCAGCTCGAGATCGGCATCTTGAATGGCGACGATTGTACCTGTGGCCTGTTCCAGCCCGCGACGGATTGCGCTGCCCTTGCCGCCATTGCGATCGGCACGAATGACAGTGAGATCGGATTGCTCGGTCGCAGCGCTGGCAAGCACGTCGCCGGTGCCATCGGTCGAGCCGTCATCGACGACGAGGATCTCTCGGGGGACAGGCAGATCGATCGTGGACAACCGATCGATGACGGCCCTCACGGTCCGGGCTTCGTTGTAGACGGGAACGATGATGGAGAGCCGTTCCTGGCGCTCGCTCACTTGCGTCGCGTCGGAGCCGGCTTCACCGGAGCGGGGCTGTACTGCAGCATCACGTTGCTGATCACCGCAATCGGGCGGCCAGGCGCTGTGAAGTTGTCAGTGCCGTCGATGCGAATGACCGAGAGCTTCTCGCCGACGATGCTGACGCTCTGCTCCTCTTCAGGGATCTCGAGCACGATGGTTTCCGTACCGGTGGGCGCAACGGCCTTCAGCCCGCCCGGGCTGCCGCCCCCGCCGACGCGGTCGACCAGATCCGCAGCGTTGCGGAATTCGCTCTGGACCACGGCGCGCGACAGCAGCGTCGTGTCCGAGGCCATCACGCCAACGGTCGCCGTGTACTTCGCGTACGCGCGATTGGTTTTGACGAGCTCTTCCGAGTAGGTGTGGCGGTTGTGCAGGTCGAAGGTCACTGTCACCGGACCCCGGTGCGGCGGGAACGGGATGACCACCCCGCTGGCTGCGTCCCGGCCGATCGGCACATCGCAAAAGCTCAACCGCGTTCGCATCCCCTGGCCGAGCAGCATCGGGCAGGTGAACATCGCCGGCTCCTCGACCTTGGGCAGCGGCTTTGCCGTCGTAGCCCGACGGGGAGCGGGTGTGGTCTTGCGAGCCTGCGCAAACGAGGGGTTCTGACCAGCCAGCGCTGCAATCAAGATGACGGCCACAAAACGCATCGTCAGCGGCTCAATCCCCGACGCAGGCGAGACCCTGCGTATCAGACACGAACGCACCGTTGCGGTGCCGAATCAGCTCGAGGAACTCCATGCGTGTGCGTGCGTTGTCGCGGAACACGCCGAGCATCGAGCTCGTGACCGCGAACGAATTCTGCTTCTCGACTCCGCGCATCGACATGCACAGATGCGTGCCCTCGCAGACCACCGCCACGCCAAGCGGATCGATCTTCTCCCTGATCGTTTCGGCGATCTGATTCGTCATGCGCTCCTGAATCTGCAGACGCCTTGCGAAGACGTCGACGAGGCGGGGAATCTTGCTGAGGCCGATGACGCGAGTGCCCGGGATATACGCCACGTGACACTTGCCGAAGAACGGCAGCAGGTGATGCTCGCACAGGCTGTAGAAATCGATGTCCTTGACGATGACCATCTCGTTGTAGTCGACCGTAAAGAGCGCGCCGTTGAGCACATCGTCGATGTCGGCCGAATAGCCGCTGGTGAGGAACGCGAGCGACTGCTCGACGCGATGGGGGGTGCGCAGCAGACCCTCGCGAGTGGGGTCCTCCCCCAGCTCGGCCAGGAGCTGCCGGATGAGATCCTGCATGCAGTCTATTGTACCGTCTCTACGCGGGCTTCAATTCGACGAGGGGCGCGCGCCCTGTGCCTTCTTCGCATCGTCCACGCGCGCGGCGCGCAGGATGTTGGCCAGTCCGTAGTTCCCCTCGTGGCACGCGTATTCGTAGATCGGCCCATCCCACCTGCGGATCGCGATCTCCCCCGACCACGGGGTCGTCCAGGTGTTCGGGTCGTCGACGGTGAATTGATAGCGGATCGTGTCGCGATCGACCCGCGTGAAGCGCTCGACGACGTGCAGCGTCTCGGTCGCTGCAATGTCCTGACGGGTCGTCAGTGGCGGTCCCCGGAAATTCGTTTTCTCGGTGAAGTTCGCGGTGTCGACCACGAGCGTGTCGCCTTCCCAGCGCCCACGCGAATCGCCGGCGAGGAACTGTATCTTCGCCGGGGGGTGCGCGCTCCCGTCGAGCGGGATCATGCGCACGTCGTGCATCATCTCGTGAATGATCACGACCCGGTCGCGCGTCTGCATGATCTGCAGGTTCGCGTTGTAGGTCGGCGGAATCATGGGAGGGCCGACGTTGCCCCAGGTGATACATCGTTCGGCAAGCGTCCGGGTCTGCGCGCTGTCCGAAGGGTCCGTTCCTTTTCGAGCGGCAGCCTTGGCGGCCTCGCGCTTCTGCGCGGCGGGCGTCAACGGCGGCAGCTTCCCGGTGCGCGGCTCGAGGATCAGCGATGTCCGACGGTTCGATTCTTTCGAATAGCTCTCAGCCTGCCAAATCGCATCGTCGTAGTGGATGTTGTCTTTCGGCTGTGCGAGAAACTGGTCGAGCCGTTTCTTGGCATACGTGGCCGCTTCATCGGGAGTGAGGATTTCCTTGTCGCCGAACTCCGCCGGTCGCTCGAGTGGGGTGACCGTGTCATTGGTCCAGAAGCCCTGCAGATCGGGTTGACCGTCGGCCGTGCGCAGCGGCGCCGCCGGGCGTGCGGTACCGGATCGTGTCGCTCCACTTTGACCATGAACAACCGCTGATGCCGCCAACAGCGCAGCCACGCTCGAGGCGACCAGGGCGAGAGGAACTCGTCGGCTCATACACCGCCTCCCTCGCCCGAAGTGTCCCACCACGGACGGGCCGGTGTCTATCAGGAATCCCTTGACTATCTCTTCTTTGCGCTCTTCCTGGCGGATCTGACGGGACGACCTGGTTTGGGAATCTTCGCCCGAAACTGACGCGTGCGTTTCGTCACATCGTTCAGCCAGTTCAGTGTCAGTTCAGTCCCATCCCTGAACAGATCGATGAGAGACGGAGGCAAACCGGAGAAATCGATCGCCAATCGTCCCCAGTCCGGACGTCTGCCGTCGTAGTCGGTGAACTTGTATTCCCTGCTCAACTCCCACGAACTGAGGAGCCGTCCGGTGTGACGTATGACGTTCTCATCCTGCGCAAGGGCCGCCACTGCCCGGCCAACGAACAACGGCGATTCGGATTCGAGGAAGTTCTTGTCCTGCTTGCCCGCGTCGCGCCAGTTCGCTTCGGTGACACGATGGTGTTGCAGCATCGATTCCGATCGCAGGAAGCCTGGCGTGATTGCGACGGCGGTCACGTTGTGGGTTTTGAGCTCGGATGCGATCTGAAGCGCGAGGCCTTTCACCGACAGCTTGACCGCTTGTGCCATGGGGTTTCCACCGGCACTGAGGATGTCGTTTTCGGTGATCTCGACAATCAGACCGCGACGAGCGCGCATCAGCAGCGGCGCGGCGCGCTTCGCAGTGATGATGTGTGAAATCAGCGATTGCCTGAAGATCGTGTCTGCGTTCGCGAGATCGACCTGCCAGAACGAGCCCCACTGCCCCATCAGCGGGTCCTCGCCGGCAATTGCGTTGACGAGGACGTCGAGCCTGCCCTGCTCGCGATCGATCCGCTCGAGGAGCGCGCCGACCTCGGATTCGATCGTGTGATCGACGCGGACGGCGATGGCCGTTCCACCCGCAGCCGCGATCAACTCCGCCGTTTCCTCGATCGTTTCTGGTCGTCCGTACGGCGACGGATTTCCGCGCACGCTGCGGCCGGTGCAATACACCACAGCGCCGGCTTCACCCAACGCGCGCGCGATTCCTCGCCCAGCACCACGAGTCGCGCCGGCCACCACCGCCACCTGCCCGATCAGCGGACGATCAGATCGCGATGGACGTTTCGTCGATGCCCGAGCAGATCGGCGCGCCGTTGTTCGCAACGCCATGACTCGGTATTGTCCGTCAATTCCGCGAGCCATCCATACGCAATCTCCATGGCTGTCTCGGTAGATCAACCACGCGACGCCGACAGCATCTTGCCAGCAAACTCGTTCCACGAACCGCCACCAGGAGGTTGCGCCTTCACACCGTCCAACCACCGGCGCGCCTTAGCCGCCAGCAGTGCCCACTCGTCGCGGCTCGCTGCGGCATCACGTTCGAGGAACGAGAGTGCCAGTGCGGTCGCCCGTGCGCGTTGTGCCTCCTCGATGTTCCCAGTTAACTGTCACATTTCAACTGTCACATTTTAACCCGCTGTCTGGCGTCCGGTATCGCGCCATCAGCTCGTGTGCATTGGCGACCGGCGCGAACCCGAACTGCGCGTAGAGACCATGGGCATCCTGCGTGCGAAGCTGGATGCCGTTCAACCGTGCCACGTCCGGATGATCGAGCATCGCCTGGACCAGGAGCTTCGAGATGCCGCGCCCGCGGAATTCGGGCACCACGAAGATGTCGGCGAAGTAGCCAAAGACTGCGCGATCGGTGACCACGCGTCCAAACGCGACCTGCCGCCCAGCGGCGTACACGCCGAAGCAGATCGAATGCGCGATCGATCGCTCGACCACCTCGCGCGACCGCCCCTGCGCCCAATAGGATGTGGTCAGAAAGCTGTGTACCAGATCGATGTCGATGCGCGCAGGGTCGGTTGAAATTTCCAGATCAGAAGGCAGCATGCGCTGAACCTAGCACGGCTCGATCGCTTTCGCGTGGGGCTGGTCGCTTCGCGCCCAGTTGGAAGCCCCACGGCGAGCGCAAGCGAGCCGCCCCACCGCGAGCAGAGCGAGCGGCCCTACCGCGAAGCGGCCCCACCGCGAGCGTGAGCGAGCGGCCCTATGCTATGGGCATGGCTATCCGCGTCGTCCGACTCGGCACACCCCGTGTCCCTCACGAGGGCCTTCGCCTCGGCACGGTCCGTCGGCCACCGCGCGGCGTGCGTAAGGAAGCGCTCGCCTCGCAGAACTTCTACGACGTCTGGGTGCCCGCCGTGGCGCCGAGCGAGTCGCTGCTGAAAATCGGAAAGCAGGCAGTCGACGATGGCGCGCGGTGGAAGTCGTTTGCAAGGCAGTATCTGCGCGAGATGAAGCGTCCCGATGCGAGCCGCCTGCTCGATCTGCTCGCAGCGCTGTCACACGTCACCGATCTGTCAGTTGGCTGCTACTGCGCAGATGAATCGCGATGCCATCGATCGCTGCTCCGAGAGCTCCTGCGCGACCGCGGCGCCACGCTCGCGTGACTGAGTGGGGATTAGGTACCGAGTCTGATCCTGCTTCCTGATTCCTGATTCCTGCTTCCTGATTCCTTCTTCTTCACACACGCTCGTTCGCCCGGATCTGAGCGATCCGCGCTTTGACGAGTCGTTTGATGAGCGCGACGGGCATCGGGTTCTCGAGGGGAAACTGCACCGTACCCTTGGACGTCTTGTACGACGCGAGATCGGCGGCGAACGCACGTCTGAGCGCAGTGCCAATCGGATACACGCTCACGTGCTTCGCCCAGGCGGCGTACCACATGAGCGGCTTTCCTTCGAACCGGAAGCCGGGTATCCCGTAGCTGAACACCTCCGTCGCCCCTGGCGCGGCCGAGCGAACGGCGTCATGGATTGCTTTTGCAGCCCGACGCTTGTCTGGCGTCAGGGATGCCAGGTACGTGCGTCTGCGTTCTGTCGTCTGCGTCGCATCAGCCTTTGACGATGAGGACGGCATGGAGAACCTCGCACGTTCACAGACCGGGATAGACTCCGAAGTAGATCATCACGAATCCGGTGGTGTCCATCACACCATGCGCCAGAATGCTCGCCCAGAGATTCCGGCCGGTCGCCAGGTAGACCCAGCCCAGTACCAAACCGGTCAGGCCGGTGGCGATCATGCCGGACGGGCCCTGATAGAAGTGCGCGACGCCGAACAGGATCGATGACGCCGTCACCGCGGCGATCCACGCGTGTGATGTGAATCGTCCAAGTTCGGCCAGTCGGGTCATCAGCCAGCCACGATAGACCGCTTCCTCGGCAAAGGCCGCCACGGTCCACGATAACGTCAGCCAGAACACGAGCTGACGGCTGTCGCCGATGACCGATCGAAACGACGACACGTCCGGCAGGTCCGCCGAGACCACTCGCGCGATGAGCGGTTCGACTGCATACAGGCTCGCGATCTGATAACCAAACCCGACGCCGAGTCCGATCGTCACAGCAAGCAGCCAGGAGGCCGGCCGGCGAAGACCAATCGCGCGCCAACCCGGCCCCCGCCACCAGAGCCACACGACGGCCAGGGCGAGGAGCCACGGAGTCGAGCCGAATGGTGTGTATCCCTCGAGCCCCGCTACCACGAGCACGCCCGCGAGCGCCAGTTCACTTCCCGCCCACACAGGCGCCGGCGGGCGGCTGCGCTCGCGCAGGAGCAACGCCATGTCAGCGAGTCAAGGTCAAGGCGGCTAGGCGCGCCCGCGCATCTTGGCCAGCCACCATCGCAATCCCACAAAGAGGAAGCGCCAATCGTGAAAGAACTCGGGCGGCTTGCCCTCGACCGCGTGGCCGGCGAACTGAAAGAGCCATCCCGCCACGAACAGTGCAACCGGGATCGGCCAGAAGCTTCGCACGAACACCGCAACGATGAACAACGGAAGTGATAGCGCGATCAGAGGAATGCCCAACGTGTGACAGAGTCGATTCACCGGGTGCTGATGGCTCTGACTGTAACGTGCAATCCATTCCTCCCAGGGTCGTCCTGCGAGCATAGGACCTCCGAGACGATCACACAGTCCTGATCATCTGAAGATGGCCTTTGGCATCTTCACGTGCACGCCGAATACCGGTCGATCGACGAGCTGTGTGATCGCGACGTTGCCGGCGATGCTCACGAGCTGATACGACTCGTGCTTCGTCAGTCGCCTCGTCGACGCCAGAAAGTCGACCATCTCCTGAATGGCCACCGTCGTTGCGGTCTTCAAGTCCTCGTCCGACGCCATCGAGATGTAATCGGTGGAGGTTTCTGCACGAGGCCACGTCAGCTTCATGTCCTTGCGCACCGTCAGCTGCACGCGACCTCGCAGCGACGTTTCGATCGCAGTCTGGTCGACTTCTCCGTCGCCCTGCGCCGCGTGCCCGTCACCAATCTCGAAGAGCGCGCCTGGCACGAAGATCGGAATATACAACGTGCTTCCTGCGACGAGCTCACGATTATCGAGGTTGCCGGCGTGTCTCCCTGGAGGATTGCTGCTGACGCGTCCGAGCTCGGCCGGCGGCGCGACGCCCATGCTTCCGAAGAACGGTTCGAGTGGAATCACGATGCCAGGTTTGAACTCGGCGGTCATCGTCTTGCGATCGAGCAGCAGAATCTTCTGCCGGACCGCGGGATCGCAGTTGCCCGGGATGAAGCCGCTGCAGCCGTTGTATCCGTAGTCGATGGCGAAATCGATCGACAGGACCTTCACCTCGAGCACGTCACCCGGTTGTGCGCCGTCCACGTACACAGGCCCTGTCAGGATGTGGCCTCCCGGTCCTCGACGATCGCCGGTCACCTCGTCGACGATCGCTTTGAGTGAAGGCTGAATCTTCTCATCCGGCACACCCGCGCGCTGCAGACCGGCTGGCGTGTTGGTGAGCAGAGTGTCGACGTCGATGATGTCTCCCGACGCGACGCGCAACACCGGTTTTGCGTCCGCCCAGTAGTAGCCGTACGCGATCGTTGCGGGCGTTGCCTCGAGACGGTGAGTCCGAGACGTCTGCGCCCGGCCGTTCGATAGCGCCGCAACGATGATCAGACCGATCATGGCCACCATCGGAGAGCGAACGATCGTCGATCGCATCGGAACCCTTTCTTTCTTCAAGCGGCGGATTGATCCGCCTCGCGGCGCGAGGGTCGTCCGCCAACGATCGCCATCGCAATACCGCCGAGCACCAGGACAGTCGAGAGCACGAGTCGAACGGTGACCGCTTCTGCAAGGAGAAGCACACCGCCTCCGGCGGCCAGCAGCGGAACCGCAAGCTGCACCACTGCCGCGCGCACGGCAGACAGGCTGCGCAGTGCGGCATACCACACGACGTAACCCAAGCCTGTTGCCAGGGCACCCGATGCCACGGCGAAGACGACCCCTCTGGGTTCCACGTGAACTCGCGGGAACACCGCGAGGCTGGCCGCACCAATCAAGGGAACCACGCGGACGAAGTTGCCGGTCGTCTGCAGCAACGGATTCGAGGTGAAGCGCCCCTGTAGTGAGTACAGTCCCCAGCACACGCCGGCAACCGCCATCAGGATGGCCGCTGACGGCGACGGCGCCGTCAGTCCCGGGAACACCAGGTTGACGAGCCCGCCGAGCGCAAGCACCAGGCCCACCCACTGCATCACATGCGGACGCTCGCCCGAGCCCAATGCGGCGACGAGCATCGTCACCTGCACGCACCCGAAGAGGATGAGAGCGCCGGTCCCTGCGCTCAACTGCGTGTACGAGTAGGCAAACGGCAGCGCATACACCGCGAGGATCGCTGCCGCAGTCCACGACCCGCCGACGGGGAGCACGCGGCCCTGCACCCGAAGCGTCACGAAGAGCAGCATCAGGGCGCCCGACACGAATCGAAGGATCGAAAACGTGGCGGCATCGATGGCGCCGTCATGGAGGGCCAGGCGGCACAACACCGAATTGGCCGCGAACGCCACCATGGCCATCGAGGTGTAGACCACTGGCGTGAAACGACGATCAGTCATTCGATGCGACGATACCTTCCCGACGAGTGGAATCGCAACGGGCCACGGAG
>DATFRP010000301.1:0-3356 GCA_035263125.1 Vicinamibacterales bacterium
TCTGGACCCCGCTCGCGATCGCGGCGGCCGCCACGTCCATTGGGCGGACCGGGAGGTCCTCCCCTGCGTCCATCGGATGCCGCCGGCTTGATCGCCACCGGTTCGGCGATCGCGGCCAAGGGAGACGACGCGATCTCCTCGTCGTCCGTTTCGAGGCGATCGAACTCCTCCGTGTTGGCGACAACGTCTGAAACGTAGAGAAATCCGTCGCGCTCGAGACCGAGGTCAACAAACGCCGACTGCATGCCAGGCAGTACTTTCGACACCCGGCCTTTGTAGAGGTTGCCGACAACGCCGCGCTGATGCTCGCGTTCGATGAAAATCTCGGCTACCTGATCGTCCTCGAGGATGGCGACCCGTGTTTCGTGGGCGCTCGAGGAGATGATCATCTCCTTGGTCATGCCCGTAACTCCGAGCGGGATCGCGATATCGCGTACGAACGTTGTCCGCCACCTGCGCCACTGTTCCGGGCAGGAGTATCCCGAGCACCACCAGCAGGCGGCGCAGGATTGAGACGGCAACGTCGATCAACATCTCGAAACCCGATTCTTGACGGTGTAGGGCGGGCCTGTTCTGGAGGCCCGCCGTCTCTGACGCGCCACGTCACGCCGGGCCTGCAGAACAGGCCCGGCCTACACTGTCAGTTAGTAAATCGACGCATGCGCACGTTGAGGATCAGGCCGAATCCCGCCAATGTAGCGATCATCGAGGATCCGCCGTAGCTCATGAGCGGCAGCGTCAGTCCCTTGACCGGCGCAAGGCCGGCCGCCATTGTCACGTTGTAGATCACCTGGAATGCGAAGCTGGCCAGCACCCCCACAACCAGGTAAGCGCCGAGCCGGTCCTTCGCTAGACGGGCCGTCTCGAGCGCACGCAGAATCACGAACAGATACAGCCCCAGCGTCACCATGACGCCGGCAAATCCATGTTCCTCGGCCAGCACCGAGTAGATGAAATCGTTGTGTGCCACCGGAAGGAAGCGCAACTGGCCTTGCGTTCCCTTCTGAAAACCCTTGCCCCAGAGCCCGCCGGATCCGGACGTGATGCGGGCCTGCAGCTGTTGATACCCGGCCCCCCGCGCGTCGGCCTCGGGGTCCAGGAAGGTCGAGACGCGCTCCCTCTGATAGTCCTGGAGCGCGAATTTCCACGCGATAGGTGCGCCCAGCAGACCGACGAGCGCGAGGATGCCGAAGATCCGCATCGGCATGCCCGCCACGAAGGTCACGGCAAAGAGCACCGGGAGCAGCGTCACAGCCGTCCCGAGATCCGGCTGCCGGGCGATGATGAGGAGCGGCACCGCGGCGATCGCTCCCGCGATCACCAGGTCGCCACGCATGATCGCGCCTCGGCGACTCTCACCGAGAAACTTGGCGAGAACCAGCGCAAGCGTCGCCTTGGCGAATTCCGAGGGTTGGAGGAAGAGCGGACCGAGGTCGATCCAGCGACGTGAGCCGCCGCGCACGACGCCGAAGAACAGCACGAAGATCAAGAGGGCGACCACGCCCAGGTAGATGAAGTGTGATTTGTCCGCGAGCGATCGGTAGTCGACGCTCAAACAGAGGACGAGTCCCACCAGGCCGAGCGCGATCCCGTACAGCTGCATGATGTGCAGGCGGCCGACCCCGCCGGTGGCGCTGTAGATCTGGATCACGCCAATCATGCAGAGGGCGAGGATCGCCCCCAGCATCGCCCAATCAACGTGGTAGTAAAGTCGTCGCTCGAACAACGTTCGCTCCGGCCGGTCCAAACGGATCGGCCCTACGGTTATCTGACAGCCACCGTCGCGACGCTATCATCCAGCGGGCTGGGCGAATCCGGGTCCTGCTCAGGTGGCGCGGGCTGACCCGGCAGCGGCGGCAGCTGCGGCAGCGGCCGGTTTTCCTTCTTCGCAAAATACGTTTCGATGACGTGCTTGGCAATCGGGGCGCCCAGAAAGCCGTGCTCCCCGTGCTCCGCAAAAATGACTCCCGAGATCTCTGGGTGGTCGCGTGGCGCGAAGAAAATGAACCAGCCGTGATCGCGCAGATCCGCGCCGCTCGCCTTGGCGCGGGCCTTTCCTTCGTTCGAGATGACCTGCGCGGTGCCGGTCTTGCCCGCCACATCGCGCCCTTCAATCCTGGCGCGTCCGCCGGTGCCGTTGCCGTTGACGACCATCCACAGCCCGTCATGGAGCGCCGCCAGCGTCTCAGGACGGAAGGCCACGCGATCGGCGACCGCCCTCGCGGGAACCGGCTTCCAGCCCGACCCTTCATCGACCGCCCTGATGACGTGCGGAGTCACGCGGGTGCCGCCGTTGGCGATCGTCGTGATCATTTCGGCGAGCGACGCCGGCGTCACCGACACCTGGCCCTGCCCGATCGACACGGAGATCGTCTCTCCGGGGTACCACCTCTCACCGGTACGTTTGCGCTTCCACTCGGTGCTCGGCACGATGCTTTCCAGCTCGTTCGGTAGATCGATGCCGGTCCTGCCGGCGAGCCCGAGCCGTTCTGCCCACTTGTGAATCTTGTCGACGCCGAGCATGTTCCCGAGCGTGTAGAAGTACACGTTGCACGACTTCTCGATCGCGTGACGCATGTCGACCACGCCGTGGCCGCCTTTGAGATGGCACTTGTAGTAGCGGCCGTAGAACGTCGCACCGCCGGGACAGTTCACCTTGAAGTCCGGAGTGACGAGCCCCTCTTCGAGCGCCGCGGTCGCGACGACGAGCTTGAACGTCGATCCCGGCGAGTAGCGCGCCTGCAGCACGCGGTTCTGCAGCGGCTTCAACTTGTCGCTGTTGAGCGACGCCCACGTCGCGCGATCGATGCCGCCGGCAAAGTCGTTCGGGTCGTACGACGGCAGGCTCACATACGTGAGGACCTCACCGTTGCGCGGATCCATGATGAGCGCAGCGCCGTTGAAACCGGCGCGGCGGAATCCATCCTCGGCCGCCTTCTGCAGATCGCCGTCGATCGTGAGCTCGACGCGACGCCCTTCGGTGGGTGCGATCTCCTCGAGCGTGCTGATCTCACGCCCCATGCTGTTGACGACGACGCGCTTGGCGCCGTCTTCACCCATGAGCAGGTTGTTGTACGCACGCTCGACGCCCTGCTGGCCGATGATCGCGCCCTGCTGCGCGGCGCCGTTCTCGACCTGCGCGTCGCTCGCCTCGCCGACGTAGCCAAACAGATGTGCCGCCATCGCGTCCGAGGGGTACTTTCGCGTCGGCACTTCCTCGACCCGGACATCGGGCAGTTCGAAATCGAGGCGTCGTGCCGCGATCGCCGCCACCTGCGCGAGCGACGCGTCTTCGACGACGAGGATCGGACGGTAACTCGGCTCGCCGCGATGACGATCGACGATCGTCCTCACCT
>DATFRP010000302.1:0-30935 GCA_035263125.1 Vicinamibacterales bacterium
TTCGGACGAGGCCGCAGGCTCCATCGCACGCCGGTCGAGAGACTGCCACGCCCGCCGGTCGGAACCGGCGTGAGATCCATGCACGATTCCACAAGCGGCACAAACAGCATCCTTGTGCTCGCGTTATAAGACGAGGGGAGCCACGACTTCGCACCGCCGGCATGCGGGCAGACGAACTTCGTCTGGCCGTCGCCGGGCACGAGCGTCTCGTCGATGATTTTCTCGCCCGTCTTCGGGTCGATCGACTTCACGAGGTTCGTGAGGCCGAGATCCATCGAGAAGACGTACTTCCCGGTGTCGGCTTCCATCGCGTCGAAGATCGCCTGCTTGCCGCCGGTGACGACGACGGTCTTCGGCTTGCCGCCGACCGGCAGCTGCACGACGTGGCGTTCGAAGGCCCAGTCGAGATCCCACTGATCGTTCGGCTGATGCTGGAAGAACCACACGAGTCGACCGGTATCGACGTTGATCGCCAGCGTCGAGTCGGTGTAGAGACCGTCGTTGCTGACACCCTCATCGCCGCGGTTGCGCAGCGGACCCGTGTCGTAGGTCTGCGCGGGACCGAAGAACGCGAGGTTGAGCGTGCGATCGTAGCTGCCAGGCACCCACACCGATGCGCCATTGCGCTTCTCGAGCGGAAGCCCATTCCACGTGTTGCCGCCGTTCTGGCCCGGCTGCGCGATCGTCGAGAAACGCCAGGCAGGTTTGCCCGTGGCCGCATCGAGCGCGACGATGAAATTGCCGCCCGGCGCGCGACCGGTCGTGCCGACCATGACCTTGCCGTTGGCGACGAGCGGTCCTCCTGTCAATCCGTAGCCGGCCTTTGCGTCGGCAATCGGCTGATCCCAGATCACGCTGCCGGTCTTCGCATCGAGCGCCACGATGTGCGTGTCGGAGGTGGGCACGTACAGGCGGGTGCCGTAGATCGCGATGCTGCGCTTCACCGATGGCGCGCGATCCCTCGATAGACGATGGGAGTACTGCCAGAGGAGATCGCCCGTGGCCGCGTCGAGCGCCTGTACCTTGTCGCCGTAGGCGTGGACGAACATCACCCCGTCGTGCACGATCGGCGTCACTTCGTTCGGGCCGTTCGGCAGCGCCCAGCTCCAGACCAGGTGGAGATCGTTGACGTTGTCGCGCGTCACCTGCGTCAGCGGGCTGAACCCCTGCGCGTCGAACGCCCGGCGCCACGTGAGCCATTCACCCTCGGCTGGTGCGCTCAGCATCGCATCGGTCACCGGCGTCAGGCGATCGAGCGGGTTCGGCCGCGGCGGTGGCGGCGGCAGCGGCACGCCGATCGTCAGACCGCCACCAGGTCCTCCCGGTGCAGCAGGGAGCGCGGCTGCTCGAAGCCGCACAGGATCGCTGGAGATCTCGCGTGTGCCGGCGATCACTCCGTTCTCGCGGGCGAGCAGCGCGAGCAGCTGCACGTACGTGTCTTCACCCAGCGACCCCGGCGCCGCAGGAGGCATCGTCTTCAGGTGCGTGAGCAGCGTGTCGAGCGGCTTCGCACCCCATCGGAGCCGGAAGTCCACGCCCTTGAGCGGTGGCCCGAACTCGCCGTCGTCCAGGTTGGCACCGTGACACGACGCGCAACTGCGATCGAAAGCGGCTCGCCCCTGCGTGGCCTGTGCGTCGGTGTAGCTGGGGATCGCAAGCCCCTGCGCGCCGAGAGACAGCGTTGTGAGAAAGCTCGCCGCAGCAAGGCATGCGGTAGCGCCGGCGAGAAGCAGCACGCGTGGCAACGGGGAAATATTGATCGTTCGATTCAAAATGCAAACGTCAAAATGCAAAGGGCAGAGGTTAAGTGTAGACTTCCCCGCATTCAACGATTTCCAACCACACGGAGGTGACGATGGCGTCCGTCTGGCATCGGTGGAATCCTTTTGGTCGCGCGGTGGTGTGGGGCCTCGGCGTCGTGGCGCTCGTTGCATCCGGCATCGCGAGCGCACAGCAGGCTCCGGTTCAACCCAATCAGCTTCAGGCGTTCATCTCGGCCGTCGATGCCAATGGCGCGCCTGTAACCGATCTCAAGGCTGAAGAAATTGCAATGACTGAGAACGGGGTGCCGGGCAAGGTCGTGAGCCTCGAGCGGTACAACCTGCCGATCAAGCTCACGATCGCCATCGACAACGGAAAGGAAAGCACGCCAGCGCTGGCGACGATGCGCGAGGGGCTCGCGGGCCTGATCGGGGCGTTGCCTGCCGATTTGGAAGTGGCGCTCGTCACGATGGCTCCGCAACCGTCGACGTTCGTGCGCTCGACCACCGATCGCGGACAGCTCACGAAGGGCATCTCGCGATTCGGCGTCGAGTCGGACGAGGCGCCACGGTTCAGCGATGCCCTGGTCGAGTACGCAGACCGCCTCGAGAAGGACTTCAAGGACAAGAAGCTCACCTACGCGCCGATGCTGGTGATGGTGTCGACGACAGTCGTCGAGAACTCCGACGCGCAGCGGGACACGATCGAGAAGGCGCTGAAAACGCTGCTGACCCGCGGCGCGCGGGTGTCGGTCGCGATGGTGACGACCAAACCGACCGATGCGGATTCCGTCGACGGGCTGAAGAACGGTCGGCAGGCGCTCGTGGCGACGCCAATCGTGAAAGCGAGCCGCGGAAAGTTCGAAACGATGGTGGCTTTCAGCCGACTGGCCGCCGTGCTCCCGGAATGGGGCAAGGACATCGCCTTCTCTCACGCGAGACAGACGAATCAGTTCCGCGCCGTCATCGATCGGCCTGGTGGTGCGACCGGCCCGCTCAACAACCCCGGCCTGCGGTTGACGCGCCCGGGCATCAACGGAAGCGTGAGCCCCGACGGCCGGTTCGTTCAATGATCGACGTCGCCGACGACGAGCGATGTAAAGCGGCGGGCTTCAGGTGAAGACCGTCATGCTCGTTGGGATCGTGGTCGTGGCGACCGCGATTGGAATGCGCGGTCAGGAGCAGGCCACGATCTATCTGTTCGCGACCGATCGGAGCGGCGCTCCCCTGCTCGACATCAAGCCGTCCGACGTCGCGATCAGGGAAGATGCCGGCCCGAACAGCATCGTGAGCGTCCGCCGCTTCGGCTGGCCTCTGAAGATCACGGTGCTCGTCGACAACGGTCCTCGAACGGTCGACGCGCTCGTGCACTACCGCGAAGGACTGAAGCGATTCTTTGCCGGTCTCCCGCCAGGCATTCCGGTCTCGCTGATCGCGACCGCCCCGAACCCGCGGTGGTTGATCAAAGAGACGAAAGATCGTGTGCAAATCGAGAAGGGCCTCAGCCTGATTACACCGGACGAAGGGTTGGGGCGCTTCAGCGACGCGCTCGTCGAATACGCGGGCCGTCTCGACAACGAATTCCGCACGGTCTCGATCGAGCAGATGCCGCCGTATCTGCCTGTCCTGGTGTCGATCGCGACAACTCATCAGGATGGCAGCGATGTTCGCCGTGAGGCGAATCTCAAGATGATCACGTCGCTGCGCCGGCACCTCGTGTGGACGCACATGATCATGGTGTCTCCCTCTCGTACCGCGACGACGCCGGGCGGTCTCCCGGTGATCGACTACGACCAGGGCCAGAACGCCGAGATCGCGAAAACCGTGCAAGAGGCCACGCGCGGCCGATACATCCCTGTCACAGGATCGGGCACGAGCGGGCTGATGTCGTCGATTCTGCCCGAATTGGCGCAGATCATCACCGTCCGGTACATCAGGCAGATGACGCAGCACCGGATTGAAACGGAGCGTCCAGCAGGTGCGAAGGGGCCGATGAAGAACTTCGCATTGACGCTCCTGAATCACCCCGGCTCGACGATCATGATTTCCATGGATGGCAACATGCCGTAGTCGTGCAACTCGGTGGTCATCGGTCTAACAATTTCTTGACATCACCCGTTCATCCGTCGTAGAAACCCGCAACTCCTAATCGTCGCAATCCCGGCATCCTTTCTGGTCGGTCTCCATGTCCCTTCGGAGGTTTTACATGCGTCGATTGTCGAGATGTCTCTTGCCGGTTCTCGCGGCAGTGGTGTTGTTCCCGAGCATTTCTCACGCACAGGTCGGAAGCATCGCGGGTACGGTTCGTGATGCGTCGGGCGCGGTGATGCCTGGCGTCTCGGTCGAAGTCACCAGCCCCGCACTGATCGAGAAAGTCCGCTCGACAGTCACTGACACCGGCGGCCGTTATCAGATCACCGTCCTGCCGGTGGGCACGTACGCCGTCACGTTCACGCTCGCGGGTTTCAGCGCTGTCCGACGCGAGAACGTCCAGCTGACGTCGGACTTCACCGCACCAATCAACGCGACGATGGAGGTCGGCAACGTCTCGGAGACCGTGAGTGTCGTGGCCGAATCGCCGTCGGTAGACGTGCAGAACGCGCGCGTGCAGCACGTCTTCAGGGGCGACGAAATCGCGGATCTTCCGACCGAGCGTGATCTTGCAGGTCTGATGAACCTGGTGCCGGCGCTCACTACTCCGCCCGGGCAGGGCATCTGCAACGGCGGCATCGGCATCTTCTGCAACGGCATCAGTCCGGCCTTCAACTCGCACGTCTCCGGGTTCGACGTCGATGGCCAGAACCAGGGACGGATCATGGTGGACGGGATGTCAATCAATCGCGGCGGTTCGGCCGCCGTTGGTCTCAACCTCAACACCGGAACGACCAACGGCATCGGCATCGACACTGCCAACGTGCAGGAAGTCTCGTTCACGCTCTCGGGCGCGCTGGGCGAGTCGGAAACCGGCGGCGCCTCGATCAACATCGTCCCCCGCACCGGCGGCAACCGTTTCTCGGGGACCTACTTCACAAGCTACACCGGCACGCGCTTCTTCGATCGGAATCGCGAGACGCGGCTCTCGGATACCCCGGACACGCAGGAGTATGTGAAGGACTACGACGTCAACGGGTCCGTGGGCGGGCCGATCAAGAAGGATCGCTTCTGGTTCTATCTGCAGGCGCGCAAGCGTGGCGACGAGCAGTATCCGAACGGCGGCACGGTGCCAGGATTTGCCAACCTCAACGAAGGCAAATTTGCGGCGAACTACGTTCCCGACCGGAACCAGGGCTGGCTGACCTTCAGCAACGAGTACAAGAACGCCAACATCCGGCTCACGCTGCAGGCGACCCAGAAGAACAAAGTGAACATCTATTGGGATGAGCAGGACGCGTGCACGAACCCGTGCCACGGCATGATCAATATCGTCGATTCGCCCGAAGCGTACTTTTCGCTCCAGAACCGGCCGAACCGCCTGCAGCAGATCTCGTGGACGAATCCCTTCCGCACCCGGATCCTGTTCGAGGCGGGCTTGAGCGTCATCGCCACCCACCAGGACACGACACGGCACCGCGACTTCACGAACTACCGGTCGATTCCGCGTGTGTGCGAGGTCGGCGCGACTGCAGGACGAGATGACGTCGCGGTCAAGGTGAACACGACGATCACCAACAACAACTCAGGTGGTATCGGGTCGTGCAACGTCTTCAACACGATGAACTCGGGTTCGATCAACGACCAGTTCCCCGGCGGAACCTACACGTTGACCGACGACGACACCTATCGAAGCCGTGCCACCGCCTCGTACGTCAGCGGCTCGCACAATGCCAAGCTGGGTTGGGAGGGCGCGTACTTCGGCGAGAAGATCAGGAACGAGGTCAACGATCTCCGGCTCTCATATCACTACGGAACGCCGGACGCGGCTTGTCTCGACCAGCGCGCGACCAATCCATACGCCTGCGGCAACATGACGCTGTATTACAGCGGCTCCGATCCGTTCAATATCAATTACATGCGTCCCCGCCCGATCGGGTTCGAGATGAACACCGGCGTCGGCAACACCGACGAGCGCGTCTGGTTCGGCGCCTTCTACCTCCAGGATCAGTGGACGCTCAAGCGGTTCACGCTGAACGGCGCGCTCCGTTACGACCACGCCGTGAGCGGCTATGGCGCGACCTGCATCGGTCCCGACCGGTTCGTGCCGATTCAGACCGACGGCACGAACTTCTGGTGCTCGACGCCGTCAAATGGCGTCCGCTACAACGACATCACACCGCGCTGGGGCGTCGCGTGGGATCTGTTCGGTGATGGCAAGACGTCCGTGAAGTGGAACATGGGCAAGTATCTGCAGGCGGCGGGCTTCGGTGGCGTCTACACGGACAACAACCCGGCGCGGCGCTCGACCAACCTCCTCACGCGCGGCTGGGACGATCTCAACGGCAACCGCATCGTCGAATGCGATTTCTCCAATCCGGCACCGCACACCAGCCCGCAGGGTGACGTCTGCGGCAGCCTGCTGCAGACCAGCGGTCCGAACGCCGGCCTGCCGACCACGAATTTTCTGCAGTTCGGACGGCCGCCGAATGCAACGCAGCTGGCGAACCCGAATTCCTTCTGCGGCCGCACCGAGAATTCGTCGGTGCTCCACCAGCAATACTGCGCGGCATCGGGTCAGAATCTGATGTCCGGGTGGGGGACGCGCCGTTCCGAATGGCAGTTTGGCCTCGGGATCCAGCACGAGTTGCTGCCGCGCCTCTCGGGCGAGGTCACTTACAACTACCGGAAGTACCAGAACCTCTCTGACTCCGACACCGTCGGCCGCGGGTGCGACTACTTCCTGGGCGCCGACGTCGAGCAGTGCTATCAGGATCAGCTGAATTACAAGAGTCCGAACTGGGACTTCTTCAGGTTCGCGGCGCCCACGGATCCGCGACTGCCGAACGGCGGCGGATACACGATCAAGGGCAACGCCAACCAGAACGTCCAGGGCACGCTTCCGGGCCTTGGCGAGGTGACCACCGTTCAGAAAGGGCTGGCGTACTCGTGGAACGGCGTCGATACGGACTTTGTCTACCGCGCTCGCGGCGGGTTCCGCGTCTCCGGCGGGACGAGCACCGGGCGCACACAGCGGAACACGTGCTTTGCAGGTGGCGGCATCGCAGACGGTGACGTTCCCAGCGTGAAGGCACGCGAAGGCGACGACCCGGCGTGCGTCATCAACAATCCGTTCCAGACGAACGTCCGCGCGAATGCGAGCTACACGATCCCGTGGGTGGACGTGCTCGTGGGTGTGGTGTATCAGTCGCGGCCCGGCGGCGCGATTGCCGCCAACTGGCTGGTTCCGTTCTCGGCGGCAGTCTGGGAGCCGTCGAGCGCGGCGCGGGCGACGAGCGCAGGCTTCTTCGGCCAGGGCGTCGCGCCGACGGCGACGACGTCAGTCAATCTGCTGGACAACGGCGATCTCTACGGCGAGAGGATCTCGCTGTGGGATCTGAATCTTCAGAAGAACATCCGGGTCGCCGGCAAGCGGTTCAACTTCGGCGTGCAGGTCTACAACCTGTTCAACAGCGACGCCGCCACCGCCTACGACCAGACGTTCACCGCGACTCGTCTGCCGAACGGCACGTGGCAGGCGGATGATCCGGCAACACCTGTTGTTGAAACGAACAGCTGGGGTGAGATCACACAGATCGTGAACCCGCGGTTTGTCCGGATCTCGTTGTCGATGCAGTTCTAACGCAATCGGCGATCAACGACACCACCGAGGCACTGGGAAGTGCCTCGGTGCCTCACGTCCGTTATTTTCGCTTCTCGACTACGACCCGCCCCTTCGCAGACTCGTACACGCGATACTTGTTGCCGTCTTTGCAGGTTGCGGCGTAGTCGTTCTGTGCCAGCACTGTCACGGCGACGACCTCCCCGCACGGCATTCCCTGAAGGGCGATCACCGATGTCAGGTCCTTCTTCAGCGCCTCGTCGGGATCGGCAGCAAACGACAGCGCGGCGAGAGACCCGATCAGCAACAGCGTCTGCGCGACGACGACGATCATGCGATTCTTCATGGAGTCTCCCTCGTCAGGCCTGCAGGGCGGCCGCAAACTTCTTCGGGTCCACCAGCACGCCCCAGATTTGTTCGCGGGAGGACACGATCTCGGACGCGAGCTTCTGGTCGTGGTCCTGCAGAAGTGAGAGCACTTTCATCATCAACAGGTCGTAGGAGCGGCGCAGCTCCGCGACGGTCGGCGTCGCCTTTCCGGCGTGATGCTGGCGGAACTTGTCCAACAAGTCGTCGACCTGGTTCTTGAGCGCGAGCTTCGTGAATACACCGATCGCTTTGGTTTGTTTGAGCTGCGTCTTCAGCGCGTCGAGATCCAACGCCGCGGCTGCGCCTGTCCCACGCGCCGTTGGGGCGGGTGCGTCGGGTGCCGCCGGTTGCGGCGCCGGTGCTTTCGGGGCGGGTGTTTTCGCCACAGGCGGAGCGCCCTTGGCCTTCGTAGTCGGGGCGGGCGGTTTTGCAGCCGGCGTCGAGGCGGGCGGCTTTGCGGCCGGCGTCGGGGCAGGAGCCGGTGGTGGCGCCTCAGCCGGAGCAGGTGGCGATGTCTCAGGCTTCTCGTGAGCACATGCTGCGGTGAGCAGCGACAACAGCACGCCAGAGTAGAAGACACGCATCATGGTGACCTTGTGACAGGAAGAGCAAGAAGGGGGCCAGCGCGCATTCGCTGGAAGGCGTGGCTTTACGTCAGCTGGACAGTGCTACGCCTGGGCTCGTGAGCGTCACGAAACAGTTACGCTTTCACTGTCGAGGAATCGTCCGGCAGTAGTTTGGCGGTGGTGACGTGGAGGTGTGCGTGTGGATCCCGAGGTCGCGTTCTCTCGACGGTCTCGTCATCGACGAGCGCTTCGTGCGCGCGTCTGGACCGGGTGGGCAGCACGTCAACAAGGTCGCGACGGCAGTCGAACTGCGAGTCGATCTTCGGGCGTCATCTCTCGCGGATGATGTGAAGGCCAGGCTGATCGAACTGGCCGGACACAGAATGTCTGCCGACGGCGTGCTGCGGATCGACGCGCGCGAGTTCCGGACACAGACGCAGAATCGGATGGCCGCACGCGCGCGACTGGCGGCGATGCTCGAGCGCGCATCCCGGCGGCGGAAGCCGCGGCGGAGGACGAAGCCGTCGAAGGCAGCGAGGGAGCGCCGCCTGGAATCAAAGAAGCGAAGGAGTGCCACCAAGGCGAGCCGCCGCAGGAGCGACGAATGACGTCGATGCTCTATTTGTCCTGCTTGTCCTGCGCGCGGGCGCCACTCAGGATGTTCCGCATCGCGTAGTTCCCCTCGTGGCAGGCGTACTCGTAGATCGGCTGGTCGATCTTCCTCATGGGCACCGCCGCGGTCCATGGCTTCGTCCACGTCTGCGGATCGTCGACAGTGAATTCATACATCAACGTGTCGGCGTCGATGCGCGTGAATCTCTCGGTCAGGTGGAGGTTTGCGCTCGATCCGCGGAAGCTCGTCTCGCGCAGGAAGTTCGCGGTGTCGATGACGAGTGTGCCGGCCTGCCAGCGGCCGCGCGAATCACCTTGGTACTGGCGGATGGACGAGGGCAGGTGCGGTCGCCCGTCGACGGGGATGATGCGCGCATCGTGCACCATTTCCGGGACGAGCGTGATGTATCCCGGTGACTGGGAGATCTGCACGTGGTTGTTGTACGCACCCGGCGTCATCGGCGGCCCTGCGTTGAAGCCGAGAATGCAGCGGTCAGCGAGCGAGCGTGATTGAGGCGTGTCGGCGCGCACGCGTCCGAGCTGCTCCTCGCGCGCAATCGCGGCGTCGGCGTCCTGCGTCTGCTTCGCTCCAGGCGTCAGCGGGGGAATCCGCCCGTCGGGCGGATCAATGATCAGCGACGTTCGCTTGGTGCCGATGATCTTGCTGCCGCGCTCGTACCAGAACTCGTTGTAGGGAATGACGCTGCCGGGCAGGTACTGCGCGCCGCCCTTTTTCGGATCGATCAGGTCGCGGTTCTGACGCAGGTTCTCCTCACGCTCGAAGTTCGCCGCTTCCTGATCGGTGAAGGTGGCCTTGTCGAGCCCGTTCGGCCGCTCGAGCGGTGTGATCGTGCTGAAGTCCCAGACACCTTCGAGATCGATCTGACCATCGGAAGTGCGCGGCGGAGCCCAGTTGCGGGTCTGTCCGATCGCCACGACACCGCACGCGAGCACCACCACGCCGGCCAAGAGCTGGATGCGCATGGGACCTCCTTGTCAACGTGCGGGCGAACCGAGACATTATTGATCTGAATGAACCCGGCGTTCGTTGCGCTTCAGCATCGGAATTTCCGACTGATATGGATTGGCCAACTGGTGTCGATGGCGGGCTCGATGATGCAGAGCGCCGCGATCCTGTGGCACGTCTCCGTGCTCGTCGAACCGTCCAGGCGCGGCCTTGCGCTCGGGATGGTCGGCCTCGTCCGGGTCGTGCCGATCGTGGTCTTCTCGCTCGTTGCCGGCGTCATCGCCGACGCGCACGATCGTCGGCGGCTCATGCTGGTGACGCAGACCGGCATGGCGATCTGCGCCGCGACGCTCGCGTGGATCGCGTTCTCCGGCGTAGAGGCCGTGTGGCCGATCTACGCGCTGTCGGCCGCCGGCGCGGCGTTCGGCGCGTTCGACGCTCCGGCGCGTCAGGCGCTGATTCCGATGCTCGTTCCAACGGAGCACTTGCCGAACGCCATCAGCCTCAACGCAATCGTGTTCCAGGCGGCGTCGGTGATCGGTCCTGCGGCCGGCGGCGTGCTGATCGGCGAAGCCGGCGTCGGCTGGGCGTACGCATTCAACGCGGTCTCGTTCCTCTTCGTGATCGGCGCCGTGCTGTCGATGCGCGGCATCTCGGGAGACCCGCAAGGTGGGAACCGGGAGGTGAGCCTCGCCGCCGGGCTCGAGGGGCTGCGATTCGTCTTCCACGCGCCGTTGATTCGGTCGACGATGCTGCTCGACTTCTTCGCGACGTTCTTCGCCTCGGCCACGGCGCTGCTGCCGATCTTCGCGCAGGACATCCTGCACGTGGGGGCCCATGGCTACGGGATGCTGTCGGCGGCGCCGTCGGTCGGCGCGATTGTCGCGAGCCTGGTCATGGTGCGCCTCATCGATCACATCGAGCACCGAGGGCAGGCGCTGTTGTGGGCGATCGTGATCTACGGGATCGCGACGGTGCTCTTCGGTCTCTCCCGCGACTTCGCGCTGACGTTCGCGTGCCTGGCGCTGACCGGTGCCGCCGACACCGTGAGCATGGTGATCCGCAATCTCGTGCGCCAGTTGACGACTCCTGACTCCATGCGCGGCCGCATGACCAGCGTCAACATGATCTTCTTCATGGGCGGCCCGCAGCTCGGCGAGCTCGAGGCCGGTCTCGTCGCGAATGCGTTCGGGCCTGTGGCGTCGGTCGTGTCCGGAGGGATCGGATGCCTGATCGTGACCGCATGGGTCGCGGCGGGCACGCCGCAGCTGCGCCACTACCGAGCATCAGCGCATCTCACGGCCACGGAGGACGTGCGGGATGCGGCTGGTTGAGCCACGAAGATCGCGGAGGTCATGGGCCACGAAGATCGCGGAGGTCATGGGCCACGGAGATCACGGAGATCACGGAGGTCTTGGGCCGCAAACAACACAAAGATCAGAAGTGCGGCGGTAGAGGAAGCGGAGGGGACGGAGAAACGGATTAACAGGAGAAACGGAGGAACGGAGAACGAACGGAGCGGATTGGTATCTCACAGATGCTGCGCCAGAATCATTCGCAGGGAGTGCTCCGTTTGTTCTCCGTTTCTCCGTTCCTCCTGTCAATCCGTTCCATCCGTCCTCTCCGTGCCTGTGCACCCAAATTTCACTGTGCGAGTGAGCCGCGCTCATGACGACTCGTGGCCTAATATCTCCGTGGTCTCCGTGATCTCCGTGGCCTAATGTCTCCGTGGTCTCCGTGATCTCCGTGGCCAAATCCTCCGTGATCTCCGTGGCTCTCGCGAGCATCTGAATCGTGCCGTCTCGTTCACGTGCCTACGCAGCGCTGGCAGGCGCGGGTTGCTTGTGGGGGACCGGGTTTCTCCTCGGGAAGATCGCGCTTGCCGAACTGAGCGCGTCGCACCTGATTCTGTATCGGCTGCTGCTGGCGTGCGTCGGTTTCGTCCCCGTGCTGCTTATTCAGCGGCCACGCATTCGTCGCGAGGACTGGCCGACCGTGTGGCTCGCTGGACTCTACGGCATCCCTCTCGTGTACCTGATTCAATTCGAGGGGCTGGCGCGAACCACGGTGGCGCATGCGTCGCTGATGGTGGCAATGATGCCCATCCTTCTCGGCATTGCCGGGGCCGTCGTCGCGCACGAGCGGCTCACGATCATGCACTGGGTGCTGCTCTTCGTGTCGGCTGCGGGCGCGCTGCTCATCGCGACCGGCGCAACGGCGGGGACTCGAGCGAGCACAGGGCCGACGCTGCTGGGCGACGCGCTCGTGGTCGGGTCGCTCGTCGCCGGCGTCGGCTGGGTGCTCGCGAGCAAGCGTCTGATGAAGCACTACGATCCGAGCAGTGTCGGAGCCGTTGTCACGCTCGCCGGGACCTTTTTACTTGCAGCCTGGGTCCTCGTCGTGAACGGCCGGCCACCTGCACGCCTCACGCCGCAGGTGTGGGCGGCGCTCGCCGCGTCCGGCCTGCTCGCGACGACGACGTCCAACCTGCTGTGGAATTGGGGAGTCTCACGCGTGCCCGTGTCCGAGGCGGGCATCTTCGTCAACCTCGAGCCTGTTGTGGGCACGTTGCTGGGGGTGACCTTGCTTGGCGATCGGCTCGGATGGAGCGGCGTCGCAGGCGGTGTGCTGATCGTCGGCGCCGCGGTCGCCGTGACGCGCCGGGGCGGCCACGAAGGGCACGGAGTTGGAGAAACGGAGAAATAGGCCACGGAGATCATGAAGAACACGGAGGGATATAGGCCACGGAGATCACGAAGAACACGGAGGGATATGGGCCACGAAGATCACGAAAGAACACGGAGGGACATGGCCCACGCGGTCGTCATGAGCGGCTCACCCCGCACAATGAAAATCGGGGAACGAATTGCGGACAGAACGGAGAATGTTGATGCGTTTCTCCGTGTCCTCCGCAGTCCGTTTCCGTGGCATTGGCGGAGCACACCAAGACGAGAAACCGAAAGACCCTCTCCGTGCTCTTCGTGATCTCCGTGGCAAAGATCTTCGTGATCTCCGTGTCAAGAAGTCGTCGCACGTCTACTTCGACGATTCGTCTGACGCGAGCAGAATCCGGAAATCGATGAGTTCTTTGAGCTGGCCGCTCGTCAGCACCAGACCTTGCTCCGCGGCAATGGCCTGACAGGCGTCCGCGGTCGGACGTCCATCGAAGTATGGAAGGACATCGAGCAGTCGCTGCGGGACGTTGAGCGGATCGAAATCGCTGTAGGTGCCAAGCATCGAGCTATCCGCCGATCGCCGAATGATCTCATGGCGCCCGATGCGAAGAGTCTTCGGCATGGTGGTATCGGTCAATCGTTGATACGAGACCTGTACCGATGCCACGCGGATTCGGACGATGGGTCCACAGATTGCCAGAACATCGTTCCACCGGAGTGGATCGACGAGCGCTGCGGCAGCGGCGAAGAAGTCGCGCTCGCGGCCCATCCAATCGCCCCAGAGTTCGCGGTGCGCGTCTGGGTTCGAACGTCCGTCGAGCGCAAAGGCGTCGAGTCGACCGTTCGCTGAATCGACTGCTGCGAGCGCCGCCAGCGCTCGCTCGTCGCGAACGAGCGACAACACACACCAGCGCGCCAGGTCGTGCTCGACGGCGTGAAGAAGGTCGCGCATCGCCGTCCAGAACGCCTGCCCGGTTGCGCCACGCTCATGCTTGCAGAACCAGGTAGCGCACGTGGCCTCTCGATGTCGCCAGATTCCGCATCGGCCGTCTCGAGCGATGTAGTGCGGACATCGCAGCTCGTGCGCGCGGCCGAAAAAGTCTTGAGCATTGGCATACAGCAGGTCGTACGTCGGCGGCGTACTCAGGCCAAAAGGTGTGACGCCAATGCCCGCTGCAAGACGCTCGTCGAGCGTCGTCCGCCCGTGAGCCAGATCGGCGCCATCGTCTCTCAGAATCCGTCCCGCGAGGAAATTCGGGATCCGCGGAAGAAACGTACAGCACTTGATCGCGCGATCGAAGAAGTAGCCGTCGGTGCTGACATGAGGCTCGGATGCGCACATCGCGCAGCGGTCGCACGTGGCGTGCGATTCAGTCGGCAGGCCGGCAAGCCATTCATTGATCCACGCGGCGTACAGTGGCGGCAGCAGCGTGTCGTCACTCATGTTCCGTCAGACCTTCTGGTTCCAACCGGTCGAGACGGTTTTTCCGCCAAAACCACCTTGAGTCTTCTGTGTCGCAGGTGCCCACTTGATGGCGCTGCCTCCACCGCCGCCAGCGCCTCCACCGCCACCGACGCCTCCACCGCTGCCGCCACCACCCGCGGGTCGGCTCGTGGACATGCCGGGCTGGACGATGCCGGACAGCTCCTGCAGGCGACCGAGCGTGAGGGGCCCGGCAATGCCGTCCGCGACGAGTCCGTTCTTGTGCTGAAAGTCTTTGACCCGGACGTGGGTCTTCGTGCCGAATGCGCCATCAGGCACGAGCAGTGGAAGAACAGTCACCTGCTCGGGAAGTGCAGCGTTCGTTCCTACCCGGTTCAGCGCGTCTTGCAGCGACGCGACGTCGCCTCCCAGGGATCCCACGGTCAGCGTGCGAGCCATTGGTGACCTCCCTTCGTTTGACGTGGCAGAGTCAAAGAATACGCTCGACGACCGTCGGAATGCCTGTCTTTTGTGATCCTGGTGATCTTTGTGGCTACTTCGTTTCTCCGCCTTTCGTGGCTCGCGACGGCGCCGCGTACTGGGCATCGAGGGCCCGGCGCAGTTCCGGCGATATTCCAGGGTTCTTCTTCGCCAGCTTCTTGCGCAACTGCTCGTACGTCTTGTCGGCAAGCGGGTTGACGTCGCGCATGGGACGTCTGCCGGTATCGAGGTCGGTGTCGCTGAGCGAAAGGTGTCCCTCACGAAAATCGGCGAGCAGGCTGCGATAGCGACGGCTCGAGGCGGCGAAGCTCTCGAGAAACATCCGTTCCGTCTCGGTGTTGAGCGGTTCGAACGCCAGCGGTCTGAACGGCCCGAACTTCGGCAGCACCTTGAAAATCGTGACGACGAACCGGGCGAACAGGCTTGGTTTGCGATAGGTGGTCCCGAACTCTCTCTCGTAGTCCGCGCGCGTCATCGTGTAGACGACATCGCGTTCGGCGACGTCGGGGGTGGCGGCCAGGATCTCGTCGCGTTTCTCCCGCCAGGCGACGCGCGTCACATCGGGGATCGTCTGGCTCGCGGCGTGGCGATACGTTCCGATCGCGAGGTCGACGCTGCCGAAGACGTCTTTCAACTCGAGCCCGTAGGTCTCGCGAAACGCGCGTTCGAGCAGTGGTCTGGCCACCTCGAAGCCGATCAGAGCCTGATACGCATCGGCCTTGAAGGTGCCGCGCGCCACCTGCAGCACATCGAAGGCGAACTCCACCATCACGTGCCGAGCCGGCGAGTCCGAGAACAACACCTCGTCACCGTACTTCGCGCGAACCTTCGGATAGATGATGGGCACCGAGCGGTTCACTGCGATCGGATGCGCGGCGTTGTCGCTGGTGTAATGGGCGAGCGCGCCAAGCGCGAACGCGAGCTCGTCGACGGTGCGGGCGTCGCGAATCAGCGCGTCGACGAAATCGCCGGTGCGCACGTAGTGAACGAGATTGGTGAAGAAGTGACTGCCAAACGGGTAATAGCCGAGATCCTGGATGAGCGATCCGCCGTAGGCGTACGCACGCGCTTTTCGCACCGCCTCGGCTGACACTCCTGGAAAACGTTGCCTCAACAGCGGTGCCAGCTGATCGGTCCAATTCGCATCGATCACTGCTTCGTGTGCGAGCACGGAATAGCCGCACACAGGCGCTGACGTGCTGATCAGCAGCAGCGCGGCCACAGCCAGCGACGTTCCAACCTTTCCCATGTTGCCTGGGTCAATCAAAGAACGTACCGATGCGCTCGCAACGGCGTCACCAGGGAATCGGCGGTTGCCCGCGGTGCATCGCGGGGCACCCGACTTGCTACATCCCTGACTGAACCTATGGGCGAGGTGAACAATGACCAATCAGGAACTGATGGCGCTCGCGATCGTGGTCGTCGCTGCGCTGGCGCTCCTCTCCGTGTGGCTGCTCATGAAGCGCCGGACGACGACAGCACTGCGCGAGCGTTTTGGTCCGGAGTACGACCACGTGCTGCGCACGCGCGACACCCAGGCTGAAGCTGAACGTGAACTGCAAGATCGGCAGCGTCGCGTCGATGCATTCGCGCTCAAGCCGCTGTCGCAGGGAGACGCCGATGAATTCAGCGCGTCATGGAAAGCGATTCAGGCGCGATTCGTCGACGACCCACGAACCGCCGTCGTCGACGCCGACCGCCTGATCGTGGATGTGATGCGGGCCCGTGGCTATCCGGTCGAAGACACGCGCCACCGTCTTGATGATCTGTCGGTCGATCACGCGCACGTGCTGGAGCACTATCGCGCCGGCCGCGAGATCGTGGCGCGACACGAGCGTGGGGACGCGGGCACCGAGGATCTCCGCCAGGCGATGGTCCATTTCCGCGCCGTGTTCGACGAACTGGTGGCCGCGCACCGGCGTCCGGCGAGGAGGGCTTCATGAGACACGGAGGAGAAACGGGCCTTCGTTCCTCGCCTTCGTGGTCTCCGTGCTCGCCGTGGCTAGAGCTTCATCGTCTGAGCCACCAAGGATACGGCGGAGAAACGGAGGAAAGATAGGCCACGAAGATCACGAAGATCACAAAGGAAGAAACGGAGAACACTGGCCTCCGTTCCTCGTCTTTGTGTTCCTTGTGATCTTTGTGGCCCGAATCTCCGTGTCTCTGTGTGGCTGAAATCTCCGTGCTCTCCGTGGCTACAGATTCATCGTCTGAGCCACCAAGGACATGGCGGAGAAACGGAGGAAACATAGACCACGAAGATCACGAAGATCACAAAGGAAGAAACGGAGCACTGTCTTCGTGGCCCAGGACCTCCGTGTCTCTTTGTGGCTGAAAGCTCCGTGTTGCGTGCGATCGAATCACCGCGTCCTGTCGCAGTAGATCCCCTCGCACGGCGGTGCGGCGCCGCCGGAGGCATTGACGGCGCCGACCATCGCCGGATGGAGGGAGCAGTGGTAATTGGTGCCGCTGACCGGCATCTGCACGGCGCGGCTCGTCGTGCCCGGGGCGATGTCGCCGGTGTCAACGGAGCCGTCGTTCAGCACGACTCTGTGCGGAATGCTGTCCGCATTGCGAAAGACGACCATCTGACCGCCGGCCGAGGCTGGATTGGGTGAGAACGACTGCGCTCCGTTCTGTCCAGCGACGGTGATCGTCATCGCCGTCGAAGGCGAGGGCGCTGTCGGAGGCAGCGGAGTGTCACTGCCTCCACACGACGTGAGACAGAGCGCGCTTGCGGTGAGGCCGAGGGCTGCGAAGACTGTGCGGGGCATGATGACTCCTCGATCCCCGCCGGAAGACGTGCAGCAAGTTCGATACCCGCTTCGCGAATCGCATCTACGCTGGTTTTCACACCTGAGCCCTTACGAACGGCGTAATGCTTTTCGGCCTTCGCGCGCACCTCGGCTATCATCCCGAGACCATGACCCAGCCAAGGGCTCTGTCTGACCAATCGGCATGGCTTTCTGTGTCCGGTAAGCGACCATTCATTGCGTGCGTGTCGGCCCTCTCATTGCTGCTGTTGATCCACGCGGTGCTCGCAGCCGCGCAGGCGCCGGCGCAGCCCTCGAAGAGCGTGTGGGACGGGATCTTCAGCGAGGGGCAGGCGCAGCGCGGACGCGGTTTCTACAACGAGCACTGCGCGACGTGCCACGGTGCCGATCTGCAGGGGGCAGAGCACCGCGCCCTCAAGGGCGATCGCTTCTGGACCTCGTGGCAGGACACAACGGTGGATCGTCTGCTGGCGCACGTCAGCACGAACATGCCGCACTCGGAAGATGGATCGCTGAAGGGCACGCTCGGCGCGGGCGTCTACGCCGACATCGTCGCTTACATCCTGAGCCGGAACGACTTTCCAGCCGGCGCCACCGAGTTGAGCGCCACGTCGAGCGTCGGCGTCCGCATCGTGAAGAAGGGTGGCAGTGGCGAGCTCCCGGCCGGCAGCTTCGTGCACGTCGTCGGCTGCCTCGGGCCGCGCGGCGCCGATCGGAATTGGACGCTCGTGAAGGCGTCGCGTCCGTCGCGCGTGATAGAGGGACAGGAACCCGATGTGAAGGCGGCGCTCGGTGACCGCCAATACACGCTCATGTTCGTGATGACCGCGCTCGACAAGTTCGCGGGGCATCGCATGTCCGTGCGCGCCTCGCTGATCGGAGAGGGCGGCGCGCAGGGCCTCAACGTCACGACCATCAAGTCCGTCAGCGACACGTGTGAGTGAGCGACGTCGGGTCTACGCGGCGAGAGAGGAAGCGGAGGGGACGGAGAAACGTCCCCTCCGTTCCTTCCTACGTCGTGCGCCATAATCAGTATCGGGGATCTCGTGTCGCTGTCGTTGACCAGTCGTCGCGTTGGAGACGTCACCGTCGTGACGTGCAACGGACGCATCGTTGCCGGCGCCGAGTCCGAATCGCTTCAGAAGTCGCTGGACGAGCTGCTGCCGTTCAGCCCGCACATCCTGCTGCATCTCGGCGGCGTCGACTTCATCGACAGCGCCGGACTCGGGCTGCTTGCGCGCTATCTCACGCGAGTGCAGAACGCGAGCGGGACGCTGAAGATCTGCGCGGTGTCTCCCAAGATCGACGATGTGCTGCGCATTACCCGCCTGAAGGCGGTGTTCCAGCCATACGAGACCGAGGCCGAACCGATCGCCGAGGTCCATCGCAGGGTCCGGCAGCCGGACACGAGAGGCGGTCGCTCGTCCGATGCGTTGAGCAACCCTGATGTGCTCTGCGTCGATCAGTCGGACGACGTGTTGGCGTATCTCCGCGAACTGCTCAAAGGGGCAGGCTATCGCGCGATCACCGCAGCGAATCTTCCTGACGCGCTGATCCTGTTGAGAGCTACTGGTCCGAAAGTCATCGTGATCAGCGCCGAGCTGCGCGCTGCACGAACCACGCGCGCGGCGGTCGAGTTCCACAAATCGTCGGAAAGCCTCTCGATGATCGAGCTTCTCCCGGATTTCTCAGCGCACGAAGCGGGTGACGCAGCCAGACAGGTCCTGGACGCGGTTCGACGAACTCTTCCTCTGGCACGGCGTTAGGGGACCCCTGCGTCGCCATGACTGCATGGGTCCTGCCTCCGCCACCTCGCCCGCGCGTCGGCGGGGTCCGGCTGAAGCCGGACACTACGACTATGCGTTCTTCCGCCGCATCAACTGCGCGGCGGTGCACGACGACATCACGCTGACGAAGCGTTGATACGAATCGCGGCCCACGACGAACGGATTCGGCGTCCCTGGCTTTCGCTGCTTCAAGCGGTCGAGCTTCGACAGGAAGCCGTCATACATCGGATGATTCTGGATCTCGACGTCGACGTTCATGCGTCTGGTCGCGTCGGCCCAGTGTTCGACGGACGTGATGTACTGCCGCATCCCTTCGTCGGTGAGTCTTCCCGGCGTCAGGATGCTTCCGCCGAAGATCCCGGCAACTCGTGTCGTGCCGCCGTCCTTCACGGGAAAGACGAGCCCCATCGATCCTGGCGTGTGTCCTGGAATCATGATCGGCGTGAACGCGACATCGCCGACAGTGATCGCCTGCCCCTCGATCGCGACGATGTCGCGCTTCGGCGGTTGCACGGCGCCAGCCGGAGCCTTCTCGACGAGATCCCAATCAGGGCCTGCCATGACGATGCGCGCGCCATGTTGCTGGAAGTAGGCCGAGCCGCCGAAGTGATCGGCATGACCGTGCCCGAGGATCACGTATCTCACCTGCGCGGGGTCGAGGCCCAGTGCCTTCATGCCTGGCAGCAGGACCGACTCGAGCTGATCGCCGTACCCTGCGTCGATCAGCACGATGCCGGCCGATGTCGTCACCGCCCAGACCGCCGTGCTCGTCCGGCCGATCACATACAGGTTGTCGAGCACCTTCGCCGGCTCGATCACGGGATCGTCGGGTCGGTTGGCCCGTGTCGGGTTCATCGCGCAGAAGAAGTCGTAGGCTTCAGCCCAGTCGCGTCCAGCGCTCGTCTTCGCCTTCTCGAGTACCTGACGAATCTCGGGTGAGTCGGACTTCGTCTCTTGCGCGTTGGTCCGGCTGAAGCCGGACACTACGACTGCAACGGATGCTAGCAACGCGGCTTTGTTCATGTCCGGCTCACGAGATTGCGGGCTCGGGTGCGGGCGCCGTGCTCTGCGACGTGCCCACGAGCGCCGCGGCCTTCTTGATGTCCTTCGAAGCCACCCAGAGGATTGCCCCGTACTTGCCGCCTGCGCTCACGGCATCGACAGCAGTGACGTTGATCTTCTTTGCGGCGAGACGCTCGAGCAGCTCCGCGACCGCACCGATGCGATCGCTGCCCTCGATGAGGAACCCGCGCTTGGGACCCACGGTCTTCCATTTCGCCCGTTTCGCCGCCTGCTTGAACGCCGCCGGATCTGCGGGAATGAAATCGAGCTGGGCCCGCCGGCCCTGAGGGAATCCAGAGAAGGCGAGCAGATTGACGCCAGCGTCTCTGAGCGTCGCGAGCGCGCGCGCGCCTTCACCTGGTTTGTTCGGAGCCATGACGTAGAAGTACTCGACCAGTCGAACGGTGTCGGCCATGGGAGCTCCTTGGAAGGCATGACGATAGCACCGTCGCCCTCAGGTCTGCACCTGATTCGGGTTTAGACGCACGTCGCTGCGGAGTTTGCCCGGTAGTACCGTCCGAGGACGAAAATTCCTTTTCTGCGTTCGGTGCATACACTGCCTACGCCGGACTGAAGATGGAGCGGCTATTGCAGCCGTACCGCTCGCCGTGGAAAACGACTCAGCGGTGCCTGAGAATCGACCTCTACGGAGGCGTCGCTTTCATCGCCTTCGCGTCTTCGGCGGCGTCCTGTGCATCGTCGCTGTTCTGACCTTCGTCGCTGTTCACACACCGCCCGCCAGACGATTCGCCACCAACCAGGTCATCGCTCTGCTGGCCCGCGAACAGATCGAATTCAGCACCGATCAGCTCGGCTACAACCTGCTCGGCGCGTCATTCAATTTGAGGAACGTCCGCATCCGCTCGACCACACGGCCCGATGCGCCCGTCTTCGCGACCATCGGCCGGCTGCGGATCAACATGAGCCTGCTTCAACTGCTGCGCGGAAGGTACGTCGTGCAGTCGGGCAGCGTGGAGGACGTCGACGTTCACTACGTTGTCGATGAGCAGGGTCGCGACAACGTACCGCGACCGCCATCCGATCCGAACAAACCATCGGAGCCGCTCGACTATCTGGTGTCCTCGCTCACCGTGTCGAGAGCGAAGGTGAGATACGAGAACCGCGCCGACCAGATCGACGCCCGGTTGCCGGTGTCATCGATCAACGTGACCGGAAACGATGTGACCAATCGGCATCTGATCAAGCTCGACGCAGCCGGTGGAGAGGTGATGCTGCGGGATCGTCGGGCGGCGATCGATCGATTGACGGGGCAGATCGACCTGGGGAGGGACGATGCGTCGATCGACCAGCTCCAGCTCGAGGCGCTCGGCTCGCGTGCCGAGGTGACCGGCGACATCACACGGTTCGAGTCACCGGTCGCCGATCTGACAGTGAAGAGCACGGTCGATGCGATGCAGGTGGCGCCGCTCGCGAGGCTCGACGACCCGGTGAGCGGATCGATCGTGATCGATGGGACCGCAAAGGGTCCGCTGTCGACGCCAGCGATCAACGCGCACGTCATCGGATCGGACCTCCAGTTCCGCGATCTTCGGAACGCGCAGCTCGACGCTCTGGCGGCCTACGATCTGGCGACGCGACGTGCGGATGTTTCGTCCTTCCAGTTTCGCGGGCCCTGGGGCGGGGTCATGGGCGCCGGTTCGCTCTCATCCGATGAAGCGGCGCAATCCAGGCTGAATGCCGACATCAACGCACTCGACGTCGCTACGATCATGAGAGCGCTTCGCTTGCCCTTCGTTGCCGCGACGCGCGTGGATGGAAAGGTTCAGGCCGAGTGGCCGGGCCTCGAGTACCTCAAAGCGAATGGCGACGCCACCGCGACGTTGACGGCAACCGCCGCTCAGGCCAATCGATCAACGATGCCGGTCGAGGGACAGATCTCCGCCCACGGGACAGGAGGCCGGATCGATGCTCAGTTCGTGAAGGTCGTCTCGCCTGGCGGCGAAGTCGCGGGGCGGGTGGCGATCACGAACGACAAACGACTCGACGGCGACCTCAAAGCGCGATCGGGCGACGTCAGCCGGCTCGTGTCGGTGCTCGAGGCGTTTCTCGGCCGGCCGCGTGGATCGATGCTGCCGACGACGGTCGAGGGCGCTGCGGAGATCAACGCGCGAGTCGGCGGAACCATCGATGCGCCGTCGGCGACGTCGACTGTCAGCGCTCCGGCTTTGAAGGTGGGCACGGTTGACGGGATCGCCGTGAAGGCCGAGGCATCGTACTCCCCGGCAGCCCTCGACATCGTCCGCGCCGATCTGACATGGAATCAGGCGAGGGCACAGGTCAACGGCCGGGTCGGACTCGACAGGGCGCGACGGATCGATCTCTCGCTGACCGCGGACCAACTCGATCTGCCAACCATCCTGCAGGCTCTGAATAAGGCAGGTGTGCCGGTCTCGGGGACGCTGTCCGCGAGGGGCACCGTCGGCGGCACCCTCGATCGCCCGATCGCCGCCATCAATGCACAGGGATCGGACCTCGTGGCCTACCAGGAGCAGATCGGGTCGCTCGCTGCCGACCTGAGGCTCGATGGCCGCGAGCTCTCGGTGCCGAATCTCGTCATCGACAAACCGCAACCGGACGGAGCCGGACGCCTGTCTGCGTCAGGGACCTATCAGCTCGATCGCAAGACCTACACGTTCGAAGTGAAGTCCGACGGTGTGCGCCTGGTCGGTCTCATGCTTCCGAACGGCCAGCGCCTCCGGGGTGATGTTCAACTGATCGGTCACGGTGCCGGCAGTGTCGATTCACCCGCGGGCACCGTTGATCTCGATGCCACGCAGTTGCAGCTCAACGACACGCTGCTCGGGCGCGTCGCTGTCAAAGCAGTGGCGGCGAACGACGAGGCGACGATCACTGCATCGGCGGAGCATTTCAACATCGATGGCGACGCGGTCGTCGGTCTGACAAAGCCGTTTCCTTCGACGGTCAAAGTCCGCGTCGATGATCTGGATCTCGGGAGGCTTCCGTCGTCGGTCCGGCTGCCCTCGACTGCGCTCGGGCCAGGAAAGCCGGACACCGCATCCGAGGGGCTTGGCGGCCATGTGCGCGCCACGATCGACGCGTCCGGCAACTTGTCCGAGCCGGAGGAGGGAAAAGCGACGGTCGCGCTCGAGGCCTTCAACGGCTCCTGGAACCGACGTGCCTTCACGATCAGCAGTCCGTCGCCAATCGAGTACGCGGACAAACGACTGACCGTCGACAGACTGCAGGTGGCCGCCGAAGGGTCTTCGCTCACCGTCGGCGGTCAACTGCCGCTCAGCGACGAGGCGGGCACCGGCGAGCTATCGCTCGATCTTCGCGGAAGCCTTGCGACGCTCGCCAACTTTGCGCCGCCTGACCGGCAGATTGCCGCCGACGGCGAGGTGACGATGACCGGCTCCTTGAAGGGGACGCTGAAGCGCATCGATCCCACGCTCGACTTCTCGGTGAGCAACGGGCTGCTCCTGTCGCGGTTCCTCGAACCGGGTTTCTCGCACATCGGCATGAAGGCGCGCGTCGCCGATGGGGAGGCGAGAGTCGAGCAGCTGTCCGCCACGTGGGGCACCGCCACACTCGAAGGAACGGGACGCATCCCCCTCGAGGCCATTCCCGCACTGCCAGTCGAGATGCCGCGCATGAGCGGGCCGTCGACGTTCAAAGCGTCGATCAAGGGTCTCAACCCCGCGTCGATTCCCGGTGCACCCACCGGCACGGCCGGGAACGTCACCGTTGACGCGGAACTCTCGGCGAACAGACCGGAGCTCTCCTCGATCGACGGACGCGTCACCTTCGAGCAGCTCGATGTGTCGTTCAATGGCCTCGGGCTCGCGCAGCAGCAGCCGTCGACGATCACGATCGGGTCCGGTGCCGCGACCATCGATCAACTCGATCTGTCGGGAACCGCTGGCACGATCAAGGCCGGCGGACGCGTCGAGCTGGTCGGCGATCGCGCCATCGATCTGAACGTGGATGGCAAGCTCGACGTGGGTGCGTTGTCCGTCCTGACGAACAGGGTCCGTGCCGAAGGTGACTCGGCGTTGAGCGTGCGCGCACGGGGCACGGTCAGTGACCCCGAACTGACCGGAACGGTCGATGTGACGAACGCCACGTTCGTCAGCAACGAACCCAGGGTCGCGGGCGAGAATCTCAACGCGCACATCGATCTCAACGGCAAACAGATCGAGCTCACCAAGCTCGCCGCCGACGTCAACGGCGGCACGCTCACGGGCTCGGGCAGCGTGACGCTGGGTGAGGGAGTGGTCAGCGACATCGACATCCAATTGGCGACGAAGGGCTTTGCCTACGATGCGCCGCTGGATCTGAGGAGCATTTCGGATGCGAACATCCGTATCAACCGCCGTCGCAACGACGACATCGTCATCGGCGGGGAGGTGACGATCAGAGAGGCAGGTTTGACGAGCGACATCGACTTCGACACCGGCCTGCTGGCGACGATGGCGGCGCCGGCGAGGCTGGACCTGACCGAGAAACGAAACCCGTTGCTCGATCGCGTGCGCTTCAACCTGAACGTCGACACCGCCACACCCATCCTGGTGGACAACAACCTGGCTCGCGCGGAGCTCGAAACCGACCTGCGAGTGGTCGGCACCGCGTACCAACCCGGTTTGCTCGGCGAGGTGAGGCTGCTCGAAGGCTCGGAAATCCGGCTGAACGAGCGCCGCTACGTCGCGGACCCCAGCACGATTCAGTTTCTCGACGAGCGGCGGATTCTTCCATCCTTCGACCTGAACCTCACGACGCAGGCCAGCAACTACGACATCACGGTTGCGGTCACCGGCACGCCTGGCAACACCGAGGCGACGTTCACGTCCGACCCGTCGTTGCCCGAACCCGACATCATGGCGATGCTCATCACCGGCCGGACACTCGACGAGATGCGTGGAGAAGAGGGTGAGGTCGCGCGTGAGCAGGTGCTGTCGTACATGGCCGGTCGCGTCGGAAATACGCTCGGGCGTGGACTTCAGCAGGCAACCGGCCTCAGCGAAGTGCGCATCGAGCCGACGCTCATCGCCAACGAGGCCGACCCCAGCGCGCGTCTCACGGTCGGGCAGCGGATCACCGACCAGCTCAAACTCGTGTACTCGACCAACCTCACCGACAGCAACGATCAGATCTGGGTCGCCGAGTTCGACCTGTCGCGCCGGTTTCAGATGCGAGGCGTTCGACAGTCCGACAACAGCTATCGCGGCGATTTCCGTCATGACGTCCGCTTCGGTGGGCAAGCCGACCCTCGTCGCGTACAGCGCGTGCAGCCGAGGGTGGAGAGCGTCACGGTCATGGCCGGGGGCGCAGACGAGGCCCAGCTGCGCGAAGCGTTCGGTATCAAGGCCGGCGATCCGTTCGACTTCTTCAAGATTCGCAACGCCGTCCAGCGCGTCGAAGAGTCACTGATGGAGCAGGGCTACCTGCAGGCGCGCGTACGACTCGAACGGCAGGTCGAGAACGATCTGGCGCAACTCGTGCTGAACGTGACTCGTGGGCCGATTGTCGACGTGCGGTTCATGGGCACGACGCCACCGTCGAGGGTGCAACGGGAGATCCGCCGGCAGTGGCATCGTGGGGTCTTCGACAAGCAGCGCGGCGATGATGCGACCGACTCGATTCGCGAGTGGCTGCTGGCCGACAGGCACTTTCAGCCGAAGATCGAGTATCACCTCGAGGACGTCGCCGATGGCAAGCGCGTCGTCACGTTCCAGATCGAGCCGGGAATGCGGTCGCGCAGGGTGGTGCTCGTATTCGAGGGCGCCTCCGCGGTCAGTCCCGACACGCTCGACAGGGTCATCAGCCAGCAGCGGCTCGAGCGAAGACTGTTCACCGATCCGACGGTGGTGACCGAGCTGCTGCAGAGGTTCTATCGAGAGTTGGGGTTTCTCGCCGCGGAGATCGACGAGCCGCGTTACGACTACTCGGGACCGGACGCTCGCGTCATCCTCACCGTTCGCGAGGGGCCTGCGTTTGTCGTGAGGCTGGTGACGGTGTCCGGGGCGAAGGTGATCCCTCCTAAAGAACTCATCAACCAGCTTCCTGTCGTTGCCGGTCAACGGTACCTTCCCGTTGCCGCGGAGAACTCGCTCGACAAGATTCGCCAGCTGTACTGGCACAAGGGTTACAACGATGTCCGTTCCGACTATTCGCTGGTCCTGGACCGGTCAACCGGCCAGGTGGACGTTGCGATCACGGTGAACGAAGGGAGGCAAAGCATCATCGCCGACGTTCACGTCGCCGGCAACGATCGTGTCAACGAACGTCTCGTTCGCGAACAGGTCGCGCTGCTGCCCGGCCAGCCGCTCGACATCTCCGCGCTGGCCCGATCGCGGCGCAACCTGTACGACACCGGTGCATTCTCGGTGGTCGACATCCGTCGTCGTGAGCGACGGGGGCTCGGTGACGATGCTGCAGCGCCGGAGCCGGACGAGCGGCCCATCGACCTCACCGTCAACGTCAGAGAGGTGCAGCCCTACCAGCTTCGCTACGGTGCGTCCTACGACTCCGAGCGCGGCGTCGGAGCCATCTTCGACATCTCCAATCGCAACTCGCTGGGCGGCGCACGCGAGATCGGGCTGCGCTCGCGCTACGACCGGCAATTGCACGAGGCGCGGATCTACCTCAATCAGCCGGCGCTGCAGTATCTGCCGAAGACGACGTTCAGTGCCTATTTGAGAGAAGAGCTCAATCCGCCGACCGAGATCACCGACCCGTTCGATGCCAGCCGCAAGGGCGTCTCGATTCAGAGCGAGCGCCGGATGCGCAATGCCTACGTGCTGTCGTACGGCTATCGCTACGAGCGCGCGCACACGTTGACCCCGCTGCCCAGCGGAATCATCCTCGACGAACCGTTGACCGTCTCGCCGCTGACGGTCACGCTCACCCGCGAGACGCGCGACGAAGTGCTCGACGCGTCGAAGGGCACGTTCCTCTCGCAGTCGTTCTCGTACTCGCCGACCTGGCTGGGAGCGGAAGACCCGTACACCAAGTATTTCGGCCAGTACTTCCGTTACTTCCCGCTGCAGGCACCGGGGCGGAGACCGTTTACCAACGAGATCCTCCGGCCGCGTCTGGTGTACGCCGTCGGGCTGCGCATCGGTCTGTCGTGGGGCATGGGTGGCGACCTCGTTCCCAAGACCGAACGCTTCTTCGCCGGCGGCAGTCAGAGCCTGCGTGGTTTCGGGCAGAACGCGGTTGGCCCGATCGGCCCCGAGCGCGTGCCATTCGGCGGCGAGGCGATGCTCATTCTCAACAACGAAGTCCGCGTTCCACTCATCAGCATCTTCGACGGTGTCGCGTTCGCCGATCTCGGCAACGTGTTTCCGCGCGTGCGCAATTTCTCGTTCTCCAACATCCGCGAGTCTGCCGGCGTCGGTCTGCGCGTCAGGACCAGGTGGGTGCTGCTGCGCAGCGACTGGGGCTTCGTCCTCGATCCGCGCCCGGGCGAGCCGCGCAGCCGCATCTACGTGAGCATCGGGCAGGCGTTCTGAAATAAGTGGATCACTTCTCCTTCTTGCACTTTTTCCACTTCTTCCACTTTCCGTGACAGTCTATATGCGTTTATGACGAGTCCCGCTACCGCTCTCAAGAATCCACCCACTGCCGCCTGGCGCTGGGGCGTGCTGGTCGCGATCAGCGTCGCGATGTTCGGCAACTACTACACCTACGATTCGATCGCTCCGGTCGCCGACCTGCTTCAGCGCGAGTTGCATTTCAGTGACACACAGATCGGGGCATTCAACTCGTTTTACAGTTTCATGCCGATCCTGGTCGTCCTCGTGGGCGGCATCATCATCGACCGGTTTGGCACCAGGCTCTCGACGCTGATCTTTTCGTTGATCTGCCTCGTCGGCGCGGTATTGACTGCCATCACGCCGTCGTTTGTCGTGATGGCTCTTGGCCGTCTCATTTTTGGCGCGGGAGCCGAGACGATGATCGTGGCGATCACGGTCGCCATCGGACAATGGTTCGTCGGCCGGCAGCTCGGACTCGCCTTCGGCCTGAACCTGAGCATCGCACGCGGTGGCTCGTTCCTGGCCGATAAGTCGACGTCCTGGTTCAAGCCGCTCTACGACGCGGGCTGGCAGCCGCCGCTATGGCTTGCCGCCGGCTTCTCGGCGCTTGCGGTCGTCGCATGCCTGGTCTATTACGTCGCCGAGGGTCGTGCGGCGAAACAGTTCGCGCTCGTCCAGCCGACGCCACCCGATAAATTCGTATGGAGTGATATCTGGCGATTCGATCGTTCCTACTGGTACAACGTGGGCTTGTGTGTCACCTTCTACTCGGTCATCTTTCCATTTCGGAGCACGTTCGCGATCAAGTATTTCCAGCACGCGCATGGGCTGTCGCTCGAAGATGCCGGCACGATGAACAGCCACGTGTTCGCGGCGGCGATCGTCTTCACTCCCCTATTTGGTTGGATGGTCGACAAGCTTGGACACCGCGCCGCGTTCATGGCGTTTGGCTCTCTGCTCCTCGCAGCAGTGTTCCCGCTTCTCATTTATACGAACGCCCCGCTCTGGGTCTCGACCGTGCTCCTGGGCATCGCGTTTTGTCTCGTCCCGGCCGTCATTTGGCCCGCCGTTCCGTACCTCGTGGAGCCGCATCGCCTTGGGACGGCATATGGGCTGATGACGATGGTGCAGAACGTGGGACTGTTCGTGTTCAACCTCGCGGCAGGTGCGCTCAACGACGCGAGCGGGGCCGGTCCGTCGAACCCTGGCGGATACACCCCGATGCTCTTGATGTTCATGCTGCTCAGCCTCTTCGGTTTCGTCTTCGCGGCGTTGTTGCGCGCGCGTGAAACCAGCCCGCAGGGGCACGGCCTCGAATCGATTCGTGCCGGCGCGGCGCTACAAGCGTGACCGCGAAAGCGCTGGGTGCGCTGATTCTCGTCGGACTCGTCGCGACGACAACGATTGGCGGCCAGGCGGTCGAGCCGGTCCTCGCTCGCGCCCGTCAGGAGCGTGCCGGCTACATCGACACGCTGCGCGCGCTCGTCTCGATTGAATCAGGCAGCCGCGACAACGAGGGTCTCGACCGCATCTCGGATCTGATCGCGATGCGGCTGCGCGCGCTCGGCGGCGAGGTGCAGTTCATCGCGCCCGGCGATTCGATTCGCTTCGACGACACGCCGGCACGTATCGGCCGGATGGTGCAGGCGCGATTCAAGGGCAAGGGCACGAAGAACATCCTGCTGCTCGCGCACATGGACACCGTGTACGAAAAGGGGATGGCCGCGAAGCAGCCGTTCCGCGTGCAGGGCGATCGTGCGTACGGACTCGGCGTAGCCGACGACAAGCAGGGCGTGGCGCTCATTCTTCACACGCTCGCGATCCTCAACGGCCTCAACTTCAAGGACTACGGCACGCTGACCGTGCTGATCAACGGCGACGAGGAGATCAGCTCGCCTGGCGCGCGCGCCGTGATCACGCGGCTGGGCCGCGAGCACGACCTCGTCTTGTCGTGTGAAGGTGGAGGTTCTGAGGCCGACGAGAGGATTTCACTCGCCACGACCGGCAGCGGCGACGTGATTCTGCGGGTCGCCGGCCGCGCGTCGCATGCGGGTCAGGCGCCGGAGCAGGGGCGCAACGCGCTCTACGAGCTGGCGCATCAGATCCTGCAGATGCGTGATCTCTCCAATCCGCGAACCGGCGTGAAACTGAATTGGACCGTCGCGTCTGCCGGCAGCGTGCGCAACGTCATCCCTGCCTCGGCTCAGGCGCTTGCCGATGTTCGCGTGCAACGGGTCGCCGATTGGGATGAGATCGAAGCGCAGGTGCGTGAGCGTGTGAAGAAGACGCTGATCCCGGACACGAAGGTCGACGTCCTGGTCGAGCGGCGGCGTCCACCGTTGCAACCGACCGCAGCCTCCCGGCGTGTTGCCGATCAGGCGCGGCGCATCTTCGCGGAGATCGGCAGGACGCTGACCGTCGCTGCTGAAGGAGGCGGCGGCGCCACCGATGCCGCGCTGGCTGCGCTCGAAGCACGCGGTGCTGTGTTGGAAGGATTCGGGCTGCCCGGTTTCGGCGCCCACTCGAACAACGCGGAGTACGTGTATCTCAATTCGGTCGAGCCGCGTCTCTACTTGCTCTCCCGCACGATCATGGACGTCGCCTTGGGGAAGGTCGACGTCGCGCGATGATCTCTTGACCGACTGCCGGAACTCAGTTGTGTGTGGGACGCCGGCGAGCCCGATCGGCGGCGCGTTTTTAGTTTCTTCGGTGATCGCGCCGCCTTTAGGGCTCGCCGCCGTCCCACACACAACTGAGCTCCGCTGCCGTGTACTCGAGCTCACTTGGGTTACGAGGCTGGTTGCGTCTGCGAACGGGTGGCGCCGGGAGGGGCATCCCTGCTCGCCGCGCAGGCGCCTACTCCGTGATCCTGTTCTTGGTAGCGTGATCGATCACTTGGCGCCGAGGACGAGCGGGGAGACCCGGCGACAGGACCCGTGAGCCCCAACGATCATGTCGAAACCCAAGTGAGCGGACATGGACACTTCGAATTCGCGCATCTGACGGCGAGCCGCCCCTAAGGGCGGCCCGGTGTTCCACGGTAGGTCTGTGTTCAATTGGGGAGGACGACCGTGTCGACGACGTGGATGACGCCGTTCGACTGGAAGACGTTCGCCTGCGTGATCTTCGACACGTCGCCCTTTTCGTCCTTCAGCACGATGTCGTCGCCCTGCATCATTGCCCAGAGCATGCCGCCGCTGACGGTCTTG
>DATFRP010000303.1:0-2172 GCA_035263125.1 Vicinamibacterales bacterium
ACTGAACGACGATCTGTTCGTCATCAGGATTCCAGGCGAAGCGAACGTCGTCGCGCAGACCAGTGCGAACGGCGTGTTGCTCGTCGATGGTGCATCGGCTGCGGCGTCTGATGCGCTGATGAAAGCGGTCGCGAGCCTGCCCGGCGGCGGCACGGTTCACACGCTCGTCAACACCCACTGGCACCCCGAGCAGACCGGATCGAACGAAGCGCTCGGCAAGGCCGGCACGACGATCATCGCGCACGAGAACACGCGTCTGTGGCTGACGACCGATGTCACCTGGACGTGGAACGGGAAGCACTTCAAGCGGCTCCCCAAGATCGCGCAGCCCAACAAGACGTTCTATACGAAGGGCAAGCTGGATATCAGGGAACGCCGTCAAGGCGTTCCGGTAGACAGCGCCGTTGAGTACGGCTACATCCCCGATGCCGCCCACACCGACGGCGATCTCTACGTCTACTTTCCGACGCAGAACGTGCTCGCAGTTGGTGACGTGATATCGGCCCAGGGCTGGCCGGTTGTCGACTACGTGACCGGCGGCTGGATCGGCGGCATCGTCGGTGGACTGCAGCGGCTGCAGACCATCGCCAACGAGGAGACGCGGATCGTGCCCGGGCGCGGACCCGTGCTCGGCATGAAGGATCTCAAGGCGCAGAACGACATGTACGCCACGATCTACGACCGCCTGTCGACGATGCTGAACCGGGGACGGGGGCCGGGCGAAGCGGTGGCGGCGCAGCCGGCGAAGGAATTTGCTGCGCAGATGGGCAACCCTGACGAGTTCGTGCGGCGTGCGTTCGAGAGCCTGTGGGCATACTTGTCACCAGACGCGTAACGAACAATTCAGAATGCAGAATTCAGAATGCAGACACTGAATCGAGGGGCGGTTGTTCTTACGTTGGCGAATCTGCTGTTCATCGCCTCGCTGACCCGCGTCTTCACCGCGCCGCAGGCGCCGGATCAGGGCCGCCTGCCCGCCGCCGCCAAAGGCTCCGGCGGGTCCGCCGTAGCGTCTCGCGAAGGCGGAAAGGCGGCCTCTGCGACGGCGGCCTCTACCGGCGACGCGCAGCTTGCGACGATCAAGCAGTACTGCGTCACGTGCCACAACGATCGCGCGAAGACCGGTGGCGTCAGCTTCGAGGGTGTCACGGCAGACAGCATCGGCCAGCATGCCGATGTGTACGAGAAGGCGGTGCGCAAGCTGCGGGGGCGTGTGATGCCGCCGCCCGGGGCGAAGCAGCCGGAATCTGCGGCGGTCGACTCGTTGGTCGCATGGCTCGAGACGTCGCTCGATCGTGTTGAAGCGCCTGCGCACGTCCGGGATCGGGTCGTCCTGCACCGGCTCAATCGCAAGGAATATTCGAACGCGGTTCGCGATCTCCTGGCGGTCGACTTCAATGCGACCGAGGTGCTTCCCGCAGACGACATCGCCGAGGGCTTCGACAACATCGCGGACGCGTTGCAGGTGTCGCCGTCGTTCATCGAGCAGTACGTCATCGCTGCGCGCGCAGTCGCGGTCAGGGCACTCGGGCGGCCGGACGCGCGTCCTGGCGGCTGGACGTTCCGCGCCGGATCCGGCAACCAGCTCACGCATGTGCCCGGCCTTCCCCTCGGCACGCGCGGCGGCATTCTTGGCAAGGTCGATCTCCCATCCGACGGCGAATACATCGTCGACATCGCCGACATGGCGACCCACATCTGGGGCAACGGGATGGAGTTCGAGAACCCGCTCGTCGTGACGCTCGACAACAAGATCGTCTACGAGACGGTGATCGGCGGCGAAGAGGACATGAAGGCGTACGATCAGGTGCAGAACGGCGCGCTCGATCGGGTCAACGCGCGCTTGAAGAACATCCGCTTCAACGCGACCGCCGGACCGCACAACGTCGGCGTGGCGTTCAAGCGACGGACGTTCGCCGAGTCGGACGATCAGCTGCAGATGTTCTCGCCGGGCGGCGGGCAGGATCGCCTGTATCGCGTCAACTCGTTCCAGGTGCGCGGCCCGTTCAATGCGAAAGGGCTCAGCGCCACGCCGAGCCGCGATCGCATCTTCATCTGCCACCCGGATACAACTGCGCGCGTCGAAACGACGTCTGCTCCCGCGCTTGCGCGGTCTCGACGAAGCTCGCCTGAATCGGATGCGAGCGAAGTCGGATGTGCGAAGAAGATCAT
>DATFRP010000304.1:0-44996 GCA_035263125.1 Vicinamibacterales bacterium
CGTGCGTAACCTGGATGCGCTGCGCGGCCAGGAGCTGCGGATGCGCGTCATCAAGGTCAACAAGAAGCGCGGCAACATCGTGCTGTCTCGCAAGGTCCTCCTCGAAGAGGAGAACGCGGAGAAGAAGAAGCACACGCTCGACACGCTCGCCGAGGGCAAGGTCCTCCGCGGCGTCGTCAAGAACATCACCGACTACGGCGCGTTCATCGACCTGGGCGGCATCGACGGCCTGCTGCACATCACCGACATGTCGTGGGGCCGCGTCGGCCATCCGTCGGAGCTCTTCAAGGTCAACGACGAAGTCGACGTCACGGTGTTGAAGTACGACCCGGCGACCGAACGCGTGTCGCTCGGTCACAAGCAGCTCGTGCAGGATCCGTGGGCGACGGTGCAGGAGCGCTATCCGGTCGGCGCGCGCATGAGCGGCAAGGTCGTGAGCCTCACCGACTACGGCGCGTTCGTCGAGCTCGAACCCGGCGTCGAAGGGTTGATCCACGTCAGCGAGATGTCGTGGAGCAAACGGGTGAAGCATCCATCGAAGATCCTCAATGTCGGCGACAGCGTCGAGGCGATGGTGCTCGGTGTCGACCCGGCTGCGCGTCGGATTTCACTCGGCCTCAAGCAGGTCGAGAGCAATCCGTGGCACGAGCTGACCGAGAAGTATCCGGTCGGCACGCGCATCAAGGGCAAGGTCCGCAACCTGACCGAGTTCGGCGCGTTCGTCGAGGTCGAGGAGGACATCGACGGCCTGATCCACATCTCCGACATGTCGTGGAGCAAGCGGATCAAACATCCGTCGGAAGTGCTCAAGAAGGGCGACGTCGTCGAGGCGATGGTGCTGAGCATCGACGCCGAGAACCAGCGCCTCTCGCTCGGCCTCAAGCAGCTCGCGACTGACATCTGGGACGACTTCTTCTCGCGTCACAACGTGGGTGACACGATCGAAGGCAAGATTACGCGGATGACCAACTTCGGCGCCTTCGTCGAGCTCGACGAAGGCATCGAAGGATTGATTCACGTCTCGGAGTTCGACGATTCGCACGGCGGCGAGAAGATCGAGCTGACCGTCGGCAAGAACTACCAGATGAAGATCATCAAGCTGAGTCCCCAGGAGCGGAAGATCGGTTTGAGCATTCGCGCGTTGAAGAACGACGACTACCGGGCGGATTGGGAAGCGTACTCGGGCGAAGGCACTGGCACGGCAACGCTCGGTGATCACTTTAGGAACCGGTAGGGGATAGGGGGCACGCCGCCCCCTGCCCTTCAAGGAGCAGTAGCTTGAACACTCCTGGCGGCAGCATGACCAAGGCGGAGCTCGTCGAAGAAGTCTCACGAGTGTCCGACCTCACGAAGAAGCACTCCGAAGTCATCGTCGACACGGTGTTCAAGAGCATCATCGACGCCCTCCATCGCGGAGAGAAGATCGAGTTGCGGGGGTTCGGCAGTTTCCGTCTCCGCAAGCGTGAGCCGCGAAAGGGCAGGAACCCGAAGACCGGCGATAAGGTCGACGTCCCGCCGAAGAAGGTTCCGTACTTCAAGCCGGGCAAGGAGCTCAAGGAGCTGCTGAACCGGGAAGAAGAGTCGAACCAGCAGCCGTCCGCCGCGTCCGGGCCGCCCGAAGGCAGCGTCGTCCCGGCATAAAGAGAGGCCCCGGGGCTCGGGCCTCAGGCCTCAGAGCTTCATTGGGCTTCAGAACTGTTCTGAGGCCTGGGCCCTGAGGCCTGGGGCCCGTAGGGTCTATGGATCGCCTCTGGACTCCGTGGCGTCTCGAGTACGTGACAGCCACCAAGACCGACGAGCACTGCGTCTTCTGTGACGCCCTCGCCGGCGCGCAGCCCGACCCGATGGTGGTGTTCACGGGTCGTCTCGCCTACGTCATCCTGAATCGTTATCCCTACAACAACGGGCACGTGATGGTCGTACCGCGACGTCATGTCTCGTCGCTCACGGACCTGTCGCCGGATGAACTGCAGGAGATCGCAGTGTTGACTCAGCGATCCGAGGCAGTGCTGCGCGAAGCCTATTCACCTGGCGGCATCAACGTCGGCCTCAATCTCGGAAAGCCCTCGGGCGGCGGTATTCAACATCACCTGCACGTGCACCTGGTCCCGCGCTGGGTGGGCGATGCCAACTTCATGACCGTGATCGGCGAAACGCGCGTGCTGTCTGAAGAATTGGGCACCACCGCCGCGCGATTGCGACCGATCTTCGCCCGGCTCGCTGCAGGTGTATCGTGATGTTGAAGGTTGGCGAGTCCAATGAGTTTCCGAAACCCTGAACCGCACTGGTCATGGATTTCAATCTGACCGACGTCCAGCGCACGTGGCAGACGAACGCGCAACGTTTCGCGCGTGAGCTGCCGGCATCGACGGACGCACATGCGCTCGTCGTGCTCACAGCTCGCGCCGGCCTCATCGAGTCACAGATCGATCTCCTCACGGCGGCAATTGCGGTTGAAGCGGTGGCATGGGAGTCAGCCGGCGCGGCGGTTACTCTGGCACTGCATGCTGGCGTGGTGAGTGGTCTTGCAGAGAACGCCCTCGTTCCCGCCCTGGTGCGCGGCGAGAAGGTCGGTGCGATCGCGCTCTCGTCGGAAGACGTGCCGTCGTACGACAACGGCAGGGTGTCAGGACGGACGTCGTGGGTTGCGCCGCTCAGCGATCGCGCGCTGGCGATCGTCGGTGTGCGTGGAAACGAAGGGCTCGAAGCGATCGCCGTGTCGCTCGACAGCCCTGGCGTGACGATCGAGCCGGTGTCAGCGGCCGGGTTGCCACGGCTGATGTGCGGACACCTGCGTTTCGATGGGGCCCCCTTCACCGCAGTGGGCGCGACGATGCCGTTCATGTCGCGCGTACGCGTGCTGCTGGCGGCCGCCGGAATCGGGATGGGCCGGCGTGCGCTTCATGAGGCGCTCAGCGTGGCGCGAGGTCACACCGGTCGTGGCGCCGGAGGAGAGCAGACGGTGCAGGGACTGCTCGCTGACGCCGCCACCGATCTCGATGCGGCCCGGATGCTGCTCTGGAAGGCTGCCTCGTCCGCCGGGGTGTCACTGGCTGATGCGTCGATGGCGAAGCTCGCCTCCACCGAGGCGACCCAGCGTGCGGTCGCCCGCGCGACCCAGGTGGTCGGCGTCGATTCCTTCAGAGGCGGACACATCGTCGAGCAGCTCGCGCAGGACGTCCGCGCGCTCGAACTGTTCGCCGGTCGGACCGAATCGCTCCGCGAAGCGGTCGCGGCGGAGATTCTGCCGAGCGCATAGCTCGAGGGCTGCCTGAAGGCAGCCCCTACGTACCCGCGCACCCGCGACAGCTCTTGACACGCTGGAATTAGTACTAAATACTTAGTAGACACATGCGCACGCCACACCCGACGCTCACGCCGCAGGAGCTGGCGATCATGAAGGTCGTCTGGCGTCTCGACAAAGCAACCGTTCGCGACGTGTACGAGGCGCTGCGCGAAACCCGGCCGATCGCCTACACGACGGTGATGACGATGATGAAGATTCTCGAGGAGAAGGGTTACCTCAAGAAGAGCCTCGTCGATCGCGCGCACGTGTATCGGCCGGCGCAGCGGCGTCAGCAAGTGGTCGGCGCGATGCTGCGCGACTTCCTCGATCGGGTGTTCGACGGCGCGCCGGATGCGCTGCTGTTGCATCTCGCGAAAGACAACAAGCTCACCGACAAGCAGCGGCGGATCGTGAAACAGCTCATCGAGGAGGTCGACGAGTGACAGCCGCACCTCTCATCGCCGACGTCATCGCGTTCAGTGCACAGGTCGCCTTCATCGTCGCGGTTGCGACGATCGTGGCGCTGATCGTTCGCATCGACACGGCTGCCGTTCGATACCAATACTGGCGTGCGCTCCTCGTGCTCTGTCTGCTACTGCCATGGCTGCAACGCCGCCAGACGCTCGCGACCGAGATGGATGGGATCAGCGAGGTCATCGCGTTGGCGCCGCTGAGGGTGACACCGGTGGCGAACACTCCGCAGGTTGCCGCCGCGATCCCATGGGTCGAGATCGTCGTGTGGCTGCTCGCGGTGGGCATCGTCATCAGGTTCGCGTGGATTGGGCTCGGGCTTCTGCGATTACGAGGTGTACGGCATTCGGGATGCCTCTCGCCGCCCAACGCCGAACACGAGGATCTCCAATGGGCTCTCGGCACCGACGCCGAGATTCGCTACGTGAGCGAGGGGCAGCCGATCACCTGCGGTGCGTGGCGGCCGGTCGTGCTGTTGCCGGCCAGCCTACTCTCGCATCCACAGGCTATTCAACGTGCCGTGCTCGCGCACGAACTGATCCACGTGCAACGCCGCGACTGGATCTGGGTGATGGGTGAAGAGCTCCTGTGCGCGATGCTCTGGTTCCATCCCGGAATCTGGTGGGTCGTCTCACGCGTGAGACGCGCGCGGGAGGAAGTGGTCGACGAGCTCACAGTTCTTGCCACCGGTCAGCGGCGCGCGTACCTCGAGGCGCTGCTCGCGTTTGCCGATGCCGCGCCGGTGGCGCCGGGCACGGCGTTCGCACGGCGGTCTCATCTGTTTCGCAGAATGATGTTGATCTCGAAGGAGGCGGTCATGTCGTCGAAGCGAGTCGTTGCGTCGTGCGCAGTGTTGGCCCTCGCGGTGATCGCGGGGAGCTGGTACGCGGTCGGCGCGTTTCCGATGATGCAGGCCCAGACCGCGGCCGCCAACGCGCCGGGTCCGCTCGAACAGCGAGCGAAGCCGATCACGCTGGAGAACCCGATTCCCCGCCGCACCTTCTCGATCGCGCCACAGAATCCTGGCGACAGCACCTCGGGTGCAGTGGTGGTGACGATTCGAATCGTGATCGATCAACAAGGACGCGTGGCCGAGGCTCGCAGCGCGGGGACGGCGATCGCCGGCCTCCAATACGCTCGAGGATTCGGGGATGCAGGCGGAAGGATTGCACAGCCCGTTCAGCCGCCGAGCCCGTTGTTCGTGAAGGCCTCGATCGACGCGCTGCGCCAGTGGCAATACGATCCGCCCAATGATGGGCCGGTCGCCTTCGATGTGACGTTCGCATTTGCGCCGGGGAAGGAAGGGCAGCTGCTTCAGCACGGTGACTCTCGACCGTTCCTCGTGCGTGACCCGCAACTTCTTGCCGAGCGTGGGCGTGGCGGTGCGTCGGTCGGTGTGATCGGTGGCGTTCGGGGTGGGGTGATCGGTGGCGTCGTGGGTGGGATTCCCGCTCCGCCTCCGCCGCCTCCACCTCCGCCGCCGCCAGGCTGGGGACAGGGCGCCATTCGCGTCGGAGCGGACGTTCTAGCGCCAAGCAAGACGAAGAACGTGACTCCGGAATATCCAGCAATCGCGCAGTCGGCGCGAGTTCAGGGCGTTGTGATCATGGAGGCGATCATCGGACCTGATGGCCATGTTCAGGATGCACGCATCCTGCGATCGATCCCGCTGCTCGATCAGGCCGCGCTCGACGCCTTGAAGCAGTGGGAGTTCACACCGACGCTGTTGAACGGCGCGCCCGTTCCGGTGATCATGACCGTGACCGTCCAGTTCTCATTGTCGTGAGCGGGTAACGTTCGGGGGTTCGTGGTTCGACGTTCAGTGCCTTCAGGAGGCTTTCATGTCGTCGAAGCGCATCGTCGTGTCGTGTGGGATCCTGACTGTTGCGGTCGTCACCAGCAGTTGGTACGTCGCTGCGTCTCCGATGCTGCAGACGCCCGGCGGCGTGAGCCCCGCCGCGCAGAAGCCGACGCCCGAGGTGGGCCCGCTCGAGAAAAGTGCGAAGCCGATCACGCTCGAGAATCCGATTCCGCGGCGTACGTTCTCGGTCGCCCCGCAGAACCCTGGTGACGCGACAACCAGAGCGGCGGTCGTGACGCTTCGCGTCGTCATCGATCGGCAGGGCAGAGTCGGCGAGGTTCGGAACGTCAACACGTCATTTGTCGGTACTGAAGTCGCTGGAGGATTCACGGCCGCCCGCGGTACGAGCGGGAGCCCGAGCCAGACACAGCCGCCAGCGTTTGCAAAGGCCGCGATCGATGCCGTTCGCCAGTGGCAATACGATCCGCCGGCGGATGGCCCGATCGCCTTCGACCTGACGTTCGCGTTTGCGCCCGGGAAGGAAGGGCTGCTGGTTCAGCACGGCGACTCACGACCGATGGCGTTGGCGGCCGGCGGCCGCACTGGCGGACCGATCGGAGTCGTCGGTGGCGTCGTTGGTGCTGTTCCTGCTCCGCCTGCGCCGCCCGGCTGGGGACAGCGCGCCGTTCGCGTTGGAAGCAACGTGCCGGCGCCGACCAAGACGAAGCACGTGAGCCCAGAGTATCCAGCGATCGCGCAGTCGTCGCGCGTGCAGGGTGTCGTAATCATAGAGGCGATCATCGGAACCGATGGCCATGTTCAGGATGCACGCATCCTGCGATCGATCCCGCTGCTCGATCAGGCCGCGCTCGACGCGGTGAAGCAGTGGGAGTACACACCAACGATGTTGAACGGCGCGCCCGTTCCGGTGATCATGACGGTAACGGTACAATTCACGTTGACCTGAACTCGACCACCGGAACCTCGGGGGCAAGGCCGGTGGCAAAACGGCAGGAGCGCGCATGCGATCAGGACTGATTTCATCGTGCCTCGTGGCGCTGCTGGCCACCTTGGTTGTCAGTCCAGCCTCGGCCCAGGGCCCGCTCTCGCTGGCCGGCTCTTTTCTCGCCGCCGACAAGCCGGGCCCGATCGAACGGCGCGCGAAGCCGGTCACTTCAGACAATCCGATTCCTCGTCGAACGATCTACGTGGCACCGATCTACCCGGACGAGGCCGCGGTGGTCGAGGCTCGTGTCGTCGTGCCATTGCGCGTAACCGTCGATGAGTCCGGCTATGTGGCCGAGGTTCGTCGCCTGGCGGTGCCGCTCCTCGGTGCGTGGCGGCATCCGCTGGTGACCGCGGACTCGATGTCGTCCGTATTCGACACGCTCGTTGCGGCCTCGACCGAGGCGGTTCGCAAATGGCGCTACGACGCGCCGAATGACGGGCCGGTCTCGTTCGACGTGACCATCAGCTTCAGTCCAGATGACGAGCCCCGGGCCGCGCTACCCCCGCCCATGCCGGAGAGTGCGCAGCCCGCTTCGCTGGAGATTGTGCTGCGCGCGCGATAGCGCCGCCGGACGAGCGCATCGAGCTGCCTCCGTGGCGTGGGCCCGAAGGCGTTCGCCCTCTCAGCGCCGTCGTCGGCTCAACGCTCGTCTCGCGACGACGGCGAAGCATGTCCCGCCGATCTACCCGCAGGACGCGAAAGCCGCGCAGGTGCAGCGGTCATGCAGTGGGAGTTCGAGCCGGCGATCATCGATGGCGAGGCTGTGCTGTGCATTCTGACGGCGACGGTGGCGTTCTCCCTGGACTGAGCGCGCTCAGCGAGTGGTCGTGGCGTCCGTGCGATCGATGTCAGCAGGCGCGCAGGATGTCGATCGCCCATGCCACATCGAGTGGCGCGTCGCCTCCACGTGACAGCGCCGTGTAAGGGTGGATGGCGACAACGGCCGCGGTCACAGCCGCGGCCGTGGAGCTCGAGCGACCGGCATCATCGTCGTCCCACCGAGGCATGGCGGGCGCGATCTCGATACAGGTGCCGTCGGGCCGAAAGAAGGTGGGCATGCCGCCCCCGCGCTGGACGATCCTGAATCCGCCCTCATGCACCGCACGGTGGTGCCGCCGGCAGAGCAGCGTGAGGTTGTCGAGCCTGGTCGCGCCGCCGTCCGCCCAGTGGCGGATGTGATGGCCGTCGCAGCGGCGGGCGGTGCAGCCTGGAAACTGGCAGTGCCGATCGCGCGCGAGCAGTGCGCGTCGAAGGGCCGTCGGAATGGTCCTCGTCCTGCGCCCCACGTCAAGCACCGATCCGTTGGAGGCATGGCGCATGACGACGAGCGAGGCGTCACAGGCGATGCGCTGCGACGTTTCCGCGGAAACGTACGCCGCGCCGTGATGCAGTTCCAGCGCTGCCTGCCCCATGTCTGGTTCGACCGGTGTGTTGATCCCGGGCACGCCCTGGATGCGCCTGCGCGTCTGCGCAGAGTCGTCGCTCGCATTGCGAACGGCCTGCACATCCATCGCGCGCGTGACCGGCCCGGGAGCCTGCAAGGTCGCTTCGTCCACGTGCAGCACCACCTGATAGCGGTCGCCCGCGGTTCCGCGATCAGGATTCGCCGCCAGAGCGCACTCGGCCAGACGGCCAAGAGCATCCGCACGGCGCTGCGCTGGCGTCACCTCGTCGGCGATCTCATGGGCTGCGGGCACCCGCGCGGATCCCCGAATCAACTGGTCGCTCGCCGCGTCGAGCGCACGCTGCAGCACGGCGCCGATCTCCGGCGTCAACCGCCCTCGAACGACCAGCATCCCATCGTCATCGACGTGCATCGTCACGGAGCGATGCCGATGCCGCTGTTCCGTCAGGTGCGCCGCCTCGATGCGATCCACTCGCCGCCACGCGCGCACGACCCGTTCCACCTGCGCCGCTGTGCCTGCCAGCCCCACGTCGACGAGCCGCATCTGGTTCTCCGGGGTCGCGACTCGCGTGAGCGCGCGCACCTTCGCGTACGACAGCTCGCCACGTTGCATCGCGGCGCCGATGCGAGGCAGTGCCGCCAGCGCACGCGCGACACGGATTTTCTCGCGGGCGGCACCGAGATCGATACCGGTTCTCCAGTGCAGCCAGTGGGCACACGAGAGGAAACCGTTGTTCCATCCGGCACAGGCGTCGAACTCCTGAAGCATGACCAGCAGTTCGTAGGTGGCGGCATGCAGGCGCGCGGCGAGCGTGGCGATTGCATCGCCGAGCTCTGCGACACGTGTCTCATGCTCAGAGGCGGTCGCCATCCGAGGATCGCAAGTGAATTCGGTGGTGACGAGAGCGGAATCGATGGTGCCGAGCGATCGTGGGGCAGACATATCGCATCGTAACCCCGTGTTTTTCGACCGCTCAGGCTGCGTCATATGCGGCGGTCGCGATGCGTGATGACGACGATGCGTCGAGGCGGGAAGCCGCGCGCTGTGAACGCCGCCTGCGCTGCGCGCGAGGCGTCACCACGCGAGGCTGGACACGATTGGCGGCGTCACGAGAAACAGTGTCAAGAGAAAAATGGCCGCGCAAATTTTGTCCAGGGCCGCGCCAGGTCACCGGGCGACCTGAAGCTCGCTCGCGGCTGGTGCCAACGCAGCCTTCGATGTCACGGTCGATGTGGACCTTGACCACCTTGCCGATCACGACCGCAATAGCGCAGTAAGAGATGGCCTTCGCGTGCGTGTAGCAGGAATGACTCCGGAGGCAAGCACGGCGATGACGTTTGCACTTGCCACAACCGAAAGGAGCAGCCACCCCGGCGTCGGAATGTCATAGAACTCGGCGTTGACCGCTAACTTCAACAGCACAACGCCGACCGCACCGAGGATGCTTCCACCGACGCCAAGCCGTGTCAACCTCCATACCAGCGTTCGCGTGGCTTGGTGGAACGAAGCGCCCAACGCCGAGCGGACCGCCAACTCCCGCTGGTGCTCATGAACCCACAGTGACGACGTGACGTAGATGCCGAGAAGGCCGATGACCACCATGGCCAACGCGAACGCCCCGCTCAGAACCGACGCGTACCGAAGTTCCTGAATCGACGAGTAGACGACGTCATCCAGCGGTCGTTGCTGAACGACAGACACCTCCATTTGCGCTCGTTCCATCGCACGCACGATTGACCGGCCGATATCGGTCGTGTCCGCCTGGCCCCGCACGGCCATGAAAACGGTGTCAAGGGACTCCTGAAAGAGCGATACGTACACCTCTGGCCTCGGTTGGCCGCGGACGCCCAGATGCGACACATTGCCGACAACTCCCACAATCGTCGCCCAAGGCTCTCGCTCCGAGATTCGCCCGAACTTGAGCCGGCTTCCCACTGGATTCCGATCTCCCCAGAACTCCGCCGCCATGGCCTGGTTGATCAGTACCACTCGTGGGTGGTCGGCATCGTCCGACGATGTGAACTCTCGCCCGACAATGATGGGTGCGCCGATCACTCCGAAGTAGCCAGCGGCGACGAGATGTCGCCCAGGAACCGGCGTGGTACCGCTATTCAAGAAGCGGCCGATCCCTTCCAGCGTAATCGACGATGTAAAGCCACGATCGGTACCAGGAACAACGGAGGAGAGTGAAGCGGCTTTAACGCCCGGGACGCGGGCGGCAAGTTCGAGGATCCTGTGATAGTTGTCGAGCAGCTGCGTCGACGAGGCCCGATGCCTGAAGCTCAGTTCCAATACGTGTACGCCGCTACCGTTGATGCCCAATGTCTTGTCTTTGAAGGACGCATAGTGGCCTGCCGAGCTGAGCCCGTAAGATAACAGCAGAACAACCAAGGCTACCTGGTAGGACAACAAGTAGTGACGCTTGCGGTCCACGCCGGCGTGCGAGCCCGCGTATTCGATGGCAATCGCGGCGGTGCTTGAATGGCTCCGCGCGAGACGAAAGATCCTCCACCAAATACCGGCAACAAACAGTGACAACGTGAGTAAGGACAAGACGGCGATCACCGGCAGGCTTGCCGAAACGGTCAGTGGCGGAAACGGACGGAGTGAATCGAGCGGATACACACGCACGAACGAGTACGCGATCGCGACGAACGCCACTGCACCAGACGTCGCGAGAACGATTACGCCAAGGATCTCGATGAACGTTTCGAGCAGGAGGTCGCCGGTACTCGCGCCGAGCATCGTTTTTATTGCGAAGGCGCCTTCGTTTCGCTTCACCTGAATCATCCACGAGAGGGCGACATTCACCCACGCGGAAATCAGAATCAGGATGGCGGTTCCCGCGATCACGAGACAGGCCGCATACAAGCCGCGGGTTCGAATCTCCGCTGCAACATTGAGGAGGCGAACCGACACTCGCTCCTCAGGGCTACCCGCGACTGCGTCGAGCACCTGTCTCGCGGTGTTCAGGCTGACGCCTCTCTTGATACGAACCATCACCCTGGTGGCTTTGTAACCGGAAGATTGGAACACCTCAGGTGCGCCGTATCGAGCCATGAGGCTCGCCGGAACCCAGACATCGGCGTTGCGCCACTTCGCCACATGATCAGGCAGGACGCCGATGATCTGCAGCGTGCCATTTTCGGTTTCTAACAGTTGACCGATCGCCGACTGTCCTGGGAAGTGTGTTCGGCGAAAGGCGGCCGACACGAGGCATACCATCTGACCGGGATATACGTCCTCGCTGGCACCGAACACTCGTCCCTCGAGCGGCGATGCGCCGATGATCGGAAAGAAGTCTGAAGTAACTGCCTCGACGTCGGGACGCGTCCAAAACCCAGCACCGCCTCGGGCGGTCACGTGCATGTCGAAGCGGAAGACACCAGCGGCTCGTTCCAGGACTCGGTCCTGTTGGGCCCACTCCTTGAACTGTTGGAAGGACACCACCCTGACGCCCTCAGGAAGCAAAGGCATCGACTCGTAGGCGATGAACACGCGTTCTGGATCTGGGATTGGTATCGGCCTCAACAGCACACGATCGATCAGCTGAGCCGCGATGGCCAGCAACGCGAGCGCGACAGCCAAGAAAAGAGCGCGCGAGCCAAACATGAACCAGTGGCGCGGAAGGTGATGCGCCCGAAACGGAAGCCTCCTGAGAATGCTGGCCATGCCGGTCGTCGGTCGGCTGTAAGGATACATGGCGCGAGTCTTACCTGGCGCCGGCTGAGGTGGCGTGATGAGAAGGACTGCGCGCCCGGACCTCTATCAACGTGTGATGGTGATTGACGGCATCAAGGGCCGAGCCCCCGGCTGGTTCAGCGCTCGGCAACGGCGCTCAACTGCGCCGGTTGCTCGACGGCGACACCGAGGATGATTCGCAGCATGCGTCGCAGCGGCTCGGCTGCGCCCCACAGCAATTGATCGCCGACGGTGAACGCCTGCAGGTACTCGCCACCCATCGACATCTTCTTCAGCCGTCCAACCGGGACCGTCAGCGTGCCAGTGACTGCTGTCGGCGTCAGGTCGCGCAGCGACGCGTTCTTCTCGTTTGGGACGATTCTCACCCAGTCATTGGCCGCTGCCAGCAGGCGCTCGATCTCGGCGAGCGGCACATCGCGCCGCAGCTTCACGGTAAGCGCCTGGCTGTGGCAGCGCATCGAGCTGACGCGCACGCAGACGCCGTCGATCGGAATCGGATTCGACGACCGTCCGAGGATCTTGTTGCCTTCGGCCTGCGCCTTCCACTCCTCGCGGCTCTGACCGTTGCCGAGGTCGGCATCGATCCAGGGCAGCAGGCTGCCGGCGAGCGGGAAGTTGAAGTGCTCGACCGGGAACGACGAGCCGCGCTGCGTGGCGATCAGTTCGCGATCGATGTCCAGGATCGAAGAGTTCGGATCGGCGAGCAGGTCGGCGACCGACGCGTGTGCGATGCCCATCTGGGAGACCAGCTCGCGCATGTGCTTGGCGCCGCCGCCTGAGGCCGCCTGATACGTCATCGACGTCATCCACTCGATCAGGTCGGCGCGGAACAGGCCGTCCATCGCCATCAGCATCAGGCTGACGGTACAGTTGCCACCGATGAAGTCCTTCAACCCGCGATCGAGCGCGCGATCAATCACCGCGCGATTCACCGGATCGAGAATGATGACCGCCTCGTCCGCCATCCGCAGCTGGCGCGCCGCGTCGATCCAGTAACCGGTCCACCCCGCCTTGCGCAGCGCGGGATGAATCTCCGCCGTGTATTCGCCGCCCTGACAGGAGATCAGGACGTCCATCGCGGAGAGCTCCGCGATGTTCTTGGCATCCTTGACGGTCGTCGTCCGAGTGCCCACCGCCGGGGCCTTGCCGCCCGCCTGCGAGGTGGAGAAGAAGTACGGATCGACGAGATCGAAGTCCCGCTCCTCGCGCATGCGCTGCACGAGCACGGACCCGACCATTCCGCGCCAGCCGATGATGCCAACTCTCATACGCTCTATTGTAATAGACAGTGTAGGCCGGGTCGTGCTCTTTAGACCCGGCGTAGATCACGCCAGGATCTGCTTCGCGATCGTCTGGAGCTGCAGATTCGAGGTGCCCTCGTAGATCTGTCCGATCTTCGCGTCGCGATACAGCTTCTCCACCGGATAGTCTTTGACGAAGCCGTACCCGCCGTACAGATTCACGGCGAGTGACGCCACACGCTCGGCGACTTCAGACGCGTGCAGCTTGCACATCGCGGCTTCGCGCAGAAACGGCTGGTCTGCATCACGCAGGCGTGCGGCGTTGTAGACGAGCAGTCGCGCCGACTCGACCTCCGTGGCCGCGCGCGCCAGCTGAAACTGGACACCCTGGAAATCCGCAATTGCCGATCCGAACTGCTTGCGTTCCTTCGTGTACTTGATTGCGTGATCGAGTGCTCCCTGTGCGAGTCCCAGCATCTGCGCGCCGATGCCGATGCGTCCTTCGTTGAGCGTTTCGATCGCCACCTTGTATCCCTTGCCGACGTCGCCGAGGACATTGGCGCGCGCCACCAAGCAGTCCTCGAACACGAGCTCGCAGGTGCTGCTGGCGCGGATCCCGAGCTTGTCTTCCTTCTTGCCGACTGTGAAGCCCGCAGATCCTCGCTCGACGATGAACGCCGTGATGCCTTTGTAGCCGGCATCCGGATTCACCGTCGCAAAGACGATGAAGAGATCCGCTTCGTTACCGTTCGTGATCCAAAGCTTTCGACCGTTGATGATGAAGGCATCACCCCGCTCAGTCGCGCGTGTCGTGAGCGCGAATGCATCGCTGCCCGAGCCGGCTTCCGACAGCGCGTATGCGCCGACAGTGTCCTTCGACAGCCGGCGGAGATGTGTCTCCTTCTGTTCCTCGGTCCCCCATCGGAGCAGCGCATTGATGACCAGGGTGTTCTGCACGTCGACGAGTACGCCGACCGACGGGTCCACGCGCGACACGGCTTCGACCGCCAGCACGGAGTGAAAAAACGTGCCGCCTCCACCACCCAGCGGCTCCGGCACCTCGACCGCCATGACGCCGAGGTCGAAGAGCTGGGCGATGAGGTCGTGCGGAATCTTCGCCTTTTCGTCCATCTCACGGACGAGCGGCCGAATCTCGCGATCCGCGAACTCGTACACGCTATCGCGCAAAAGCCGTTCATCATCGGCCAGCGTCGTAAGGGCCATAGACACGCGACTATAGTCCGTTATGCGGCTCGACATGCGAATCTTGGCGTCGTTGCGGCGAACGGCGCATAACGGACTAGGCGCGCGGAGAGCGCGCCAAGAGATGCCGGCAGCCAGCCAACCGAAGCTTGGCTGGTTAACTCCCACCTCCCAATTCCCAACTGGTATCATCGCTTCGAGGCGGCATCTATGTCCTGGATGAGACTCTCGGCCGCGTTCGTCTCGTGTGCGGCCTGCCTGTGCATGACTGCGTCGGCGCCGGTCGCCGGTTCACAGCAGGGGACGCCTGCGACCCAGCAAAAGGATGACGGCACTCGGAAGCCACAGGGCGCGGCGCAGGGTACGCCGGCGCAAGGCGGCGCTGGGCAGCAAGGGAGCGCTGGTCAGAGTGGCGGCGGTCAGAGCGGTACAGCTCAGACGGGTGCATCCCAGAATCCGCAAGGACCGACGTTCCGCGGCGGCATCGACTTCGTAAGGGTCGACGTCATTGTCAGCGACAAGAAGCAGCAGCCGGTCACCAACCTCACGCAGGAAGACTTCGAAATCCTGGAGGACGGCAAGCCGCAGAAGGTCGAGCAGTTCAGGCTGGTGCTGGTCGACGGCAACCCCAAGCCGGGTGAGCCGGCGCCGCGCGAGATTCGCAACCAGGACGACATCGAGCGCGAGGCAGCACGCGAGGACGTCCGTCTGTGGGTGCTCTTCCTCGACGACTATCACACGCGGTTGTCGAACTCGATGACGGTGCGCACGCCGCTGACGCGTTTTCTTCAGACGCTGCGGCCCAACGATCTGGTGGCGATCATGTACCCGCTGCAGCCGGTCACCGACCTGAGCTTCACGCGGAACCACGATCTGATCGCGCGTGCGCTCGACAAATTCGAGGGACGGAAGTTCGACTACCGGCCGCGCAATCAGCTCGAGGAGAACTACGTGCGCTATTCGACCGACCAGGTCGAAACCATCCGCAATCAAGTCGTCATGTCGGCGCTGCGCGGCCTGGCGACGCACCTGGGCGCGCTGAACGAGCGGCGCAAGTCGGTAGTCTTCGTCAGCGAGGGCTTTACGGCGATGCTGCCGCCGCAGATGCGTCGTATGGACGCATCGCGGCCGGCGGATCCCATCGAGACCGCGGTCGCGGCCGGGCAACAGGACACTCCGCGCGAGCAGACCGCGGAATGGTTCGGACAGACCGACGTGTATTCGCAGATGCGCGACATCTTCGATGCCGCCAATCGCAACAACACGGCATTCTATTCGCTCGACCCACGCGGACTCGCGCCGTTCGAGTACGGCTTCGACGATCTCCCATCGGGGCCGCCTCCGAGCTTCGCGACCGATCGCCGCGCGCTGCAGATGACGCAGGACACGCTGCGTTCGCTCTCGGAAGAAACCGATGGCCGGGCGATCGTGAACCGCAACACCCTCGAGCAGGGCTTGGCCCAGATGGTCCGCGACTCGACCGCGTACTATCTGCTCGGCTATACCACGACCCAGGCAGCGACCGACGGCAAGTTCCACAAACTTGAAGTGCGTGTGAAGCGGCGTGACGTGGAAGTGCGCTCGCGCAAGGGATTCTGGGCGCTGACGCCCGCTGACGTCGAGCGCGTGAAGAATCCCACGCCCGAAGTGGCCAAGCCCGTGCAGACGGCGCTCGCGTCGATTTCGACGAACGTGCAGGCGGGCAAGTACGTCCGGACCTGGATCGGCACCGAGAAGGGCAGCAACGGCAAGACGCGCGTGACGCTCGTGTGGGAGCCGCTGCCGCCGTCTCCGGGCAGCGCCCGACGCGAGCAGGCGGGCCGTGTCTCACTGCTGGCCGCCACGCAGTCTGGCGATCTGGTATTCCGCGGTCGCGCGCCCGACGCGGCGCTCGCGGCTGCCGCACCTCCGAGCGCACCGAACGACACCGGACCGGTCAGCGCCCGTGCTCCTGCGGCCGCCGCAGCCAGCGCGCCGCAACGGCTCGTGTTCGATTCGCCGCCAGGCAAGATCGAACTGCGAATGACTGTGGAAGCGGCCGGCAGCGGCGGCACGCTCGATCAAGAGATCCGCGATCTCTCCGTGCCCGACTTCACCGCTCCGCAAGCGGCGCTCAGTACGCCTCGCATCTATCGCGCACGCACCGCGCGCGAGTTCACGGCGATGGTCGGCGATGCGGCCATCGTGCCGATTGCGAATCGCGAGTTCTCACGCACCGAGCGGCTGTTGATCCGGTTCGATGCGTACGGAGTGGGCACCGAGCGTCCCGAACCAACCGCTGCGCTTCTCAATAACAGCGGGAAGAAGATGTCCGACGTCCCGGTGGCCGCGGGCACCGGTGGCTCCTCCCATCAGATCGATCTGTCCCTCGCGTCGATACCGCCTGGCGAGTATCTCGTCGAGATCACCGTGAAGGGGAGCGATGTGAAGGAGCTCGTGCCGTTGAGGGTGACGTCATAGCGCTACGCGTACATCCCTCTCAGCTTCGTGACATTTCCAACTCGCGAGATCGCGACGACGTACGCCGCCGTCCGTAGATCCGTCTTGTACTTCAGCGCCGTCTGCAGCACGTCATCGAACGCCTCGACCATCTTCTTCTCGAGGCGTGTGTTCACTTCGTCCAGTTCCCAGAAGTAGCCATAGCGATCCTGTACCCACTCGAAGTACGAGGTGGTCACGCCGCCCGAGTTGGCGAGGATGTCGGGAATCACGAAGATGCCGCGCTCGTGCAGGTGCGTGTGCGCCTCCGGTGTCGTGGGGCCGTTAGCGCCTTCGGTGACGACCTTCGCGCGTATCTTCGGTGCGTTCTCGATCGTGATCTGATTCTCGAGCGCGGCCGGGATCAGTACGTCGACGTCGAGAGCCCAGAACTCATCGGCGTCCAGTAGATCTGCGTCAGGAAAGCCGGCCACGGTCTTGTTCTTTGCGGTGTGGGTGAGGAGCTTCGGGATGTCGAGTCCCTTCGCGTTGTAGACGCCACCTTTCCAATCGGTGACGGCCACGATCTTCGCGCCGAGAGCAGCGAGCAGCTCCGCCGACACTGAGCCCACGTTGCCGAATCCCTGGACCGCGACGGTCGCGCCCTTGATGTCGAAGCCCAGATGCTTCGCCGCTTCGCGCGTCACGATCATCACACCGCGTCCGGTCGCCTCACGTCGTCCGAGCGAGCCGCCCATCTCGATCGGCTTGCCGGTGACGACCGCGGTTTCGGTGTGGCCGACGTGCATGCTGTAGGTGTCCATCACCCACGCCATGATCTGATCGTTGGTGTTGACGTCGGGTGCAGGCACGTCCTTCTCCGGACCGATGGCGTCGATGATCTCCGCGACGTAGCGCCGTGTCAGCGCTTCGAGCTCTCGTCGCGACATGCGGGTCGGGTCGCAGACGATGCCGCCTTTGCCGCCGCCGAAGGGGATGTGCGCGACCGCACACTTCCACGTCATCCAGGCGGCGAGAGCGGTCACTTCGTCGAGCGAGACGTCGGGGTGATAGCGGATGCCGCCCTTGGCAGGCCCGAGCGTGATGTTGTACTGCACTCGATAGCCGGTGAAAACTTCAATCTCGCCGTTGTCCATCAGCACCGGGCAGGAGACGATGATCTGCCGTTTGGGCTGGGTGAGAATGCGCCAGATGCCCGGATCGAGTTGGAGGATGCGGGCGGCGCCGTCGAACTCCTTGAGCATCGCCCCGAAGATGCTGCCGTGCTCTGCCATGTCGATAGTGTAGGCCGCCCGATATAATTCTTATATGGGCGCCCCCGCCGACACCACACACGCCAAACGTGTGGTCGAACGGCTTTACACCCCGGACAGCATCGCGTCGCTCGAGTACGAACGTGATCTGGGTGACCCGGGCCAGTATCCGTACACACGCGGGATTCACGCCTCGGGCTACCGCGGCAAGCCGTGGACGATGCGGCAGTTCGCCGGGTTCGGCACGCCCGAGGAGACCAACGAGCGGTATCGGCAACTGCTGGAAGCCGGTGGAACCGGTCTGAGCGTGGCCTTCGACCTGCCCACCTTGATGGGGCGCGATCCCGATCACGAATTGTCGCTTGGGGAAGTCGGCAAATGCGGCGTCAGCATCGCCTCGCTCGCCGACATGGAGGCACTCTTCGAGGGAATCGATCTCGGCGCGATCACCACGTCGATGACGATCAACGGGCCCGCTTCGATGATCCTCGCGATGTATCTCGTCCTGGCCGAGCAGCGAGGCACCGATTGGCGGACGCTGTCGGGCACGATTCAAAACGACATCCTCAAAGAGTTCATCGCGCAAAAGGAGTTCATCTACCCGCCTCGTCCGTCGATGCGTCTCGTCACTGACGTCTTCGCGTTCTGCGCGGAGCAGATGCCGCGGTGGAACACGATCTCGGTCAGCGGGTATCACATCAGAGAAGCGGGAGCGACAGCGGCGCAGGAACTGGCGTTCACGCTGCGCGACGGCATCGAGTACGTCCAGTACGGCATCGATGCTGGTCTTGCCGTCGACGCGTTCGCGCCGCGCATCTCGTTCTTCTTCAATTCGCACAGCGACTTCTTTGAAGAGCTCGCGAAGTTCCGGGCGGCGCGGCGCATCTGGGCGTGCGTGATGCGCGATCGCTTCAAAGCGCACTCTCCGCGGTCCTGGCAGCTGCGGTTTCATGCCCAGACCGCCGGCGTGTCGCTTACGGCGCAGCAGCCGTACAACAACGTGGTGCGGACGGCTCTTCAGGCGATGGCCGCGGTGCTCGGGGGCGCTCAGTCGCTGCATACCAACGCGCTCGACGAGGCACTCGCGCTGCCGACCGCGGAAGCAGCCACGCTCGCGCTGCGCACGCAACAGATCATCGCTGAGGAAACCGGGATCACCGAGGTGGTGGATCCGCTCGGCGGGTCGTATTACGTGGAAGCGTTGACGACGGCGCTCGAGAAGGAAGCGCTGGTGTACTTCGACACGATCGATCGCATGGGCGGGATGGTCGCCGCGATCGAACGGGGCTATCCGCAACGCGAGATCGCCGAGAGCGCCTATCGATCCCAGCAGGCGATCGAGACCAGGGAGCAGATCATCGTCGGCGTCAACCAGTTCACGGCTGACGAGGAGGCGCCGATAAAGACGTTGTATATCGACGAGGCGGCACAGCAGCGCCAGCTCGCACGGCTCGACGAGATTCGCAGGCGCCGGGACAGTCGTCGGGTCGCCGCCGCCCTCGCGGCGCTCGAAGCCGGTGCGGCGACGGGCGCCAACACGATGCCGCTGCTGCTCGATGCCGTCCGGGCCTATGCCACCCTGGGCGAGATGTGCGACAGGCTGCGGAAGGTGTGGGGCGAGTACGTGGAGAGCCCAGTGATCTGAGGCCCCAGGGCCCAGGCCTCAGGCCTCAGGACTGGCAAGGCCTCAGGCCTGATGACTGGACCAGCCCTGGGCCCTGAGGCCTGGGCCCTGGGCCCTAGCGTCTTGAGAGACATGCATAAGATTCGTGTTGTGATCGCCAAGCCCGGACTCGACGGCCACGACCGCGGCGCCAAGGTCATCGCCCGGGCGCTGCGCGATGCCGGCATGGAGGTAATCTATACAGGGCTTCGGCAGACGCCCGAACAGATAGTCAATGCAGCACTTCAGGAGGACGCGGATGTGATCGGTCTGTCCATCCTCTCGGGCGCGCATATGCACATCTGCCCGCGCGTCGTGGAGCTTTTGCGAGAGAAGGGCTTGACTGAAGTATTGGTGGTCGTCGGGGGCATCATCCCTGACACCGACGTGCCCAAGCTCAACGCCATCGGCGTCGAAGGGATTTTTCAGCCGGGCACGCCGATGCAGGACATCGTAGACTTCATTGATCGTCACACGCGTGCACGCGTGGCATCGAACTCGTGACCGGGTATTGAGGGACTGGTGAGACACAAGCTCCTGCTCGCCGACGACAGCGTAACCATCCAACGTGTCGTCGAGCTCACGTTCTCCGGCGAGGACGTGCACGTGGTGACCGTGGGTGACGGAGAACAGGCGATCGCTCGGATTCCGGTCGAGCATCCCGACATCGTCCTGGCTGATATCGGCATGCCCAAACGCAGCGGCTACGAGGTGGCAGCGTTCGTCAAAGGGCGGCCCGATCTCTCGCACATTCCGGTCCTGCTTCTTGCCGGCGCGTTCGAACCGGTCGATGAGGCGCGGGCCCAGCAGGTGAAGTCCGACGGCGTGCTGGTGAAGCCGTTCGAGCCGCAGCAGGTGATTTCGCGTGTTCGCGAGCTCATCGACGGCAGCGGAAGATCGAAGGCCGGGCAAACGATCGAAGCGGCGCCGGCGATTGCGGCTGCGTTCGAGACGCGCATGTCCGATCGCGCGGCGGAACTGCGGTCGGCGGCTTCAGAGGCCCGAGTCCCGAGCGCGGAGCCGAAAGCTGCAGCATCGCCCGCTCGGATCCCGAGCCCGGATCCGATGATCCCGTCTGAGGACTACTTCGATTTCGATCGCCTCGACGCGGCGTTCGCGCGACTGGGAAGCGAAGCGGATCCTGTCGAGCCGATGCGCGGATTGCGTCAGAGGGAGGACTACGGAGCCGGCTTCGACGTGCCCACGGTCGACAGCCTGCTGGCGTCTGCGCCATTGCCCGACATGCCGGCAGCGTCGATCGCGCGCGCGCCGCTGCCCTCGACGGCTCTGCCGCTGGCGACGCGGACGTCGTCAACAGGCGGCGCGCCGCCGCGGATGGAATCGGCAACACCGGTGGCTCCGAATCTCGGTGCCGACGCGGCCGCGACCGGCGGGCGCAACGTGATCGCCGATGTGTTCAGCGCGCTCTTTGCAGCCGAACAGGGCGAATCCGGTTCGATGCCGATCCGTCTTGCTCGTCCCGCGGCGCCTGCTGTCACCGAGGAGCTCATCGACGAGGTCACGCGCCGGGTGGTCCAGCGCCTCGCGTCGAATGCCGCCAACGATGTTGTGGCGCAGATCGTCTCGGAGGTCACCGAACGACTCGTTCGCGAAGAGATTGCGCGGATCAAATCGGCGGTCGCCAATCGACGCTGACAGAACCTCGCTCATCGAGAACCTCTACTGCCCACATCACCAATGGACGGTCTTCAGATTTCTCTGCCTGACAAACCAGCCCTCGAAGGCCTCGAGGCGAAGTGGATGGCGCGCTGGGACGCGGAGGGCACCTATCGCTTCGACCGGGACCACGCACGCGCCGAGGTGTTTTCGATCGACACTCCGCCGCCGACGGTCAGCGGCTCGCTTCACGTCGGACACGTCTTCTCGTTCACGCACACGGATGTCATCGCGCGGTTTCAGCGCATGCGCGGCAAGGTCGTGTTCTATCCCATGGGGTGGGACGACAACGGGCTGCCGACCGAGCGTCGCGTGCAGAACTACTATGGCGTTCGCTGCGATCCCTCGCTGCCGTACGATCCGTCGTTCCAGCCGCCGGAGAAGCCCGGCAAGCATCCGATCTCGATTTCACGCCCGAACTTCATCGAGCTGTGCGCGCGCCTGACTGTCGAAGACGAGCAAGCGTTCGAGGCGCTGTGGCGTCACCTCGGGTTGTCGGTCGACTGGTCGCGCACGTACGCCACGATCGGCAAGAAGGCGCAGAAGGTGTCGCAGACGGCGTTCCTGCGTCTGCTCGAGCGCGGCATTGCGTATCAGCTCGAGGCGCCCACACTCTGGGATGTTGACTTTCGATCGGCAGTAGCGCAGGCCGAGCTCGAAGATCGCGAACAGGACGCGGCGTATCACCGCATCAAGTTCGCGCGAACGAACGGGCCGGCGGTCGAGATCGAGACTACGCGGCCCGAGCTGATTCCGGCATGTGTCGCCCTCGTCGCGCATCCCGACGATGAGCGGTACCAGCCGCTCTTCGGCTCCGAGGTGTACTCGCCGCTGTTCCAGGTGCCGGTGCCCGTGAAGGCGCACGCACTGGCGGATCCGGAGAAGGGCAGCGGCATCGCAATGATCTGCACGTTCGGCGATCTGACGGACGTCACGTGGTGGCGCGAGCTCTCGCTGCCGGTCCGGGCGATCGTCATGCCGAACGGCGCCTTTCGCGCAGTCACGTGGGACTCCCCTGGATGGGAGTCGCGCGACGCCGCGCACGCGCAGGCTGCCTACGATCATCTCGCCAACCTGTCGGCGGTGAAGGCCCGGGTCCGGATCGTCGAGCTGCTCCGCGACTCGGGCGATCTCGTGGGAGAGCCGCGACCGATCAAGCATCTGGTCAAGTTCTACGAGAAGGGCGACCGGCCGCTCGAGATCATCACGAGCCGTCAGTGGTTCATCAAGACGATGGAGTTCCGCGGGGCGCTGCTCGAACGTGGCAAACAGCTGCGATGGCACCCCGAGTACATGCGGCACCGCTATGAGAACTGGGTCAACGGTCTCGCCGGCGACTGGTGCATCAGCAGACAACGCTTCTTCGGCGTACCCTTTCCAGTGTGGTACCCCGTGCACGCTGATGGCAGCACCGATCACGCGCATCCGATCGTTCCTGACGAATCGCGGCTGCCGATCGATCCCTCGACCGACGTTCCTGACGGATACACGCACGCGCAGCGCAACCAGCCGAACGGGTTCGTCGGCGACCCTGACGTCATGGACACGTGGGCGACGTCGTCGTTGACACCCCAGATCGCCGGCGACTGGCTCGACGATCCCGATCTATTCGCGCGCGTGTTCCCGATGGACTTGCGTCCGCAGGCGCACGACATCATCCGCACATGGCTCTTCAGCACCGTGCTTCGCTCGCATCTCGAGCACGACTCGCTGCCATGGGCGAACGCGGCGATCTCGGGCTGGGTCCTCGATCCCGATCGCAAGAAGATGTCGAAGTCGAAGGGCAACGTCGTGACGCCGATGGCGCTGCTCGAGGAGCACGGGTCGGACGGTGTCCGCTACTGGGCGACGAGCGCGCGTCCGGGGACCGACACCGCATTCGAGCCCGGTCAGATGAAGGTGGGCCGGCGTCTGGCAATCAAGCTCCTGAACGCAGCGAAGTTTGCCTTGATGCAGGCCGAACCGCGAGGGCCGATCATCGAGCCGCTCGATCGCGGCATGTTGACGAGCCTGTCGAGCCTCGTGAAAGACGCGACGGAGAAGCTCGAGTCCTACGACTACGCGTGGGTGCTCACGCAGACCGAAAGTTTCTTCTGGTCCTTCTGCGACGACTACCTCGAGCTGGTGAAGTCGCGGCGATACGGCGACTTCACGCCTCAGGGCGCGGCGTCGGCCAATAGCGCCATGCTGGTGGCGTTGTCGACGCTGCTGCGGTTGTTCGCTCCGTATCTGCCGTTCGTGACCGAAGAGGTGTGGTCGTGGTGGCGGGAGGGTTCGGTGCACCGCGCCCCGTGGCCGACACCGGAGGAAGTCGTCGCCGAAATCGGCGGAGCCGATGTCAACGCCGATCCCGTCTTCGTGGTGACCAAGGATGCCCTTCGCGCCGTGCGGCGCGTGAAAGCCCTGCACAAACGAGCGATCAAGACGCCGGCGACGGCGGTGCTCGAGAAGGTGCGATTCGAGAAGATGCAGCCCGCGATGCGCGACTTCCAGGCGGCGGCCCATATCCGGAGCTTGTCATTCGGGGACGTGCAGGAGCTCGAGCTCACGTTTCTCGACGACTCTCCCGCGTGAGCACCGTGAGTGAGTCGCTGCCGGTCGAGGCGTATCGCGATCTCGTGCGGCGGGCGCTGGCCGAGGACATCGGCGAGGGTGACATCACCACGCGGGCGACAATCGATGCCGCGCAGCACGCCCGGGCGATCGTTCTTGCGAAGTCGCGTTGTGTGATTGCCGGCCTCGACGTCGCCCGCGAAACCTTCCGTCAGCTGGATCCCGACGTGTGCATGACCGTCGCGCGCGAAGACGGCACATCGTGTGAGCCGGGTGTCGAGGTGGCTGAGATCACAGGCCGCGCCGCGGCGCTGCTCACCGCCGAGCGGACCGCTCTCAACTTTCTGCAACGCCTCACGGCGATCGCCACGTTGACCCGTCAGTTCGTCGATGCGGCGGCCGGACGCATCACTGTGCTCGATACGCGAAAGACCACGCCGCTCATGCGCGACCTGGAGAAGTACGCCGTACGGGTCGGCGGTGGAACCAATCACCGATACGGATTGCACGACGGTATTCTGATCAAGGACAACCATGTGAGGCTGGCGGGAGGCGTCAAGCAGGCAGTAGCGAGAATGCGTGACGCCACCAGCAATGGGTTGCCGATCGAAGTGGAAGCACAGAGCCTCGCGCAGGTCGACGAGGCGCTCGAGGCGGGGGCCGAGATCATCCTCCTCGACAATCTGTCTACCGCGGAGATCTTCGACGCGGTGAACCGATGCCGGAGCCGCGCCAAGACGGAAATCTCTGGCGGTGTCACCCTGGCCCGCATGGGCGATCTGGCCGCAACCGGTGCCGACTACGTATCGATCGGCGCGCTCACGCACTCCGCGCCGGCGGCCGATCTCAGCTTCGAGATCGAACCGCTCCAGTGACCGATCTCAGCTCGCCCGCGCCGCGCGCGCTTCCCGACGACATCGCCACCGCACTGTCGCGTGTCGCATCTCGTCTTGGTTCGATCGGACGCGATGTGCTGTGGTATCGGGACATCCCATCCACGAACGATGTTGCGGGCAGGCTCGCTGACGGCGGGGCGAATGAGGGCGCGCTCGTGCTCGCTGACATGCAGACCGCCGGACGTGGACGCCTGGGGCGCATCTGGGTATCGCCGCCAGGAGCCGGCATCTACGCTTCGATCGTGTTGAGGCCGGGCCCGTCCGTCGTGAAGCTCCTGACGCTGGCCGCTGGGGTCGCCGTGGCCGAAGGGATCGCGACCGCGAGCGGTCTCGAAGTCGAGCTCAAATGGCCCAACGACGTGCACTGCGGCGGCCGGAAGCTGGCGGGGATTCTGGCTGAGCGAGGCTCGACCCACGTCGTCCTTGGTTTCGGAATCAACGTGCTTCGCGCGGTGTATCCAGCCGATGTTCGTGTGCGCGCGACATCGATCGAGCTCGAGCTCGGCCGTCCGGTCGATCGTGCGCTCGTGTTGAGCGAGTGTCTGGCTTCGCTGGCTTCACGGTATCGTGAGTTGGGCGATGGGCGCGCCGACGCCGTGATGTCGGCGTGGCGCCGCCGCGCCGCGTCGATGCTCGGACGGCGAGTCGAGTGGGACGGCCCAGGCGTCGTCCAGCGTGGAGTGGCCGAGCGCGTCGACGACGACGGCGCGTTGATCGTCAGAACCGAGAGCGGCCCGATGCGTGTGATCTCGGGTGAAGTGCGATGGGTGCTGTGAACGACGAATCATCCGGGATCGCGCCCGATCGGTACTGTCGTGACATCGAGGCCTATCTCTGTCGCAAGAACGACGGTCACCTCATTCGCATCGTCGGCCCCGCGTTCGAGCAGGTGTGCGGGTGGGCAACACGAGGCGTGCCGCTGACGGTCGCCTGCCGCGGCATCGATCGATACTTTGAACGCTACTACGCGAAGGGACGACGGCGGAGGCCCGTGCGCATCGAGTTCTGCGAGGCGGACGTGCTCGATGTGTTCGACGAATGGCGTCGCGCGGTCGGCATCACTGCTGTGAACACTGGTGAGGGAGCCGAGAGCGGGGAATCTGCGCGGCGTGTTGGCTCATTGCCCGCACATCTGGAGCGTGTGGTGGCGCGGCTCACTGCTCTCCGAGCCGGCGAGGATCGATCGCTCGACGTCGTCGCCGATGCCTTGATCCGAGAGCTGGACACCGTTCGCGCAGGCGCACGACAACTACGAGGCGAGTCGCGAGAGAATCTGCTCGATCGACTGCGTCAGATGGACCGCGAGCTGCTCGATGCGGCGCGTACGGAGATGAGCGAAGGGGCGCTGCAGGATCTGGCCGGCGAGGCGGCGCGCGAACTCGAGCCGTTTCGCGAGCGGCTTGCGCGCGACGCGTACGATCGATCGATTCGCGCCTCGATCGATCGACTGATTCGCGAGCGCCGACGGCTTCCCGTCATCACATACGAATGATCGCTGCCGGCGCCACGCTCACCCTGGACGTCGAGAAGGCGACGGCCGGCGGCCGTATGCTCGCGCGCCATCGAGGCCAAGTGGTGCTGGTCTGGGGCGCCATTCCCGGCGAGCGCGTCGACGCGCGCATCGAGCGTACGGGCAAGGGCGTCGCCTACGCCGACACGATCGCGGTGCGTTCGCCATCGAGCGACCGTCGGACGGACGTGGGCGACTGGCGCTGCGGTGGGAACGTGCTCGCGCACGTCGACTATCCCCGTCAGCTTCTTCTCAAGGGCGAGATCATCCAGGACGCGTTCGGCCGCATCGGTCGCATTCCACTCTCGACTCCGCCCGCGGTGGTCGCATCGCCGGAACGGGGCTATCGGATGCGGGCGCGGCTGCATGTGCACGAGGGGCGCGTCGGCTTCTACCGCGAGGGCTCGCACGATCTGTGTGACGCGACGACGACGGGGCAGCTGTTGCCGTCGACGAACGAGTGGATCGCGAGGGCGCAGGAAATCGTGACCCGCGAACGACTCGTCGACCTCATCGCACTCGAGATCGCCGAGAACATTGCCGGCGATGAACGCGCATGTCATCTCGAGCTGCGCGAACGCGCGGACACGGCACGCTGTCTTGCGCTGTCGCAGGGAGTCGTCGGCCTGTCGGCTCACCACGCCGACCGCGCGGACACGATCGTCGTGTCGGGCACACCTGTCATTCACGATGTCGTGGAACTGCGACCCGGTGACATTGCGTCGACGCTGCGTCTCTGTCGTCACGTGCGTGCGTTCTTCCAAGGCAATCGGTTTCTGATTGCGCACCTCGTCAACGAGGTGGTGGCCAGCGTGTCACGAGGTCCGGTCGTCGATTTGTATGCCGGTGGCGGACTGCTGGGTCTTTCAGTCGCATCGTGCGGCGTGGGTCCGGTCACGCTCGTCGAAGGCGATTCGACGAGTGGCGCCGATCTCGAAATGAATGCTGCCGCGTGTCCACGAGTGGTCCGAGTGGTGCGCCGGAGCGTCGAGTCGTTTCTCGCCACCACCTCGACCAGCGACGACGCAAGGGTCGATGCAATCGTCGATACCGTGATCGTCGATCCGCCACGTACCGGGTTGTCGAAGGCCGCGTTGAACGGCATCGTTCGAGCCAGGCCCGCGTCGATCGTCTATGTGTCGTGCGACGTGCCGACGCTGGCGCGTGATGCGCGCGGGCTCATCGATGCTGGCTACGGGCTCAGCCGTCTCACCGCGCTCGACCTTTTCCCCAACACTGCGCATGTGGAGACAGTCGCGGTATTTTGCCGCGCGTGATTGTTCGCAGTAGTCGTAGTGTCCGGCTTCAGCCGGACCTCGTATGAGTCGGACGCGCATTCTGTCCTCGATTTAAGCAACTCTTCAGAGTCCGTTCATACGGACCCTTCGTACCATGAAAACTGGCGCTCGTCTGCGCCAGGAGATGAATGTCGATGTTCAGTAGAGTCGTAATGCGTCTTGCCGGTTGCGCTCTTCTTACACTCATCGCGTCGGCTCCCGCCCTCGCGCATCATTCTTTCGCGGCCGAGTTCGATGCCAAGAAACCGGTCAAGCTGCGAGGCACGGTCGTGAAGATGGAGTGGATCAACCCGCACTCCTGGATCCACATGGACGTGAAGGACCCGGTCACTGGAAAAGTCGAGCGCTGGATGATCGAAGGTGGGGCACCCAACGCGTTGCTGCGGCGCGGCTGGACGAAGAACTCGCTGCCTGAAGGCACCGAGATTCTGGTGGAAGGGTTCCAGGCCAAGGATGGCGCGAACCGCGCGAACGGCCGCGACATCACGTTCCCGGACGGCAGGAAGCTCTTCGTCGGTTCGTCCGGCACCGGCGCACCCGACGAAAGACCCGAGAAGTAGTCAGTGTAGGCCGGGCCTGTTCTTCAGGCCCGGCGTCACAGTGCTCGAATAGGCCCGGCGTCACCGCGCTCGAGTCATCTCAGTCGCGCTGAGTGGCGCGGGTCATTTCGCTTTTCCGTTCGCCGCTCCCTGTCAGCGTCTGCTGTCTCATGGCCGCGGCACCAAGCAGGCCGCCCATGCCCATCGACTCGACAGCGGTGCTCGGCACGAGCATCAGCGCGCCTTTCTCCTTGAGACCCTCGTACAGCATGTTCATCGCGCGAAGATGAAGCGCGGTGGGATTGTCCTGATACACGCGTGATGCCGTTTCAAACGATCGTGCGATCTCCATTTCGGCTTCGCCGAGAATGATGCGCGCCTGCTTCTCGCGCGAGGCCTGCGCTTCACGCGACATCGCGTCCTGGAGCTGGCTCGGGATCACGACGTCGCGCATCTCGACCGAGTGGACCGTCACGCCCCATGGCGTCGATCGCTCGTCGATCAGATGCTGCAGCTCCTGCTCGATCTTCTCGCGTCCGCGCAGGAGATCCGCCAGCGACGTCCGGCCGATGATGTCGCGCAGCGCGGTCTGCGCGGCCCAGCTCACGGCGACGGCGTAGTTCTGCACTTCGAGCGCCGCCTTCTCGGGATCGTGAACGACCCAGAACAGCACGGCATCGACGTTGACCGGCACGGTATCGGAGGTCAGTGTCTGTTCCGCCGCGAAACCCGTGGTAATCATCCGCTGATCGATCGTGCGGGTCACGATATCGATGAACGGCACGATCCAGAAGAGCCCGGGTCCGCGCAGACCGGTGAAGCGGCCCAGACGGAGGACAACCGCTCGTTCCCACTGCTGGGCAACCCGGGGTGAAAGGGCTGCGATCACGCCGAGCGGGACGCCGACCGCCACCCACGTGGGGGAGCCGGTGACGGTCGTCAGCGTGAAGCTGAGACCGACAATCACCAGCAGGACGATGACCGACACGACGTTGAGGATCACGATGAGGCTCCTTTCGCGAGGGAGGAGAGAGCACGCCGGAGATCGGACGCCGAGAATCCCTTCGCGGAGGCCTCGGCCAGCGCGCGGGTCGCAATCGCGCGCAGTTCGTCCTCGCGCGCTTCCTCGTTGTGCGAAGTATTCGCGGCATCGGCGACGAAGGTGCCGACGCCGCGCCGGGTTTCGAGCGCACCGGTGCGCTCGAGGTGGGAGTAGACCTTGGCGACGGTATTCGCGTTGATGCGCAGGGCGACGGCCAGCTGCCGCACGGTTGGGAGCTGGTCGCCCGGCTGGAGATGGCGTGACGCGATCGCCACTCGAATGCTGCGCTCCAGTTGCGCGTGCAGCGGGGTCGCGTCGCGGGGGTTCACGCTGCGAGCCCAGTCCATGATCGGCATCGCAAGATCTATTATACTAGTACAGTAGTATAATTCAGCAGAGCTTTCGTTCGGCCTGGTCCTATGAAGTCTTGTACTTCGCTTCTTCGGCGTAATAGGCAGGGAAGCCAACGGCCGCCTTCAACGCTTCGAAGTCCATCGTGTCGGCGGGGCGCGCGGCGCGCAGGCTGGTGAGCGCCTCTCGCATCGCGCGGATGGATACATTGAGCAGCGTCAGCGGATAGACGGCGATGGTGTAGCCGATCGATTCGAGCTGCGCATGCGAGAGCAGCGGGGTCTTGCCGCCTTCGATCAGGTTCGCCATCTTCGGTCCGGGTACCTCGCGGCAGTACCGGCGCATTTCGTCTTCCGACACCGGTGCCTCGAGGAACGTGATGTCGGCACCGAGATCGCGGAAGGCGCGGCAGCGCGCAATCGCTTCGTCGAGCGAGATGCACGCACGCGCGTCGGTGCGCGCCATGATCAGGATGTCGGCGCCGGCATCGCGCGCGTCGACAGCGGCGCGAATCCTCGTCAGCGCCTCATCGCGGCCGACAACCGACTTGCCTTCGGTGTGCCCGCATCGCTTGGGGGCCACCTGGTCTTCCAGCATGATGCCGGCGAAGCCGGCATCTGCGTAACCCTGCACCGTCCGCTTGATGTTCTGCGCGCTGCCGAACCCAGTGTCGCCGTCGCCGATGAGCGGAATGGTCACCGCACGGCAGATGTTGCGACCTTGATCGACGAGCTCTCCGTACGAAATGAGGCCGGTGTCGGGCATACCGAGCCGGGCGGCCGACACGGCGAAGCCGCTCATGAAGCCAAGCTCGAATCCGGCCTCCTCGATGAGACGCGCCGACATCGCGTCGTGGCAGCCTGGCATGGTGAGGAGGCCGGGGCGCTGCAGCAGCGCCCGTAGGCGATTTGTGGCTGTCGACATGAGGGACACTACGTACGGTGTCGACCGGCGGCCTCGACGAAGCCTTCGAACAGCGAGCGGAACTCGCCGGTGCGATAGAAGTTCTCGGGGTGCCACTGCACGCCAAGGCAGAAGCGCTTGTTCGGATCTTCGATCGCCTCGATCACGCCGTCGGGCGCAGTCGCGCTCGCAACCAGACCCGTGCCCAGTGTCATCGGTGCCTGATGGTGACGGCTGTTGACCGGGCACGTGTCGGTCTCGAGCCGCTCGCGCATCAGCTGGTCGAGCAGGCTTCCTTCGACAATCCAGACGTCGTGAGCGATCGCATGCGGCGGATCGCGCAAGATGTGATTGACGCTCGTCCCGAGCTGCTCCGGGATGTCCTGCACGAGCGAGCCACCACGCGCGACATTGAGGACCTGCACGCCGCGGCAGATCGCGAGCACCGGAAGATCGGCATCGATCGCGCGACGCGCGAGCTCGAGCTCGTAGTCGTCACGGCCCGGCTCTGCGGCCGAAAACGTCTTGTGCGCGGCCTGACCGTAAATCGACGGCAGCACGTCTCCACCGCCTGGCAACAGAACACCATCGACCGACGCGACCACTTCCGCGGGCTTGTCGACCGCACGATCGAGCAGGCGGATCTCACCGCCGGCTCGTCGGATCGACTCTTCGTAGTCGTGCAGCTTCGCGCACGGAGGAATGGCGATCACAGGCATACGGTTACATTCTGACTGGAACGGCGACCCCCATCAGATCGAGCGCCCGCGTCAGCTGGTTGCGGAGATAGATGACGGCCGCGGCCCGCCAGCGACGGACCTCGTCGCGCTCCTCGTTGAGAATCGGCGATCGATGGTAGAACGCATTGAAGGCCTGGGCCAGTGCAAACGCGTACTTCGCGAGCACGGAGAATTCGAGCGACCGGATGACCTGTTCGACGATTTCATCCAGGCGCGAGGCCTCGAGGACCAGCGCCCAGAGCTCGTGGCTGCCGTTGCCCCCCGTCAGCTCGGTGGCCGGCACGTCGCGAAGGGCATCGAGCAGCGCGGCTTCGTCCAGACCGTCCCGTTGCTGCACCTTCTGAAAGATGTTATTCGCGCGGACGACGGCGTACTGGATGTACGGGCCGCTCTCGCCTTCGAAGCTCAAGGCCTCTTCGAGATCGAAGGCGATGACCTTACCGCGGGAGAACTTGATCAGGAAATAGCGCACGGCGGCAATGCCGATCATCTGCGCGGTCCGTTTCACCTCATCGGCCGGCAGCTCGGGGTTGCGTTTGGCGACCTCGCCGCCCGCCTTCTGAACGACCGCATCCAGCAGGTCATCGGCCTTGACGCCGAGGCCCTTCCGCCCCGACACCTCGACGAACGGCCGCCTGGCTTCCTCGGAATCAGGGGGCGGGGCGAAGCCCAGCTCGCGGGCGGTGGCATGGGATAACGCCACCATCTCGTACGAAAAGTGATGAGACCGCTCGGCGCCTTCCGGATGTCCGACCGCAATCAGCGCCTGTTTGAGCAGCTTCTGCAGATACGACTGCCGCACATCGATCACGTTGTAGACGTACGACGCCCCGCCGTACGCAGGGTGGTCGGCCGTGCCGTTCTGACTGCAGGTCGCCCACAACACACCCTGAGGGCGATCGGCAAACACGCGATACCGGAAGTCGCGACCGAGCAGCCCGAGCTTCCAGAACTGATACGCGATGTCCTTGCCGACGTACGTGACGACGCCGTTCGACCGGACGATCACCTTCTCGCGCTCTTCGCTCTCGTCGGCTTCTTCCCCTTTTGAGTTCTCGAGATCGTCCTCGATCGGCATCACCCAGCAGCCGGCCAGCCGGCCCTCGGTGCGGAGGTAGACCGCCTTCTTCTCCTTGAGCACCTCGAAGGCCTGCGCCCAGAACTTCAGGCGCAGGATGTCCCCCTCCCACGTCAGCAGGTCGTAGTCGACGTTCATCCTGGCCATCGTCTCGAGATGGCGGCGGACGATGCGATCGGCGACGAAGGCGCCGATCTCGGCGTTCTCGTTGCCGCCATGTTCGATGTCGTGCAGCGTGGCGGCGCGGGTCTTCAATCGTTCCTTGTCCTCGTCATACCACTCCGTGACGCGCGCATACAGGTCCCAGCAATAGAAGTCGAATCGCGTGGTATCGGCAATCGCGCGGACGCCGTCGAGCGTCAGGTTCTCGAGCACCCTGAAGCCGACGACGACGTCGGCGACCTGTACGCCGGTGTCATCGATATAGTTCTGCACCTCCACTGGCGTGCCCCGGAACCGCAGGACCCTCACCAGCGTGTCGCCGAGTGCCGCATTGCGGAGATGTCCGATGTGGGCCGCCTTGTTCGGGTTGATCGCCGTGTGCTCGACGATCGCCTTGCCCGCTTCTGCCGCGCGAGCCGGCGAATCGTGCGACAGGCGCTGTAGAAGGAACGATGGTCGTTCGAGAAAGAAGTTGAGATACCCGTTCGGGGCGGGGGCGACATCGCGGATCCCCTCGAGTGTGCCGAACGCCCCGGCGATCTCCTGCGCGATGGCGCGCGGCGCCTTGCGCAGTCGGCGGGCCAGCTCGAAGGCGATCGGCGTACCGAGGTCGCCCAGGTCGCGATTCGGCGGGTACTCGAGGGTGAGCGCCGGCATCGACGCGTCGTCGAGCGAGTAGCGCGCGGCGATGAGAGTGACAAGATGCGCGCGAAGCCGGTCGTGGACGGGAAGAATCATTCGTGAATGTGCACGCGAGAGGTGATTGTGATTGCGATTGCCGTTCCGGGTGCGGTACGCTCAGTGGCCAAGGCCTCTGAGCGCTCCGGCACCCGATGCGATCGGCAACCACCGGTACTCCGGCCCCGTCAAACCGCGCCCCGTCGTCAGTGACGATGTGCGCCGTGAGCGTCCTGGAACGTAAAGCTTTCCCGCATCTTATCGTATGAGCGATTCCGCGGTCGGTCGGCTGCTCATCGCCAGCCTTCATCAGAGTATCGCGGACCTCCTGCCCACGCGTCTCGAGTTCTACGAGTCCTGGCTGAACCCGGGGGGGCTGCGTGAAGGGCGCATCGGGCTGGCGCCGCTCGCCGCCGTGCTCAGTTTTCTCCGGCTGGAGGGCGAGCCATATCACCTCATCACGGCGCGGGCCGGCGAATACACCGCTGAATGGACGGTTGCCGAACTGACTGCGTGGCGCGTGCGCCTGATTCGCCTGGCACCGCCGCCGATTCGCAAGCGTCTCGTGATCGATATCGCACGCTGGATGGTTCGCAGCACGTATGGCGACACCGAGGTCAAGGTGCAGTGGCGCCAGTGGAGAGCCGCGGTCGACCTCCATGCCTCGCTGTTCTGCGAGGTACGGGACAAGGTCGATCATCCGCTATGCGAATTCTACGCAGCGGCTCTGCGTCGGCTGATGCAGCTCTTCGATCTGGACGCCGCCGTGATCACCGAACGCTGTCGGGCCACGGGGAAAGGGGAGTGCGCGATGTCGCTGGTCGTGCGGCCTCCGGGCGCTCCTGCAGCATGAGTCGCCTGGTCGACCGAGGCCAAGAAACTGGAACGATCGTGAAGAAACTCTGTGACGGTCTTCCGACAGTTGTGCTAAACTGCGCAGCAAATCAATGGCAGACGAGGGCGTTCACGAAATTCAATTGAACGGTAAACAGCTCGTCTTCATGTTCATGGCGGTGACGGTCGTCGCCGTCGTGATCTTCTTGTGCGGCGTCATGGTCGGGCGAGGAGTTCGCGCGCCCCGGCCAGCCGAAGCCACCGAGGCGTCGACGGACGCGTCTGCCGATCCGACCGCCCCAGCGCAGGCTTCTCCGATCGCGACCGAGGCAGGCGGGTCGACTTCCGGTACCCCGGTCACGTCTGACGAGAAGCTGACCTACACCGAGCGTCTCTCCACATCGACACCTCCACCCGAAACGCTGCGCTCTGAGCCGATTCCACAGGTGCTGACGTCGCCCGAGCGTGCGCCCCTTGAAGCGATCACCACGAAGGCGGCGGTTGCTCCCAAGCCGACAGCGAAGACCGACAAGAGGGGAAGGACGGACCGCACAGAGGCCAAGGCCAAGGCGGAATCGAAGGCCGCCGCCACTGAGAGTTCGTCCGGAGGAGCCGGCAGCGGCTTCGTTGTTCAGGTGACGGCTGTCCGCGCCCGTGGGGAGGCCGACACGATCGCCAAGCGCCTGGCATCAAAGGGATTCCCATCATACGTGACCTCACCCGGCCCCGGTACCCCCGCCGTGTATCGAGTCAGAGTGGGCAAGTACACGGATCGTCGCGAGGCCGAGACCGTTGCCCGCCGGCTCGAAAAAGAAGAACAGTTCAAGCCCTGGATTACGCGCTAGCCCTTGTCGCGGGCGCGTTGCTCGCCCTCTGTTTTCCTCGATACGGCCATCCTGCGTGTGCGTGGATTGCCCTCGTTCCGCTGCTCATTGCATTGAGCGGATGGCGCGGGAGACCCGGGAAGATGCCGGGCCAGCCGATGCTCCGATCATTCGTCCTGGGGCTCATCACAGGTGTCGTCTATTTCGTCGGCACGGTGTACTGGACCGGTACCGTCCTCTCGGCCTTCGGCGGCCTTCAGCCGTTTGTCGCTGGCGTGGCGATGTTGCTACTGGCGCTGTATCTGGCGATCTATCCAGCGATCTTTGCGGTCGTCTCGTCACGGCTGATCGCGAGCGCCGGGGCTCCGGCTCTGTTGCTGACACCCGCGGTGTGGGTGGCGACGGAGTATGCGCGGGGGCGCATGTTCGGTGGGTTCCCCTGGGTCCCGCTCGGGAACAGCCAGGTCACGGTGCTTCCCGTCGTGCAGTTTGCGAGCATCCTCGGCGTGTACGGCGTGTCGCTCGTGGTCGCCATCGTCAATGCGGTCGCGGCGTTTGCGCTGCTCGAGCCGGGCAGGCGACGGATCAAGCTCATTGCTGCGACCGCCGTCGGCCTGATCGTCGTTGCCGCATGGGGCTCATGGCGCGTCGCCGACGGGTCGCTGACTCGCGAGGGCAGACCCATTCGGGTGGGGCTCCTTCAGGGCAACGTCGCGCAGGAGGAGAAGTGGGATCCGCGTCACGCGCGACGGATCTTCACGACCTATATTGCGATGACCCGCGATGCGGTGCGTCGAGGCGCGGACTTCGTGATCTGGCCCGAGTCGGCCACGCCGTTCACGTTCGGCGAGGCGCCCGTCTCGGACCAGGCGCTCCGCGATCTCGCAGCGGAAGTGCAGGTGCCGATCCTCTTTGGCAGTGACGAGACGGTCCACACGAACCCGCCTGGGTACTACAACTCGGGATTCCTGCTCGGCCCGGACGGCCGCACGGTTGCGGTGTACAGGAAGATGCATCTCGTTCCGTTCGGCGAGTTCATCCCGCTTCAGCGCTGGTTGACGTTCGTGTCACCGCTCGTCGGCCGGCTCACGCCGTTCTCCGAAGGCGAATCGTCGGTCATGCTGCCGGTCGGATCGAACAAGGCGAGCACGTCGATCTGTTATGAGGTGGTCTTTCCCCAGCTCGTTCGCGACGCCGTGAACATGGGCAGCGAACTGCTGACCACGATTACAAACGACGGGTGGTACGGGCACTCGTCGGCCCCATATCAGCATTTCGAGCTCGCCTCGATGCGGGCGGTCGAGCAGGGCCGGTATCTGGCGCGCGCGGCCAACACGGGGATCAGCGGCGTCGTCGATCCATACGGCCGCGTGGTCGCCCGGTCGGGTATCTTTGAACAGGTGGGGATGGTCGAGGAGGTCCGGTTCCTGACGACCCGCACCGTGTACGCGCGGGTCGGGGACGTTGCCGCGTATGCTTCTATTGTGTTGACGCTTGCGGCGCTGGTCACCTTGCGATCGCGACGACGATAGCGGTGGCTCGTGGCGCCCGACTGGAGGAATTTTGGTGGAACTCGACGATCTCGAACGGCAGTACGACGACCTGAAACGGCGCGCCACAGATCTGCGGAGGCATCTTTGAGGGTGCCCGCCCTGAGGATCAGCTCGCCGACATCGAGAAGACAATAGCCAATCCCACCTTCTGGAGCAATCAGGCCGAAGCACAGAAAGTCATGCAGCGCCGCCGGCGTGTGGAAGATGACCTCACGCTGCTGCGATCACTTCGTCGTCGGATGGACGATCTCGTCGTGCTCCACGAATGGGCATCGGCGGGAGAAGAGCTGGCGGGTTTTTCGGATGGCCTCGCCGACCTGCGGCAGGAAGTTGAAGCCGCCGAGACGAAGAAGATGCTCGGCGGCGAGCACGATCGCGCCAACGCCATCGTGACGATTCACCCTGGAGCCGGCGGCACCGAGTCGCAGGACTGGGCCGAGATGCTCCTCCGCATGTATCTGAAGTGGACAGAGCGGCGCGGATTCAAGCGCGAGATCATCGACTATCAGCCGGGAGAAGAAGCAGGTATCAAGAGCGCGACCTTGACCATCACCGGCGATTACGCCTACGGCCTCATGTCGGCCGAGGCGGGCGTGCATCGTCTCGTGCGGATCTCGCCGTTCGATCAGGCGGCGCGGCGCCACACGTCGTTCGCGTCGGTCTTCGTGTGGCCGGAACTGCCTGAAGACGTCGACATTGCCATCGAAGAGAAGGATCTCCGCATCGATACCTATCGATCGAGCGGTGCCGGTGGTCAGCACGTCAACGTCACCGACTCCGCTGTGCGCATCACGCATCTGCCCACGGGCATCGTCGTCTCGTGTCAGAACGAGCGCTCGCAACACAAGAACCGAGCGCAGGCGATGAAGGTGCTGAAGGCGCGCCTGTTCGATCTGAAGACGAAGGAGCAGCAGGCCAAGCTCGAACAGCTCGGAGGCGAGAAGCGCGATATTGCGTTCGGCAGTCAGATTCGGAGCTACGTGCTTCAGCCGTATCAGATGATCAAGGACCATCGGACGAAGGTCGAGGTCGGGGACGTCAACCGCGTACTCGACGGAGACGTCGACGGGTTCATCAAGTCCTATCTGATGCAGAGGGCGAGCGGGACGCTCGGTGTTCCTGAGGTTGCCAACGACGATTAGCCGTGCAGTGGTGACCCCAGGACACGCCGGAACAGGCCATTTTTCGACAGGATCTTGTGAAATAAATCACTTCGAGCCGCTGCTTGAACACGGGGTATAGTTAGCCCGAATCGCTCTTCCCGTCTCGCTCCCGTGGAGGTGGCAATGTTCAAACTCCTGCGCCGGTACTGGGACGATCTCGTCAGTTACGACGGCGGGATGTCATTGGTGATGATGGATGGGCTGCTGCTCGTGCCGCTCGTGATGGCAGCGTTCTTCTATCCGGTCCAGGTGTTGATCCTGGTTGCCGTCCTGCTGGTCGTCACGTTTGCGATCTACGAAGGTCTGGTGATGTGGCGGAAGCATCATCCGCATCATCATCCGCCGCACGCGCGCGTGTAGCGGTCGCGCGGATGCAACTGCAGCGGGGCCGACTTACTGTTCCAGCGGGGGGCTGTCTGATGTAGCCGTCACTGCCGGTGTGGGCTGCGGGACGTCCTCAGGTTGTGTGCCGTTGATGAACGCTTCGGTGTTGCCTGATTCCAGCGTCACGAACACGATGTTGCCCGGCGCCTCGAAACGCGGCGGGTTCCGACGATCGCCGTGACCCTGGATGTAGACCTTCATGAAATCCATCCAGATGGGAAGGGCTGCGACGGCTCCTGTTTCGCCTGAGCCGAGCGGTTTCTTCTCGTCGTAGCCCACCCAGACACCGACAGTGATATCGGGATCGAAACCGATGAACCACGCATCGGTGTACTCGTCCATCGTCCCGGTCTTTCCAGCCAGCGGCCAATCGAGCGATTTTGCCGCTTCCGCAGTACCGCGTTGCACCACGCCGCGCAGCAGATTCGTCATCACGAACGCCGTGTCCGCTCGCAGTGCCTCATGGGGCTCGGGCCGGTGTTCGTCGAGGATGTTGCCTTCACGATCGGCGATCGTGACGACCGAGTACGGTTCCATACGGACGCCCCGGTTTGCGAACGCCGTGTAGGCGCTCGTCATCTCGACCAGCGTGGCCTCGGCGGCACCGAGTGCGAGTGAGAGGTACGGCTGATAGTCGCCGCGCAACCCGAACCGCTTGGCATAGCCGACGACTTCCGCCGGCCCGACTTCTGCCATCGCCTTCACGGCCGGGATGTTGCGTGAGTCTTCGAGCGCGTGCCGCAGGGTGACACTGCCTTCGAACTTGCGATCGTAGTTGAGCGGCTCGTAGAGCGGCTGATTCGCACCGACTTCATAGGACACCGGTTCGTCGATGAAGATCGAAATCGGTGTGAAGCCGCGATCGATCGCCGCGGTGTAGACAAACGGCTTGAAAAGCGACCCGACCTGGCGCCGCGCTTGTGTGGCCCGGTTGAATTTGCTGCGAGCGAAGCTGAATCCCCCGACCATCGCTCGAATCTGACCGGTGTGATTGTCGATGGCGATGAGCGCGCCTTCTACGGCCGGCGGCTGCTCGAGCACGATGACGGTCGGCCGTTTGTTGGCCAGCGATCGCACACCCACTTCGATGAGATCGCCGACCTTGAAGAGCGTGGCGGCCGATGCCTTGCCGGTCCACGCATAGCCGGCGCGCGGCAGGTCGACTTCATCGCGCCCGATCCGCACGCGCACGCTTTCCTTCGCGTTGGTCGGCACATGGGAGACGACCGCCGGGACGATGTCGCCCGCCAGAATGGGTTCGGACCAGCGTTCGGTCGTGAACGTGTCGAGCGTCTTGCCCTCGGCGAGGATGTTGCGTCGAGGACGACGGTAGCCGTTCCTGCGTTTGTCGAGCGCACGCAGTCCGCGATCGACCGCGGCATTGGCGGCCTCCTGAAGCTTGACGTCGAGCGTCGTCTGTACCCGGAGACCCGCCTGGTAGAGCGTGTCGGCGCCGTACTTCTGCTCGAGCATCTTGCGAATGTCTTCGACGAAGTAGGGAGCATTCGACTGCTCGGGGGTCGGTTGTCCCTGCAGCACGAGGGGACGCGAGCCCGCATCGGCCGCCTGCTCCTTGGTGATGAACCCTTCAGCGACCATCCGCGGCAGCACGTAGTTGTTGCGGCGTGACATGTTCGCTTTCGGATTGACGAAGGGGCTCAGGCGGGCCGGCGTCTGGACGATCGCCGCGATCGCGGCGGCTTCTTCGAGCGTGACGTCCTTGGCTGATTTGTCGAAGTACATCCGCGCTGCCGCTTCGACGCCGTACGCGCCGTGTCCCAGCGGGATGTGGTTGGCGTAGAAGGCGAAGATCTCGCGCTTCGTATATCGCTTCTCGAGTTGGAACGCCAACATGGCTTCCTTGAGCTTGCGCTCCCATCCGGCGACACCGGAACGGGCGAACACGCCGCCGCGCATGTACTGCTGGAGGAAGAGAATGCGCGCGACCTGCTGGGTGATCGTGCTGGCCCCATAACGCTGGCCGGTGACGAGATCCCGCACAGCGGTCACCGCGAGTCGCGAGAGGTTGATCCCGAAGTGCCGCTCGAAGTCGCCGTCTTCGCTCGCAATGATGGCTTGGCGGAGTGCGGGGGCGATGTCGTCGTACCCGATGACCACGCGTCGTTCGGTGGCGAACTCGCCAATCTGATCGCCGTTGCTGGCGAGCAGTCGTGTGATCGTGTTCGGTTTGTAATTGTCGAGGGCGCTGACTTCAGCGACGTCGTTGGCGTAGGCGAAGAAGACGCCGCCCAACGAGCCGAGCAGCGCCATGAGGATAAAGAGCGCGGCGATGCCGGCGCGCCTGGCCACGCGAACGGCACTTCTGCGTGGAAATGGACGAGGGCCTTCCGGCGATTCGAGCACTTCTCCTTCAGTATACGAAGAAACCCTTGCCGTAGTGTCGCTTGCGCCGAAGCTGGGCCTTCACGTCGCTTCCCATCATTGACAGTGTCTCACTCAGATTTGATAATGAGTACTACCTAAAGGCACAGCGATTCGCCATCGAAGACGTTCGGCCTTTGCTTACGTCGGTTTGCGAGGCTGGTTCCGCCTTCGCTTACGCAACGGCGAGACAAGTTTTGAGAAGGACGCGAGACACATGAGCAAAATCATCGGGATCGACCTGGGCACCACCAACTCCGTTGTGGCGGTCATGGAAGGCGGCGAGCCGGTCGTGATCACCAACCCTGAGGGGAGCCGCCTGACGCCGTCGGTCGTGGCATTCACCAAGACCGGTGAGCGGCTGGTCGGGCAGGTTGCCAAGCGTCAGGCCGTCACAAACCCGGAGAACACGATCTTCTCGATCAAGCGCTTCATGGGACGGCGCTATTCCGAGGTCTCGGAGGAAATGAAGATGGTGCCGTACGCCGTGGCGGCTGCGGCCAACGGCGACGTGCGCGTGAAGATTGGCGACAAAGACTACGCGCCGCCTGAGATTTCCGCCATGGTGCTGCAGAAGTTGAAGCAGGCGGCTGAGGAGTACCTCGGGCAGACGGTCACCAGAGCGGTCATCACCGTTCCCGCGTACTTCAACGACGCGCAGCGTCAGGCCACGAAGGAGGCAGGCAAGATCGCCGGCCTCGAGGTGATGCGCATCGTCAACGAGCCGACGGCTGCGGCGCTCGCCTATGGGCTGGACAAGAAGAAGGACGAGACGATCGCCGTGTACGACTTCGGCGGTGGCACGTTCGACATCTCGATCCTCGAAGTGGGTGAGGGCGTCGTCGAGGTCAAATCCACCAACGGCGACACGCACCTCGGCGGCGACAATCTCGATCAACGAATCATTGACTGGATCGTCGCCGAGTTCAGGAAGAGCGACGGCATCGATCTGAGCAAGGACCGGATGGCGCTCCAGCGTCTGAAGGAAGCCGCGGAGAAAGCCAAAATGGAGCTCTCCACCGTGATGGAGACCGACATCAACCTGCCGTTCATCACCGCGGATCAAAGCGGCCCCAAGCATCTGCAGATGAAGCTGACGCGAGCCAAGTTCGAACAGCTCGTCGAGGATCTGCTGCAGAGAACCGTCGGTCCCACCAAGCAGGCACTGACCGATGCCGGCGTCGACCCGCGCAAAATCGACGAGGTCGTGCTCGTGGGCGGCTCGATCCGTATTCCGCGCGTGCAGCAGATCGTGAAAGAGCTGTTCGGCAAGGAGCCGCACAAAGGGGTGAACCCTGACGAAGTGGTGGCGGTCGGTGCTGCCATTCAGGCGGGCGTGCTGGCCGGCGAGGTCAAGGACCTGCTGCTGCTCGACGTCACGCCGCTTTCACTGGGGATCGAGACGCTCGGCGGGGTGATGACGACGCTGATCGGACGCAACACGACGATTCCGACGCGGAAGAGCGAGACGTTCTCGACGGCGGCCGACAGTCAGACCAGCGTCGAGGTGCACGTGCTGCAGGGTGAGCGGCCACTCGCGCGCGACAACCGCACGCTGGGCCGCTTCCAGCTGGTCGGCATTCCGCCGGCGCCGCGCGGCGTGCCGCAGATCGAGGTGACGTTCGACATCGATGCCAACGGCATCGTCAACGTGTCGGCCAAGGACCACGGTACCGGCAAGGAACAGAAGATCACCATTACCGCCTCGAGCGGCCTGAGCAAGGACGAAGTCGAGCGGATGATGAAGGACGCCGAGTCGCACTCGGAAGAGGACAAGAAACGCCGGCAGGAGATCGAGACGCGCAATCGCGCGGATCAGGCGGTCTATGCCGGTGAGAAGATGCTGCGCGAGATGGGCGACAAGCTCGGGGCGTCAGACAAGGCCGCGGTCGAATCGGCGATCGAAGGCCTCAAGACCGCGATCAACTCGAACGATGTCGCGAGCATCGAACGGGCGATGGATCTGCTCACGCAAACGCAGCACAAGGCGGCGGAAGCGCTTTACAAGAACCAGGGCGCTGGCGCTGCGCCGGGTTCTGAGGGTGCAGCGGGTTCGGCAGGGTCCAGTTCAAGTGGTGCTGCGGGTTCGACAGGTTCTGGTTCGCAAGGGGACGTGATCGACGCTGAGGTCGTCGACGACAAATAGGGCAATGGTGAGTTGTGATTCGTGACGGCCAATCAGAAACGAATCACTAATCACAACTCAAAGATCACAAATGGATCTGTACATCGTCTTAGGTGTGGCGCAGGGCGCGTCGGAGTCCGAGATCAAGCGGGCGTATCGACGGCTCGCGCGACGCTATCATCCGGACATCAACCCGGGTGATCGCGGTGCCGAGGCGCGATTCCGCCTGATCCTCGAGGCCTACGAGACGCTGATCGATCCCGCGCGCAGATCCCGGTACGACGCAGGCCATGCGAGCGAGCCGGAACCGGTTCAAGCGACCGGTTTCGAAGGGTTCGATTTCTCCACGCGCGGTGTCGACTACTCGGCGACTTTCGGCGATCTGTTCGCCGAGGTGCTGACCGAACGCGGTGCGAGAGGCGACGCGTCGCAGCGTGGGACGGATCTCCACACCGAGATGCCGGTGTCGTTCGAAGAGGGGCTCGGCGGCACCGAGCGATCGATCACGATCACACGGCGTGAGAGCTGCCGCACCTGTGCGGGAAGCGGCCGAACCCGCGCGAGCGCGGGGACGTGCCATCTCTGTCAGGGGACGGGGGCGGTCCGTTCCGTGCGCGGGCACATGGTGTTCTCACGCAGCTGCACGTCGTGCGGTGGGACCGGGCAGCAGATTCCGAGACCCTGCGAGCCGTGCAGCGGGACCGGACTCGAGACCCGCAGCGAAACGGTGACGGTGCGGGTGCCGGCGGGCGTAGCGGACGGTGATCGGCTTCGCATCCCTGGCAAAGGACACGCGGGGATTCGTGGAGGGCAGCCGGGCGATCTCTATGTGGCCGTGAAGGTAGCCTCGCACCCGACGTTTCGCCGCGACGGCGACGACCTGCATCTGATCGTCCCGATCGCGGTGCACGAGGCGGCGCTTGGCGCGCGCGTCGTGGTGCGCACGCTCGAAGGCGAGGCGCGCCTGCGCGTGCCGCCGGGAACGCAGTCGGGCCAGCGCTTCCGGCTGCGCGAGCGCGGCGCGCCGTCCACCAGGACGGGCCAGCGCGGCGACCTCATCGTCGAAGTCCGGATCATGCTGCCGAAGGTCCTCGACGAGCGATCGAAGGAACTGCTCCGCGAGTTTGGTCGCCTCAATGGCGATGGTGTGCGGGAGTAGCGACAATGGCCAAGCGAGCTGAGCGCGGCAAGGCGTACTACATGATCAGCGCGGTGTCGCAGAAGTACGACATCCACCCGCAGACGCTGCGCCTCTACGAGCGAGAGGGCCTGCTCAAACCATCGCGGACCGAAGGCAACACCCGTCTCTATTCCGAAGAGGATCTCGAACAGCTCGAGACGATCCTGACGTTGACCCGTGATCTGGGTGTCAACCTGGCCGGCGTCGAAATCATCCTCAACCTGCGCCGCAAGATCGAGCAGATGCAGGGTGAGGTCAACGAGTTCATGCACTACGTCAAGCGCGAGATGGCGCGCGGCATCGACGACTGGGAGCAGCGTCTCGGCACTGCGCTCGTCAAATCCGCGCCGACCGATCTGGTCCGGCGCGCGTCGCCTCCTGCCACGCCCGAAGCCGACGAGCGGACGCCTTCGCGCAAATCGAATAACTAGCCGTCACGGAGTTCTGTCATTCGACCGGGCCTTTTTGCAGTCGTGGCACCTCGCGTGACGATCTGTGCGGGAGGTTCGGGGTTACCATGGCGTGTGGCCTGTCCCCTCTGCGACGACACTGGATGGAAGACGATCGAGATCAGCGGTGTCTCGCGAGTGACACGCTGCGACTGCGTCCGCGATCGAACCGTCGATCAGCGATTGCGCGACGCGCGCGTTCCTCCGCGGTATCAGCGCTGCACGCTCGATAGCTTCGTCACGTATCACAACGAGGAACTGCTGCGTGCGGTCGCGTCGGCGCGTCGCTTCTGCGAGGCGTTCCCCGTCGTCGAGAAGGGCCTCATGCTGATCGGCCCCCCCGGGATCGGCAAGACTCACATCGCCGTGGCGGTGCTGCGCGATGTGGTCCGGCGGATCGGCGCTCGCGGGCTGTACTACGACACGCGCGCACTCCTGAAGGACATACGCAGCACGTACAACCCTGTGACTCACGCCGCCGAGATGGACGTGATTCGACCTGTGATGGACGCCGAGCTTCTCGTGCTCGACGACCTGGGTGCTGAGCGACTGACCGACTGGGTCGAGGAGACGATGAGCCTCATCGTCAACACCCGCTACAATGAGCGACGCCCCACCATCTTCACATCGAATTACGAGGACGTGCCCGACGAAGGAGAGATGAACTCGCTGCTCGTCCGCGTCGGGTTCAGACTGCACTCGCGTTTGCGTGAGATGTGCGAGTTCCTGGAGTACGATGGCCCGGATTACCGCAACCTGCCTCCCAATGCCGGTGCGGACGACCTATACAAGTTGTGGAAGGCTCAGCCCCGTCGCAAACTCCCGACCCGATCGCACGGACAGGCGCGCGCCCAGCTCAAGACGCCGAAGCAGGAGAAGGTCGACTTGAAATGGTCCGGCGGCCGCGCGGGAACCTAGGTCTTTACCTTCATATCCCGTTCTGTTCGGCCATCTGCAACTACTGCAACTTCAATCGCGGGCTGTTCGACGCCGCCCTGAAAACCCGATACGTTGCGGCGCTTGAAGCGGAAATCCAGCAACAATCCGCAATTCCTGCAGACACCATCTACTTCGGCGGCGGCACGCCGTCGCTGCTCGAGCCCGACGAGATCGCCCGCATCGTTCGCGCCTGCGACGACAGTTTCTCCGTTGCGGCCGACCGCGAGGTCACGATGGAGGCGAATCCCGAGAGCGTGAGCGA
>DATFRP010000305.1:0-11968 GCA_035263125.1 Vicinamibacterales bacterium
CGGGGCGTGCAATGGCTCTTTCTCCAGATCCCAAAGGCTGGCTCCTGAGCGATCTGGCAGCCATCGAAGACCGGATCAAGCGCAGCGCGGCGTCCGAGAAGCCCAACGATCCTCAGCTCGATGCTCGCGAGCGGCGTTATCGACAACTGGTCGAGAACAGCCTCGGGCTGATCTGCACGCACGATCTCAACGGCGTTCTGTTGTCGGTGAACCCGGCCGCGGCCGGCTCGCTCGGATACGAACCGCAGGACGCCATCGGAAGGAACCTTCGCGACTTTCTGGCGCCAAATACGCGTCATCTCTTCGGCGACTATCTCGGGCGCATTCGTGAGCGATCGCGCGACAGCGGACTCATGCGGGTGGTCCGCAGGGACGGCAGCGAACGCTTGTGGCTCTATCGCAACGTCCTCGTGGTCGAGCCGGGCACGCCGCCCTACGTCATCGGGCACGGGATCGACGTCACCGAGCGGGCGACGGCCGAAGCGGCGCTGCGAAAGAATCAGTCGCAGACGCTCGAGGTAACGCAACGGCTGGCCGGACACGTGGCGCACGCGTTCAACAACATGCTCACGCTGATCGTAGGCAGCGCCGAATTGCTCCAGACCGAATTGCCGTCCGAGGCGCCGGCGCGCGTGCACATCGAGAACATCCTGAACGCGGCATCCCGCGGCGCCGCAGTGACGCGGCAGCTGCTGGCGGTCGGGGGACAGCAGATCATCGATCGGGGGATCGCTGATGTGAACGCGATCGTCACCGGGCTGCAATCGCTGATCGCACGCCTCGCCGGGCCGCGCTCGGCGCTGCAGCTCGTGCTCGATCCCTCGCTTCCGAACATCGAGGGCGATACTACGCAGATCGAGCAGATGCTGCTGCATCTCGCCGCCAACGCCCGCGATGCAATGGAGCCGGACGGGGGCACCCTGACCATCGAGACATCAGTGGTCGGGGCGGAGACACCGCGTGTGCCGGAGAACGCGTCGGTGGGCGACGTCCGTCTCACCGTGCGCGACACCGGCTGCGGGATGGACGCCGGCACGAAAGCACGCGTCTTCGAGCCGTTCTTCACGACGAAGTCGGGCGTCGCCGACGCCGGTCTCGGCCTCTCCACCGTCTACGGCATTGTCCGGCAACACGGCGGGACGATCTCGGTCGACAGCGAGCGGGGGCGCGGCACGGTCTTCACGATTGCGCTGCCACAGGCATCGGGCACGCGTCCCACGGAAACGCCGATCGAGGTCCGGGTGACCACGTACGGTCCGAACACGAAGACGGTCGTGGTCGTGGACGATCAGGACGAAGTCCGATCGCTGATGGGGGTCATGCTGCGCCGTCAGGGCTACGGCGTCCTCGAGGCCGCGAGTGGCGTCGACGCCATCCGCATGATCGAATCCCATCCCGGATCGGTCGATCTCCTCGTCACCGATGTCATGATGCCCGGTATGGGCGGCCGCGAGCTGTACGACTATCTCTCGGCACGGCATCCGGCGATGAAAGTCCTGTTCGTGTCGGGCTACACTGAAGAGGCGTCTCAGACGCGGACTCCGGGCACAACGTTTCTGGCCAAACCGTTTCTCCTCGATACGCTCGCGAAGAAGGTGCGCGAGATTCTCGACGCGGCACAGTGATATGGGTTACTCCGGCATCCATCTGATCGGAGCGGCGGCCGCGGTGGTGTTCGCCTGCGCGCTCTCAGCAGCGGGGCAGTCGCCGTCGGCGACGCTCGCGCCGACTGGAACGCTTCGCGCGGTCTTCCTCGGTACCAACCCGGTGCACGGACGTGTCGACGCACAGACAGGTGCGGTCAGTGGGCCGGTCCCCGATCTCGTCAAAGAGCTGGCGCGTACGATCGGCGTGCCGTTCTCGATCACTCCTGCGCCCGATGCCGCGGGCGTCATCGCGGCGCTCAATGCGCATCAGGCCGACATCGGATTCCTGGCGTACGATGCGACGCGTGCCCGCGAGGTCGACTTCGGCGCGCCGTTCATCGTGATGTTCAACAGCTACGTCGTGCCGGCCAGCTCAGTGATCCAGCGAAGCGCCGATGTCGATCGTGCCGGCACGACCGTCGCTGCGGTCAAAGGACAGACGCAGGAGCTGTTCGTGAGCAGTCACCTGAAGAACGCGAAGGTCCGCGTTTTTCAGACGATGCCCGCGCAGGCGGAGCTCGAACGGCTCCTCACGAGCGGAGAGGTCCACGCCTTCGCGGTGAACCGGCAGCGATCGCTCGATGCGGAGCGCGCCTCGGCATCACGTCTGCGCGCGCTGCCCGACAGCTTCCTCGAAGTCGATCAGGCGTTCGTCGTCGCGAAAGGCGATCGGGCGAAGCTGCCTATCATCGAGACGTTCGTGAAAGACGCCCGCGCCTCGGGCTTCATCAAAGCGTCGATCGATCGCGCCAAGCTCGCCGGCGTCGACGTCGCCTCGGAGCGCAAGTAAACCTACTTCTGCCGTTCCCGATAGAACGCGATCAGATCCATGGGCTTTGGTGGCGGCGCTTTGAGCTGCCGCAGCATCATCGTGATCTGCCCTCGATGATAGGAGCCGTGGTTGACGAGATGCTGAAACATCTGCCAGAAGATCTGGGCCTGCGGCTTGCCGTCCCATCCGCTGTATTGAATCGGACGCCGCATGCCCTCTTCGCCAAGTCGCTGCACGAGCGCGCGCAGTCGTTCTTCGGTCTCATGCCACGCTGCGAGGAGTGACGCCAGGTCCGGATAGGCCTCCGTTGCCGGAAGCGCAGATGGCGACGTCCCCTCCCAACGCGAGCACCAGACCCACTCGGCCCCGTACAGGTGCACGAGTGTATCGAAGATAGAAGGAAAGCTGTTGCCACGGTCGGCGGCCAACTGCTCGTGCGTCAACCCTTCGATCGCCGTCAGCAATCGATCGCGCGCCCAGTAGTGATAGTCGAGGAGCGCCTGGATCTGCTGGAGTGTCATAGCAGCATTGTGCGGCAGGTTGCTCGTTGGTCCTTAGGCCTTAGTGCTTGGTTCTTGGTCCGTCCGATGGTCCTTGGTCCGTCCTTGGTCCTAAGTCCTCGGTCCCGACGTCACCGGGGACCGAGGATCAAGGCCGCCCAAGGAACGGATCAAGCACCAGGGCCCGAGGACGAAGGACCTTAGAGCGACTTCAGGAACTCGACGAGGTCCGCTTTCTGGGCCGCGCTCAGCCCAAGCTTCTGCACCGTGTCGTAATGATTCACCACCGCGGCCAGGTCGGCGGCGCTGCCGTCGTGGAAGTACGGCGGATGCTGCCAGACGCCGCGCAGTGGCGCCGTGCGGTACTTGCCCGTTGCGCTGCGCGCCGCATACACCGCTTCCATGCCTGTTTCGGACGGGGCATGGAGCAGCGGCGTGTCGGCGTTTGGCCCGTTGACCACGTCAGTGAACAGCGGCGAGCGGTGACAGTTGCTGCAACCCGCCACGCCGTTGAAGATCCCGCGACCGCGTCCTGCGGCGCCTTGATCGAAGCTGCCGCTCGGCGGTTCAGGCGCCTGGAGATTGAGTTGATAGTCCAGGAGTGCCGGGAGCTTCGGCGTAACCTGATCGGGCGGCGTCTGCGTGATCGTCAGATGGATGCGGTCATCGCTGAAGTTGCCGTGTCCACCCATCTGCGAGACGCCGACGTAGTTGTTCCAATACGAGATCGGGCCATCACCGGTGACCGTCTCGAACTGCACGCCCCGCAGCCCATAGGCTGGCGGGATCACGACTGGAAACGTCGATCGGTTCAGCGAGATCAACGTCGAACCATCGAATGCGTTCAGTCGCGGATCGAATTTGCCTTTCCCCCAGCTGTTGAAGACCTCCTTCTGGGCGCCCGAGAGTGCTGATGACAGTGCGACGATCGCGCCGACATTGAGATCGCGATTCGGCCAGCCGTCGAGGCGTTTGCCGACGCCGGTCGTCACCGAGTTGTCGACCGTCGAGTGACAGAACGCACAGGTGATCCCGATCGAGTCGAGATGCCCGTTCGTGACCTTTCCGATCACGCCGACCACTGCGTTGAGCGACAGGAGTTGTCGTGTGACCGCCGGGTCGGAGAGGTTGACCTGTCCGCCCTTCAGCGCGTCGATCACAGACGCCGGTAATGCTTCGGCGTCGACCTTCAAGCCGACGGCAAGCGCCATCGTCGGAGGCACGTTTGCGATCGCTTGTTCCAGATGCAGTGTGTTGGTCCACAACTGCTCATCTCCGAATGTGTCGAATCGGAAGATGTCTTTGCCGGTGGACGCGTCCTCGCTCGAGGCGGGTTGTCCAGTCAGCAGCAGCACGGCGGTCACGACGTACGCGAATCCGGCGAATGCGACAGTCCGTCTCATCCTTCCTCCGAAATCCCCGCAATGCACGCGTTGCGACGTCGAAGGGAAGCGATGCGACAGGCTGCAAGGCGCGCGCCCCGGTGCTCACTGACGAGACGCGCCTCAGCGTTGGAGGCCGAAAACCTCGATAATCCGCGCTTCTCGCGAACGCCGCGATCCTCGCGACGCAATCACGGCCATGCGCCGCTCGAGCCGCGCGCGTGTCATGGTGTGTACGGGATCGTGACGCTCTTCAGAGCGGGCCTGTCCCGAGCGAGCGCGTCGTCAGGCGAGTCGAGGGGCGGCCACACGACATCCACGCTTCACCTCTTGACGATGACCACCTCGAGGTATTCGCTCGGCACGACCATCGTCGAGTCGCTTGTAGAATGCCTTCGACTGTAACGAGCCCCGATGCGCGCGTGAATGACCGCGCGTCCGCGCGACGTTGCCGATCGTCCAAAGTCGTGGATGCGTTGTCGGATGTACTGCGGGCCGTGCGGCTGACCGGGGCCGTCTTCTTCGACATCCACGCATCGGAACCGTGGGTCGCCGAAACGCCCGCCGGCGCGAGCATCGTGGCCGCGATCTTTCCGGGCGCCGACCATCTCATCCCGTATCACGTCGTCACCGACGGCAGCGTGTGGGGCTGGGTGGTCGATCAGCCACCAGTACACCTGTCGACCGGAGACATCATCGTGTTCCCGCAAGGTGATGCGCACGTGATGTCGAGCGCACCGGGATGCGGGGCACGCCGAACATGTCGCTGTATCGACGGCCGAGCGACGGGCAGCTCCCGTTTGCGATCTCGATGGGCGAGAGCGGTGGACGCTCCACCCATCTGAGTGAATGGCGGAAACGCTGACGCGTTATTTCACTCGTTTGGCCACGAGCGCCTCGTTGCCGAAGCCCACCACTGTCCTCGTGAACTTGATCTCGTCTGCGGAGGTCATCTCCCCGGAGTATTCGATTCGAATCGGCATGTCCATGAACTTGCCGTTCTCGACGAACGTGATCTTCTGACCGTCGACTTTGCCGTCTTCGACCTTCGATTCACCGAGCAGATTCCCTTTGATTGTACCGGTCAGCGAGGTGCCCTTCACGACGAACTCGTAGGTGTAGACCTGCTGTCCAACCTGCGTATCAAAGGTCGCGGCCCATTTCCCGCTGACATCCGCGGCACGAACGAGTGCGCTCGCGACCACGATGACGACAAGCAAGACGAACGCGAAGCGAGTCCTCATCGAACTGCCTTTCGGAGCATGCACGTTACGACCCGTCCCGCGATTCTACAGCAGAGCACTCAGGGCAATGGACGGTACTGCTCAATTACACATATTGTCCTGCGTCCGCACGTCTGGGCTGATCGGGTCCGAATTCAATCGTGACCAGTTCAGGTAATGACCTGATGGGTGGCCGGTCACATGGACCGTATCATTCGCCAGATGTCCCCCTCGGCTTGTGCGCCCGCCTTATCGGTGTCCATTGGCTTATTCGGTTTCGACTAAGAACGGCGAGGTGGCCTCCACCTCCATCTCCGGACTCGACGACATTTTGCGTGGTGGTTTCGCACGGAGCCGCCTCTTTCTTCTCGAAGGAGTGCCCGGGTCCGGCAAGACCACACTGGCACTCCAGTTTCTGGGCAGTGCCGTCGATCGTGGCGAGCCTGTTCTGTACGTCTCGCTCTCGGAGACGGAGGAGGAGCTCCGTGACGTGGCGGCCTCTCACGGGTGGACGCTCGACGGCTTCACGATCCATCAGTTGATGTCGTCCCCGCAAGCGATCGAGCCGGACGAGCAGTACACGATGTTTCACGCGTCCGAGATCGAGCTGAGTACGACGCTCAAAGACGTCCTCGACATCGTCGACCGGATCCATCCGACCTGCGTCGTGTTCGATTCATTGTCGGAGCTGAGGTTGCTCGCCGGTGGGGCCCTCCGTTTCCGCCGCCAGATCCTTGCGCTCAAGCATCACCTCGCCGCGTGTAAGTGCACGACCGTACTGCTCGACGATTTGACGGGAAACGATCACGACGTCCAGGTGCAGAGCATCGCGCACGGCGTGCTTCGTCTCGAGCACATGAGCGTCGAGTATGGCTCGGACCGGCGCCGCCTTCGCGTGGTCAAGTACCGAGGCGTGCCGTTTCGCAGCGGGTACCACGACTACATCATTCGCCACGGCGGGCTCGAGGTGTTTCCGCGCCTCGTGGCGTCCGAGCATCGGCAGCCACGCGCCCGCGAAAAGTACTCGAGCGGTATCGATGGCATCGACTCGCTGCTCGGCGGCGGCATCGAACGAGGCACGAGCACGCTCATCATCGGCGCCGCGGGCACAGGCAAATCGACTCTGGCGACCCAGTTTGCCATCACGGCCGGGAGCGCAGGTCACCACTCCGCGCTGTTCATGTTCGACGAGAGCCCGACGACGCTGATTTCGCGATGCGCTGATATGTCGATGGAGCTGGCGCCGCATCTCGATACCGACGTCATCTCCATCCAACAGGTCGATCCCGCCGAGCTCGCGCCGGGCGAGTTCACGCATGCGGTGCGACATGCCGTCGCCGAGCAGAACGCGTCGATCGTGATCATCGACAGCCTGAACGGGTACTTGAACGCGATGCCGGGCGAGCGGTTTCTCACCATCCAGCTCCACGAGCTCCTGATGTTTCTGGGCCAGCAAGGGGTGGCAACGATCCTGATCGGCGCCCAACGGGGCCTGATCGGCAGCCAGATGCACACCCCCGTGGACGCGAGCTATCTGGCCGATGCGGTCATCCTGCTTCGCTATTTCGAGGCGAAAGGGCACGTCCGTCAGGCGATCTCGGTCGTCAAGAAACGCGGCAGCCAGCACGAGCGAACGATCCGGGAGTTCTTTCTCGACGCCACTGGCATCCATGTCGGCGAGCCGCTTCGCCAGTTCCGCGGGGTCCTGTCCGGCATCCCCGTCTATGAAGGTGGGGACGAATGACGATCCCCGCTTTGATCAATCGCGATGAAATACTCGATCCCGATCGTCGCCTGCTGGTGCTGACGCCAACGAAGAGAGACGCCCTCATTACGCGGGCTCTGCTCGAGCCGGCTGGTATACCCGCGCAGATCTGTCCGTCGCTCGAGAGCCTGATCGCGTCGCTAGCCGAGGGCGCGGCCGCCATCCTGGTTGCAGAAGAGTGGATCGCGGCGGGCAGTTCGGCGCTGGCCGAGGTGATCGCCAGACAGCCCGCCTGGTCCGACCTGCCGGTACTCGTGCTGGCGCGGTCCGGTGTGGATTCAAGTGATGTGACGGAAGCCGTTCGTACGCTGGGCAACGTGACGCTGCTCGAGCGGCCCCTTCGAGTGTCGACGCTCATGAGCGCTGTTCACACCGCCATGCGCGCGCGTGAACGCCAATATCAGATCCGCGGGCACCTGGCCGATCGCCTTCGAACCGAAGAGGCGCTTCGCATGGCCGACCGCCGAAAGGACGAATTCCTCGCGACGCTCGGACACGAGCTGCGGAACCCGCTTGTGCCCATGCAGGCCGGCCTTCAGCTGTTGAAGCTCGGCAACCTGCCGGATCAGCGCAGCGTTCATGCCGTCGAAGTGATGGAGCGTCTCGTCACGCATCTCGTCCGCCTCGTGGACGACCTGCTCGAAGTGTCGCGGATCACCCGTGGGCTGGTCGAGATACGGAAGGAACCGCTCGATCTTGGAACGGTGCTGCGAACCGCGGTCGAGACCAGCCGCCCGCTCGTCGAAGCCGCCAATCAGACGCTGTCGGTCGCGATTGACACCGACCCGATCACCGTCGTCGGCGACCCGGTTCGCCTCACGCAGGTCTTCGCCAACCTGTTGAACAACGCTTCGAAGTACACGGACAACGGCGGCCATGTCTGGCTGACCGCCGCGATCGAGGACGGATGCGCCGTGGTGTCCGTGCGCGACGACGGTATCGGCATCCCGGTGTCGCAGCTGACGAACGTCTTCGACATGTTCATGCAGGTCGACCGAACCGATCGCCGCGCGCAGGGCGGCCTCGGCATCGGTCTGACCCTCGTGCAAAGTCTCGTATCGATGCATGGCGGCCGCGTCGACGCCTGCAGCGCGGGCCCCCACACCGGGAGCGAGTTCCTCGTGCGACTCCCGATCCTCAATGAGCACCTCCGACCAAGCGGGCGTGCCGACGACACTCCACAGTTCCCGGCGCGTCGACTCTTGATCGTCGATGACAATCGCGACGCGGCTGAAACGCTCAGCATGCTGTTGACCGAGCTCGGTGCGACGGTATCGGTCGCCTTCAGCGGTTCTGAAGCGCTGGCCGCCCTCGATGGGTCCGAGCCGGATGCGGTGCTGCTCGACATCGGCATGCCCGGTATGGACGGCTATGAAGTGTGCCGGCACATCCGGTCGTCGGCGCGGCATGGCGACGTCATGCTCATCGCCCTCACCGGATGGGGACAGGACATCGATCGCGAGCGGTCGAAGCGTGCCGGCTTCGATCATCACTTCGTCAAGCCACCCGACATCGATCGGCTGCGATCGATACTGGCCGCCCGTGAGCCGAGGACCCCGCACATCAGCGCGGAACGACGAGGCTGAACCCTTCCGCGATCGCCTCCGTCGCTACGGGTCGTCGCGAGCGAGCGCGCCGCGTCCGAAGAGTCGTCCGATGTTCCTGCTGCGTCTCGGGCTCGGGCCTGGATGGCGTCGCGACGATCTCGACTCGCCGTCGCGTCCCCCCAAGGGTTCGCTGACGCTGCTGACCCGTGGACGACGTCTGCTGTGGTCGTGGTGGCCGTGGGCGATCGTCAGCATGTGGCGCATCGCAGAGCGTGACTGGCCGTGGGCGATTGGTGCCGGGGCGTTCGCGCTGTTGGCGTATCTGCTGGAGCCCGCGGCGCTCCCGCCGCGATACGGTCTCGATCATCACTTCTCGATCGACTCCGACGAGTTTCTCAGGACGTGTGCCGGCGTCAGCGGCGTACCGCTGACCGAGGGCAACGCGCTCGAGGTCTTGAACAACGGCGATGCGTTCTACCCGCGCATGCTTCAGGCCATCGAAGGCGCGCGCCGGTCGATCACGATCGAAGCCTACATCTACTGGGCAGGCGAGGTCGGCCTCCTGTTCGCGCATGCGCTTGGAGAGCGGGCGCAGGCCGGCCTTCCCGTCAAGATTCTGCTCGATGCCGTCGGCTCGGCGAGCATCGGCCGGGAGATACTCGACACGCTCGACCGCAGCGGATGCCACGTCGCCTGGTACAACCCGGTTCACTGGTACACCGTGGGCCGCTTCAACAGTCGCACCCACCGGAAGTCTCTCATCATCGACGGACAGATCGGCTTCACGGGAGGCGCGGGCATCGCCGATCAGTGGCTCGGGGATGCGCAGGATCGCGATCACTGGCGAGACATCCAGGTGCGCGTCGACGGGCCTGCCGTCGTTCCGCTCCAGACCGGGTTCGCTCACAACTGGCAGCAGACGACCGGGGAGCTGCTCAGCGGGGAGCAATACTTTCCCGACATCACGGCGCGCGGCAATCTGCGCGCGCAGACGATCATGAGCTCGCCGGAAACCGGCGGCTCGATCATCCGCATGGTGTATTACCTGTCGATCGTCTGCGCGAGGACGTCCATCCGCATCGCCAACCCGTATTTCATTCCCGACCCGGTTGCCATCGACACGCTCCTCGATGCCCGGAAGCGTGGCATCGACGTGCGCATCATGGTCTCGGGCGTCACCAACGACAACTGGCTCGCACGCCACAACAGCGTGCGGCTCTACGGACGTCTGTTGGAGGCCGGCATCGAGATCCTCGAGTTCAATCCGACGATGCTCCACCACAAGACGATGGTGGTGGATGGCCTCTGGGTGACGGTCGGGACGACGAACTTCGACAACCGCTCGTTCGCGCACAACGAAGAGAGCAACGTCTGCATCGTCGACCGCGGCGTCGCGCAGCAGTTCGAGCGTATCTTCGAGGACGATGCCACGGAGTGTGCGCGGGTGACGCTCGAAGGATGGCGACATCGCGGCGTGGTCGCGCGGGCTCAGGAGTTCGTCGCGTCGTTTCTGGAAGAGCAGGCGTAACGGCGAAGCCGAACCGAGTTACCTTTACATCAAAAAGTTCTTTGCGATATCCGGCCAGGCGTGTAGCATAACCACGGAGAGTCACGGAGATATTGGCCACGGAGATCACGGAGATCACGAAGGAGAGGAACGGAGAGCCTCCAGTTTCTTGACCTTGAGAGCTCCGTGTTCTCCGTGATCTCCGTGGCCAAAGAGAGGTTCTCCGTGTTCTCTGTGATCTCCGTGGCCAAAGAAAGGTTCTCCGTGTTCTCTGTGATCTCCGTGGCCCTAAATCTCGGTGACTCTCCGTGGCGAGGCACGCGTTGCGCGTCAAGTTCATTCTTCCTGCGCTGACCGAGGCCACCAGCCCGCTCTGGCGGCCGATCAAGTACTCGTTGTTTCCGCCGCTCGGTCTGGCGACGCTTGCGGCGTATCTGGACGAGGGGGATCTGGCGAATCTGCAGGACGAGCACGTCGAGCGGCTCGACCTCGACGACTCGCCGGACCTGGTCGTCATCCAGGTCTACATCACGTCGGCGTCCCGCGCCTATCGCATCGCCGACCACTATCGTCGTCAGGGGGCGTACGTCGCGCTGGGAGGGCTGCACGTCACCTCTCTGCCGGAGGAAGCGGCGGCGCATGCCGACACGATTTTCATCGGGCCGGGTGAGGATACCTGGCCGCGCTTTCTCGCGGATTTTCGGCGGGGATGCGCCGAGCCGGTCTACCGGTCGCAGACCCGCACGCTTGCGGGCATCCCTCCCATCCGGCGCGATCTGATCAAGCGGCGGCTCTATCTCGTTCCGAATTCGATCGTTGTCTCCCGCGGATGCCCGCACGTCTGCGACTTCTGCTACAAGGAAGCGTTCTTCGAGGGTGGACGCTCGTTCTACACACAGACGGTCGATGCGGCGCTCGCGGAGATCGAACGCCTGCCGGGTCGGCACCTCTACTTCCTCGACGATCATCTCTTCGGCGATCGCCGGTTCGCGACGGCGCTCTTCGACGGCATGCGAGGGATGGGTCGCCTCTGGCAGGCGGCGGGCACCGTGAACGCCATCCTGACGCCGCAGCTGCTCGAGCGCGCGGTCGAGGCCGGCCTGCGCAGCCTGTTCGTCGGCTTCGAGTCGCTGTCGACGGCGAACCTCCTCGAGCAGCGCAAGTTTCAGAACCTGCGCCGCGACTACAGCGAAGCGATTCGCCGCCTTCACGACCTCGGCGTGATGATCAACGGCAGCTTCGTCTTCGGCATGGATGCCGACGACGCTTCGGTCTTCGATCGAACCGTCGAGTGGGCGATCGAGCAAGGCATCGAAACTGCGACGTTCCACATCCTCACGCCCTATCCGGGCACGGCACTCCACAAGCGGCTGGCCGCGCAGGGACGCATCACCGTTCACGACTGGGATCTGTACGACACGCGCCATGCCGTCTTCCAGCCGGCTCGCATGTCTGGCGATGAACTCGAGCGCGGCTATTGGCGGGCGTATCGTGACTTCTATCGCTGGGGGGCGATCGCCCGCGGTGCGCGCGCGCATGCGGACGTCGTCGCAGGCGCGCGGCATTTCGCCTATGCCGCGGGCTGGAAGAAGTTCGAGCCGCTGTGGGATCTCGTCATCCGCGCCC
>DATFRP010000306.1:0-4898 GCA_035263125.1 Vicinamibacterales bacterium
CCACGGCACGGTAACGATCGTGCATATGGGATGACAGCAGCTCCCTCGAGGAATCGGCGATGAAGCGCATGACTGCTCGGCTGCAAGACCTCATGGCTGAACATGGGACGAAATTGCTCAGCCAGGTGACCGGAATCCGCAACGGCGATCCGGAATCCATTCACGATGCGCGCGTGGCCACGCGACGCATTCGCGCAATCCTCTCCGTGCTCGGAGACGAACACGACCAGGCCTACACCGCGTTTCACGAACAGATGCGTCTGCTCGGGCGCGCCCTCGGCGCCGCACGCGATCTCGATGTCATCGCCGACATGATCGAGGTAAAGGGTGGAAACCGATCGGCAGGCGCGCGAGCCGTGACGTCGTTCAAGAAAGTCGTGCATCAGGAACGTGAAGAGGCTCGCCGACGGTTGATCAAGGCAGTCGAGGCCGTCCCTTTGTCGGCGTTGGTGGCAACCGAGGGTGGTCGATTGCGACGATGGTGGGCGACCAACAAAGACTTTGCGGCGAAGTTGCGCACGCGCATGCGCCAACAGAACGACGTGCTCACTGAGTCGGTCGAGCGAGCCAGTGGTGTGTACTTCCCGAATCGTGCGCACGACGTGCGCATCCAGTCGAAGCGCATGCGTTACCTGGTAGAACTGGCGACGCGCGCCGGCGGTTGGAAGGGCGATCACGAGTTGAAGGTTCTCATGGGCGTTCAGCGCGTCCTCGGCGACGTGCACGATCGCGAGGTCCTGATTCAGCGGCTGGTGGATGTGGCCGCCGACGACCGGAGCGAGATCGACGCCGTGTCCGCTCGGTTGCGGCATGAACGGGACGATCTGTTCGAGAAGTATCTGGCGCTGCGCGACCCGCTGACTCGCACGACCGAGTCGATTCGAGCGGCGACCGAGACGCGGTCCTGGAACTGGCCGCTGGTGGCCGCGACGGTGGGGATCCCTTCGGCGCTCGTCGTCGGTATGGTTGCGGCGGATCGCCGTCGCTTGCCGCGCCCGGCCACGTATGCTCAACCCTTGGCCGGGAGGAAGTAGAACCCCAGCACGAGGATCGCGTACACCGCCAGCAACTGGACGCCTTCCATCCAGTTCGTCTCACCGTCGTGGGCAATCATTGCGATCGTGAGCACCGCCAGTCCCACGGCGACGACCTCGAAGACCGTGAAGAGGAGATCCATCGGGGCAGGCGCGATGACGTAGCTGAGAAATACCAGCACGGGCGCCACGAAGAGGGCGATCTGCGTCGACGACCCGACCGCGATGCTCAACGCAGCGTCCATCCGGTTGCGCGCGGCCATCAGGACGGCGGAGTAATGCTCGGCCGCGTTCCCCGCGATCGCCACGATGACGACACCGACGAACAGGTTCGACATTCCCAGCGAGCGGGCGGCCGACGCGAGTGAGTCGACCAGCAACTCGCTCATCCAGGTCACGCCCGCGGTTGCGGCGACGAGCATTCCGAGCGCTGGCCACACGCTGCCGCCGGTCTCGCTGTCATCGGCGTCGCTCGAGTACAGGCCGCGGTGTGTCTTGAGCGTGAAGACCAGGCTCGCGCAGTAGGTGATCAGCAGGACGACCGCGATCGACGTGTCCAGCTTCAGATCCTGTGTCACCCCTTGGGCCCGCGCCAGCATGTGAAAGACGTCCGGCACGGTCAATCCGATCGCACTCAGCAGCAGCATGGTCGTGCCGATGCCCGCCGCCGTCCGATTGAAGTGCTGCACGCGATAACGCGTGCCTCCGACGACGGCGCAGAGGCCGAACACGAGCAGGACATTGCCGATGATCGATCCCGTCAGCGACGCCTTCACGAGATCGGTCAGGCCACGTCGCAGCGCCACCGCGCCGATGATCAATTCGGCGGCGTTGCCGAATGTCGCGTTCAGCAGTCCGCCGATGCCTCCGCCCAGTCGCTGCGCGAGAATTTCGGTGGCGCGTCCGATGTACGCCGCAAGCGGCAGGATCGCCACCACGGATGCGAAGAAGACGGCGGACGCGCGCTCAGGCGCAGCGTAATGGAATGCCAGCGCAACTGGAATTCCGCTGAGGAACAGCAGAGTCCAGTAGCGATGCAGCCACGCCCGCATATGACGACAAAGTGCAGGCAGGATGCCAAGGAGCGGGGCCTTGCGGCTCGCGACTTACGCCTCAGTGGGCCTCAGGGCGCAGGGTTCCACACGTGGCATAGCGCGTGCAACGAACCGCGCACACATGAGGAGGTTCTTATGAAGAAACTGACAATGAGGCTTCCGGTCTTCGGCTTTATCGTTGCCACTCGAGCCGCGTTGGGTTTCGGCGCAGGTCTGCTGTTGTCGCAAAAATTTGCACGGGAGCGTCGCCGCAAAATCGGCATGACGCTTGTCGCGATCGGCGCCGCCACGACCATTCCAGCGGTGAGGGCCGTTCGCGCCCACTTCAAGGATAGCGATCATTCCTGGCGCAAGGCGATGAGTGGATCGATGTGAGCCGCTCGTCGTGCCGGAATGTATCCGGCCATCATCACGACAACCACGACGACGGGGACAATCAGCAAGTAGGTGACGAGGTCGCCGGCGGTGCCCGGGAACAGGCGTTGGGTGACTCCGCCCGCCGCGACACTCGCCATCACACCGAAGACGACGCCTGCGATCGATGGCAGTGTGCTTTGTCCAAGGATCATTCGAAGCACTGAGCCTGGGAGGGCGCCGACTGCCATCCGAATCCCGATCTCACGCGTGCGGCGGCTGACTGCGTAGGCGGTCAGGCTGTACAAACCGATCAGCGCCAGCACCAGGCCCATCGTGCCCATGCCGGCCACGGTTCGTACGGTGACCGTATTCAGGTTCCTGGTGTTCGCGTGATAGAAGGCCTCCATCGTTCGCATCGAGAGGATCGGCACCTCGCGGTCCGTCTCGAGAATGGCTGCTCGCACGGGGGCGGCGACTGCCTCCGACTCTGCGTCCGTTCTCACGACGAGCGCGGCTCGCATCGTCGGGTTCTGGAGTCGGGGCAGATACAGGAAGGGCGTTGCATTCGGTGTGAAGAGACGGAACTTGGCGTCTGCGGCGATGCCGATGATCTCGGCCCAGAACGCATTTGTGCCTGTGAGTCGGATGCGTTTACCGATTGGATTGTCACCGGGCCAGAACCGCTCCGCCATGCCGCGGCTGACAATCGCGACTCGTGGGGATTCTGCCGTGTCGGTCTTCTGAAATGCGCGACCGTCCACGATTGGAATCCCGATCGTATCGAAGTACCGTTCGTCGACTCGGGCCGCGGCAACAGTCAGATCGGCCGTGCCTGGTGGCAACACGAATCCTTCTGGAACGATCGACGCGCGGTCCTGGAAGTCTTGACTCAACGGCACAAACGACGTCACGGCAACAGACGTCACGCGCGGGATCGTGGCGACGCGTTCCGTCAACAGCCGATAGAACGCGTCGCTGCGAACCTGATCGTATCGCGCGAGTCCCGGATCGAGATTCGTGAGAAGAATGTGGTCGGCCCGGAATCCGGGCCCGCGTCCGTACTCAGCTTGGAAGGCGCGATAGAACGACAGCGCGACCGTCAACAGCACCATTGTGAGCGCAATCTGCGACGCCACGAGCCCGTGCCGTCCCCACAGACGCGCGACCCGTGCACCCGACGTCGTCGTGTTGCGGAGCGTGTTGGAGAGATCGGTGGCTCGGGCGCTGCGCCACGCTGGAACCGCGCTCGATAGAAGCGCGCTGATCCCGGCGACGACAAGACCAACGAGGAGCGCGCGGCGATCCAATTCGTACGTCAGACGAACGCCGACGTCGGTCGCGATCTGGAACTGCTGGAACGATCGGATGATCCCATAGCCGACGAAGAGACCCACGATGCCGCCCGCGAAAGCGGTGAGCGCGGTTTCCGTGATCAGCTGGCGGACGACTCGTGCGCGGCTGCCGCCGATCGCCAGCCGCAGCGCGATCTCACGAGCCCGTACCGGTGCGCGGCTTGCGAGCAGTCCTGCGACGTTGGCACACGCCACCAACAGCACAGCGAGCGCGAGGCCGATCAACATCAAACCGAGAGCTCGCATCGGCGCGAATTCGGAGAACCGCGCATTCCTCTCGGTTCTGAGCAGCAGGCCGTGACGGGTGTTCGTCGTCGGGTGCTCCTGCTGGAGGGAGCGGGCGATGCGCTCGACCTCCTGACGCCCCTGCGGAAGCGTGACCTCAGGTTTCAGACGGCCCAGCACCCGGAGGACGCGGGTATCGCGATTGTCGAGCACATCGGCGCGGGCTGAAACAATCGTCGGCAACATCGCGAGCGGAACGTAATAGCCCGCAGGTACGTAGATGTCGGGGCCATTGAAGCCCTCCGGCGCCACGCCAACGACCGTGAACGGTACGCCGGTGAGGCGTATCTGCTGCCCGAGGATGGCGGGATCGGACGCGAACTGCTCGGTCCACGTGTCGTAGGCGAGCACCACGACGGCATCGCGACCGGGCACGCGATCTTCGTCCGGCACGAACGTGCGACCCAGTGCCGGTCGTACTCGAAGGACGTCGAAGAAGTTGCCGCTGACGGCGAGGCCGTACTTCCCTTGCGCGGGTTCGTCGCGGCGGCGGTCGAAGCTCGCCACCAGGTCTCGGTGTGCCGAAAGGGCGTCGAAGCTTCGCGCCCGATCGCGCAGGTCGATATAGTCGGGATACGAGATTCCGTTATTGCGCACCTCGCCTGTGGGGGTGGTACCGCTCACCTCCATCAGCCCGCTGGCATCGGGCACTGGTAGCGGCCGGAGGATCAAGCCGTCGGCGACGCTGAACATCGCGGCATTGGCCCCGACCCCGATGGCGATGGACAGGACTGCGGTAACGGCGAACCCGGGGTTTTTCGCCAGCATGCGCGTCCCGTGACGCAGGTCTTGCCTGAGCGTGTCGAACATTGGTC
>DATFRP010000307.1:0-3918 GCA_035263125.1 Vicinamibacterales bacterium
GCATCACCGCCGTCGATCCGATCAAGATGGAATTGCTGTTCGAGCGCTTCCTCTCGGAATCGCGCGGCGAGTGGCCGGACATCGACCTGGATTTGCCCAGCGGCGATCGTCGCGAGCGCGTGATCCAGTACGTGTACCGCCACTACGGACGGCTCGGGGCGGGGATGACCGCGAACGTCATCACGTACCGCGGGCGCAGCGCCGCGCGCGAGATCGGCAAAGCGCTCGGCCTGCCCGCCGACATGCAGGATCGGCTCGCGCGGCTGGTGGAGAACTGGGGCTATCAGGACCCGGAGGCGGTGCTCACGCGCCATCTGGCCGAAGCGGGCTGCGACACGCGGCATCCGCGCATTCGCAAGTTCGCCGCGCTGTGGACGCGCGTGCAGGATCTTCCCCGCCATCTCGGCCAGCACTCCGGCGGCATGGTCATCGCCGCCGGACGTCTCGACCACGTGGTGCCGCTCGAGCCCGCGACCATGCCGGGCCGCGTGGTGGTGCAGTGGGACAAAGACGACTGCGCGGCGCTGGGCATCGTGAAGGTCGATCTGCTCGGCCTGCGCATGATGTCGGTGTTGCAGGAGTCGATCGCGCTCGTCAGCGAGACGGGGGGCACGGTCGATCTCGCCCAGCTTCCGGCCGACGACCCGACGGTGTACGGCATGCTCCAGCGCGCCGACACGATCGGCGTGTTCCAGGTCGAAAGCCGCGCGCAGATGGCGACGCTGCCGCGGATCCACCCGGAGCGCTTCTACGATCTGGTCGTGCAGATCGCGATCATTCGCCCCGGGCCGATCGTCGGCGACATGGTGCATCCCTATTTGAATCGCCGCGCGGGGCGCGAGCCGGTCGTGCCCCTGCATCCGTCGCTCGAGCCGGTGCTGGCGCGGACGCTCGGCGTGCCGCTCTTTCAGGAGCAGTTGCTTCGCATGGCGATGGTTGCGGCAGGCTTCACGGGCGGGCAGGCCGAGGAACTGCGGCGCGCGATGGGATTCAAGCGATCCGAGAAGCGCATGAAGCAGATCGGGATCGATCTGCGCGAGGGCATGGCGCGCAACGGCATCACCGGCGAGACCGCGGAGCGGATCATCAACTCGATCACGTCGTTCGCGCTCTACGGCTTTCCCGAATCGCACGCCGCCAGCTTTGCGCTGCTGGCATATGCGAGCGCGTATTTGAAAGTGCACTACCCGGCCGCGTTCTACACCGCGCTCCTCAACAACCAGCCGATGGGTTTTTATCACCCGGCGACGCTCGTCAAGGACGCGCAGCGCCGCGGCGTCCGCTTTCATCCGATCGACGTGCAGCAGTCCGACTGGGAGTGCCGCGTCGAAGCGGACGGCGGGATCCGCCTCGGCTTCATGTACGTGAACGGACTTCGTAAAGAAAAGGGGCAGGCGATGGCCGCGTTCGATCGCACGAAGATGATGGCGCCCCCGCTGCTGTGTGGAAAATGTGGCGCAGACGATGATTCGCTGATCGAAGTCGTTCGCAATACCGCTGCGGCCCGAACGTATTACTGCAACATTTGCTCGCACGAATGGACGGTACAGTTGCGTCCCGAAGGACGTTTCAGATCGATCGAAGAGGTGGTGCAGCGGACCGGCTTACGCCGTGACGAGCTGACGACGCTCGCGGATATCGGCGCGTTGAATGCGTTCACCCATGAGCGCCGGAGCGCGCTCTGGCAGGTGGAACGAGCGGTTCGCCCGGCGGGCGAACTCTACAGGAATCAGGAAACAGGAATCGGGAATCAGGGCTGGGCAAGGGACGAGGCGGCAGGCATCAGGAATCGGGAGGAATCAGGAACCAGCCCTCTTAGAGCAATGGACGCAGGCGAGCGGCTCCACTCCGACTATGCCGGCACGGGCCTGACGATCGGGCCGCATCCGATGGCGTTGCGTCGGAGCGATCTCGCACTGCAGGGCGTGGTCCGCGCATCCGATCTGCCGAACGTACGTAACGGCCGTCGCGTGCGCGTCGCCGGCATGGTGATCACGCGTCAGCGGCCAGGGACCGCGAAAGGGTTCGTCTTTCTCACGCTCGAAGACGAGACCGGCATCTCGAACATCATCATCCGCCCCGATCTCTTCGATCGCGATCGCATGACCGTCGTCCGCCAGCCGTTCCTGCTCGTCGACGGAATCATGCAGCACCAGGATGGGGTGTTATCGGTTCGCGCCGAACGCGTCGAGGGGATCGAAGGCGCGGCGTCAGTTGACGCTCACGATTTCTTCTGACCCGCCTTCGCCTACGGCTACGGCGAGGCAGGCCGCAGAAGGAATCAGGAAGCAGGAATCAGGATGCAGGCCTGGGCAAGGTGTCAGCCTCAAGGGCTGAGGGCTTGGACCTGATTCCTCGAGCCCAGCCCTGATTCCCGATTCCTGCTTCCTGCTATTTGGCAACGTTCACGTAGTACAGATCGGTCGCGACGCCGAAGTCCGCTTTCGCAATGGTCGTCGTCATCGTCTGCCACTCGGCCGTTGGCTTCACGACCGACCACTGACCGGGTGTCCCCACACGGATCGGCATTGCAAACCCGGGCTCGTCGGCCTTCCAGCGATAAGACACGGCGCCCTTCGCCTCGTCGAATGCGAGTTCGAGCGTCGGCAGCGCCGCATGCCGCAAGTACTGATCGAAGATCGGCGTCAGATTCTGACCGAGCCGCTCGTTGAAGAACGCCACGACGTCTTCCGTCATGATGTTGCGGTACTTGAACCGCTGGAAGTACTCGTGGGTCGCCGCCCACCACTTCGCGTCGTCGTCGACGACGCTCCGCAGCGTGTTCAGGAAGAGCGCGCCCTTGAAGTACTGATCCTGTGGCGGCGAGCGGTGGATGCCTCGCGGCGCGATAATCGGCTCCTTGTTTTGCACCTTGCCTTTGTAGCCGTTGATGTATTTCAGCGCATCGTCGTGGCCGAAGATGTATTCGACGTACAGACCCTCGAGGTACGTCGCCCACCCTTCGTGGATCCACATGTCGGACACGTCGGCCGCCGATACCGCGTTGCCGAACCACTCGTGCGCACTCTCGTGGATGATGATGAAGTCGAACTTCGGGCTGATGCCTACGCCGGTCCAGTCGCGCTCGAGGTACCCGTTCGCGAAGCGATTGCCGTACGTCACGGCGCTCTGATGCTCCATCCCTGAGTACGGCACCTGAATCAGTTTGTAGCCGTCCTTCCTGAAGGGATATTCGCCGAAGTAGTGCTCGTAGGCCCGGAGCATGTCTTTCGCCTGTGCGAACTGTCGCTTCGCTTTGTCGACATCCTCGGGCAGTGCGAAGGAGTCGAGCGTCAGCTCGCCGAGCCGGTCGGCGAAATGCACGTACGTCCCGATGTTCAGGGAGACGTCGTAGTTGTTGATCGGATAGTCGATCTGCCAGTCCCACCGCGTGTAGCCGTCGCCGAGATCCTGCTTGCCGACGAACCTGCCGTTCGATACATCAACGAGCGAACTGGGAATCGACACGCTGAGCGACATCCGTTCGACTTCGTCGCGCCACTGGTCCTTGTTCGGCCACCAATAGCTCGCGCCGACGTCCTCACAGGCGGTGGTGACCCAGTCGCGTCCGGCAGGGTCCTTGCCGAACGTGATGCCGCCAAATCGCGCCGTTGGTTCCGGGCTTCCCGAATAGTGGAAGTCGATCGCGTACTCGCGACCCGATCGCAGGGTGTCTGGAAAGTGTATGAAGACCGAATTGAGCTCGCGCGTGAACGTGAGCGGCGTCGATCCCAGAAGAATCTTGTCGATGTTCAGGTACGCATACAGGTCGATCTGGATTCGCGAATCGTCCTTCAGCATCCGGAAGCGGATCGTATTCCTGCCCCCGATGAAGCGCCGCGCGGGATCGACACGGATGTCGAGGTGGTAGGAGAGCAGATCGTTGTTGGCGCGATACTGGCCGTATTCCCCACGCAG
>DATFRP010000308.1:0-7313 GCA_035263125.1 Vicinamibacterales bacterium
TTCGTGGTGGCGATCCGCAAATCGCCGCCGCGCTCGATCTGCGCCTGCTGCCGCGGAGGAGGACCACCGCGAAGCCCACCGCCACCGCCGCCGGGTACGCCGCGATCGAGCAGACCGCCGCCGGTCACACGAACATCGGGACGGCCATCGGCCAATCCAGTGCCACGGCCAACACCAGGACCCTCCCACTGCGCGAGCGAGAACCCCTGCCAGGTCTTCTCGCCCGACGCCGTCTTGGTGCGATCGAAGTTCAAGACACGCGTCTGGGTGCCGGCATCGAAGTCCATCTTCAGCGTCTGATCGTCCTGCCATGAGATGCGCAGCCGTCCGGGCTGGCGAATGATGCCGCCCACGCCGAACGCCTTGCACTGATTGCCGCTGGTGTTGTCGGCGTCGAGACTCCAGCTCGCCGCGACTTTTCGTGCCTCGCCGTTGACGGGAATGCTCGAGACGTCGCCCTTCGGCGGCGTCACCATGCGCCAGCGCCAGTCCTCGCTCACGATCGACACCCACGTCCCGGTCAGGTCGGCCGGGGCGAGCTGCCGCCCCGTTTGGGGGGGACCACCGGCGCGGGGACCACCCGCGCGGCCCTGCCCAGCTACGTCGGAGCGACCAACGGTGAGCGTGACTGCAAATACCGCGATACCGATCGCCAGAGCGGCTCGAAGAGGCCGGCTTGCCCACATCAGGGAATTCATCATGCGTGTCGAAGGATACGTCCAGATGGCTGCGCTTTTCCAGCCGGCCGGCGTGGGGACAGTCGAGGGACAGGTCCAGGACAGTCCTGGGACTGACCCCGGCCCAGGCCTGTCACGACGGGCGTCCCGGCCACGTCTTAGTCATGAGGGCGAGAGAACGTGAATGAAACAGTCGAGTCGACAGCGGATGGGTTCGAGCCCAACCGTGGGCGTCTATTCGGGGTTGCGTACAGGATGCTCGGGTCGCGGGCCGAGGCCGAGGACGTGGTTCAGGACGCCTACGTGCGATGGCATCAGTCGGATCACGGGGCCATCCGCAATGCCGAGGCGTGGCTGGTGACCACGGCCACACGACTCGCCATCGATCGCCTTCGCGCGCTGAAGGCCGAGCGCGACGTGTATGTGGGTCCATGGCTGCCCGAGCCGATCGTGCACGACACGCCGCCGCCCGACCGATCACTGGAGCTCGCGTCCGACCTGTCGATTGCGTTCCTGGTGCTGCTCGAAACGCTTGGCCCCGACGAGCGCGCGGCGTTTCTGCTGCACGACGTGTTCGACTTCGACTACGCGGAGATTGCGACGATCCTCGAGAAGAGCGAGGAGGCGTGCCGCCAGATCGTGCATCGCGCGCGGACGCGTGTGAAGAGCACGCGCAAGCGTTTCGACGTGAACGAACGCGACAAGGCGAGGCTGCTGCGCACGTTCACCGAGGCGATCAACGCCAGGGATCAGAAGACACTGCTGTCGCTCTTTGCCCCCGATGCCACGTGGACTGCGGACGGCGGCGGTCGTGTGGGCGCGTCGCCACGGCCGATCGTCGGGGCCGAGCGCATCACGTCGGTTCTCATCTCGCTGCGCGAGCGGTTCTTCTCCGACACGACGACCATGGATCTGATCGAGGTCAACGGCGAGACCGGCCTCTGCGTCCGCGAAGCCGACGGGCGCCTCGTGGCAGTGATCTCGATTGCGACCGACGGAGAGCGCATCTACGCCGGCTACGCCGTCGTCAATCCTGACAAGCTCGCACATGCACGTTCGTAGTGTCGGCCTTCAGGCGGACCGTGGCAGGTCCGGCTGAAGCCGGACACTACGGACCAGCTGACCTGTCACAGCGCGAGGCCCTCGACCGTCTTCGGTGTGGAAGATGGAGAAAACGATGGAACCACGAGTGGACATTCGAAAGTATCTGAAATCCGATGCTGTCCAGGCGATGTTCAAGCTGGGCAAGGCGGTTGAAGCGAGCGGTCTCGAGCGATCATTGCTAGGTCTGATCGAGGTCCGCGCCTCGCAGATCAACCACTGCGCGTACTGCATCGACATGCACTGGAAGGACGCGCGCGCGAGAGGCGAGACGGAGCAGCGGTTGTACGGACTCGACGCATGGCGCGAGTCTCCCTACTATTCTGAGCGCGAGCGCGCTGCGCTCGAGTGGATCGAAGCGATCACACGAGTCGCAGAGACGCAAGTGCCCGACGAGGTATATGAGCAGGTGCGTCGTCACTTCGACGAAGAACAGCTCGTCGCGTTGACATTCGCCGCGGTCACCATCAACGCATGGAACCGCCTGTCGATCTCGATGAGGGCGCCCGCCGGCACGTATCAGCCGCAGGCCGTACACGCGTAAGCAAATGGGGTCGGGAGTCATTTCGGTTTCTGAAATGACTCCCGACCCCATTATCAGGCCGCGTGCGATCGGCTCGCGGACTCAGCCTCCCACGTCGTAAGAAGGTCGCGTGCGGCCCCAGGCCACGATGGGTAGCGAAACGTGAATCCGTGCTCGAGCAGACGCCGAGGCACGACGCGACGGCTCTTGAGAATCAGCTCCGTCTCGGTCCGCATGAACGCGGCACCGACGGTGAGCATCCATCTCGTGGCCGGCAGACCGAAGCGCGTGCCCGACGCGTCGCGCAGCACGCGCATGAACTCCGCATTCGGCAGCGGGTTCGGCGAGGCGATGTTGACGACACCGTCGACCTCATGGCCGTCGGCGTGCAGCGCGCGACAGAGAACCGTTCCGACGCGACCAGATCCACCCGGAACGACGATTTTCATGGTTTAATAGTAAACGTGTTTACTAAAAATGACAACACCAAGAAGAAAGCCAGGAAGACACAGAACGGCGCGGGAAAGCGCGGCAGGCCGCCCGGGCGCACTGCCGAGGGAGACGCCACCCGTGACCAGCTGTACAAGACGGCAATCCGTTTGATTGGCGAGCGCGGATACGAAGCGGCCACGCTGCGCGAGGTGGCGACTCGCGCAGGTGTGAGCCCGGGGCTGCTCTATCGCTACTTCCCGAGCAAGCGATCCGTGGTGCTTGCGCTCTACGACGAGCTGTCCGAGACGTTCGCACGCGAAGCAGCACCGATGCCCAGAGGGACATGGAAAGACCGCTTCACCTACGCGCTCGACCTCAGCCTCCGCGTGCTAGGTCCGCATCGCGTCACGCTGCGGGCGCTCGCGCCGATCATGGTCGGCGACGTCGAGGAGGGTGTATTTGCACAGAGCACGGCCTTCTCACGGATCCGTGTGCAGGGCGTGTTCGAGAAGGCGGTCATCGAAGCGACAGACACACCCAAAGGACTCGGCGAGGCGCTCGGCCGGCTCCTCTACCTGCTGCACCTCGGTGTGATCCTGTGGTGGCTCCTCGATCGCAGCCCACGGCAGCGCGCCACGTCCGCCCTCGTGGCGCTCGTACGGCGCATGCTGCCGTCTGCGGGAATCGCACTGAGACTGCCTCTTGTCCGTGGTTTCGTGACGTCAGCCGATTCGCTCGTCGCCGACGCGCTGCTCGGTCAGTCGGTCGATTAACCAGCAGGCCGGCGTCGCGTGCCTCGCCACGCCTGAACGATCGTGAAGACCGTCCCGGCGATCGACACGATCACGAGCCCAATCACGATGCGCCGCGCGATGTCCGACTCGAGTACCTTCAGTACGGACTCGCCGTAGCGACGCGCGAGCCAGGCCTCCAGGCCGAAACGGATCAGACGCGAGCCGGCAAAGACGCCGAAGAAGACTCGTGGGTCGACCTTGAGCGCACCGCTCGTGAGCACGATGGCGGTCAATGGGAACGGCGGCGGCAGCGCCGCAGACAATCCCATCGCGAACGCCCCGACCTCCTTTACGCGCCGGCGGAGCCCGTCGAGGCGGCGTTCCGACACGAACCTCCCCAGCTCCGCATCGCCGATCTTGGCGCCGATCACATAGGTGACCGCAGCGCCGACCACCGATCCCGCCGTCGTCATCAGTGGATACAGCCAGAACAGCGATGGATCGCGGGCGGCGAGATAGACGACGATCGCGTCGTTGCCGAACGGAACGAAGAAGAACAGCGACGAGTCGAGCGCGCCCAGGATGAACACGCCCCACCACGTCAGAAAGAAGCGGAAGAACGAGAAGAACGGCAACTACACCATGATCGCATTCACGCACACGTGAAAAGGGCCGCCTGAAGGCGGCCCCTACGTACAGCCGGGTCATTCGTGGGGCCGCCTTGAGGCGGCCCTACACGCGATCAATTGCCGCGCCCGCCCGGACCAGCTCCGCGTGGTGGAGGCGGCGGCAGCGTGCCCCCTTCGGCCAGGGTCTTCATGTTCTGCAGCGCCCGCGTGAACGTCGTCGTCTTCTGCGCCTTGTCGCGCTCGCGTGCCGCATCGTCGGCCAGCATCGAATTGTCGAACATCAGCGTGTAGATCAGTTTCGACGTCGTCGCGGTCACCGGACGCGCTTCGAGCGTGCCGTGATAGAGGTTGTATGGCCGGCCTTCACGGACCGGCTGCGTGTAGGTGTACGACAGTTCGGTCTTTGCGACGAGCACCTCGTTGGCCACCGAACGCACGGCGCCGTACTCGCCGTCCTTCCCGGCCGTGATCATGCACGGAATCTGGAACCACTCGCCGATATCGCAGAACTTGCCGATGCGCTTCCAGACTTCCGCGGCCGGCTTGTTGACCGTGATCTCGAGCGGAATCGACACGTAGTTCGGCATCGCCACCACGATGCCGCTCGGCGGCGCGGGCGCGACTGGTGCCTGCGCCGGGGCCTGTGCGTGCGCTCCAACGGCAACACAGATGGCGACCACAAGGCAGGCGCTCATCGTCACGAACATCTTCTTCATGTGATCTCTCCTCCAAGGGCCACGAAGTAGGAACGGAGACCCCCCGTTTCTTCAACCATGTGATCTCCGTGCTCTTCGTGATCTCCGTGGCCTAATAACTCTCCGTGTTCCTTCGTGGCGAAGCGGCACGCAAGACCGACACACTATACTCTGGGCACCATGACACGACACACTCTCACGCTTCTGGCCTGTTTCACGCTCGGCGCGCTGACCCCGGTCGCTGCGCAGGACCTCACGATCACTAACGCGCGCATCATCGGCCCCAATGCGGCGGTGATCGAGCGCGGATCGATCGTCGTCCGTGGCGGAAAGATTGTGTCGGTGACAGCGGGCAAGCCGGCGACCGTCAGCGGCACGACGATCGACGCCAAAGGGATGTCGGCCATGCCGGGATTCATCGACGCGCATCGGCATTTCAACACCGGGCCGATGGAAAAGGCCCAGATGCAGGCGCAGCTCGAAGCCGGCTACACCACCCTGCTCTCGGCGGGCGGTCCAGCCGACGGCAACATCACGCTGCGGGATCGCATCGAGTCTGGCCAGATCAACGGCCCGCGCATCATCCCGTCGGGCGCGCTGCGGCTGAATCAGCACACGCCCGAATCGGCCCGGGCCGAGATTCGGAAGATGGCGGCGATGGGGGTCAAGTTCACCGGCGAGATCGCGCTGACCCCCGTGCCCGGCCCCACCGCGCAGGAGATGGAGGTCCTCAAGGCCGTCGTGGATGAGGGCAAGAAGGCCGGCGTGCTGATCCAGGTGCATGCCGTGAGCACACCCGCGATGATGGCTGCCGTCGATGCCGGCGTCCCTCTCCTCGTGCATCTGCCGAACAAGGACTTCACCAGCGTCGAGGATGCGAAGAAGCTCGCGGCCTCGGGCACGAAGATCCTGGCGACGATCGGCTTCGGCGCACCGGTGTTCGGCGTTTTTGCCGACGACAACAAACCTCGCTTCCGTGATGGCAAGGACTGGCCGCAGTCGATCGTCGGCGGTGTCCGTCTGGGCGAAGAAGCGGGCTACATGCCGGTGAATGCGCGCACGGTCTTCGATGCGGGTGCGATGCTCGGCTACTGCACCGACACCACGTACGAGCCGAAAGCCGGACTCGAACACGAGCTGAAGTCGTTCAATCTCATGTTCTCGATGAAGGACATGGTCAAGATCATGGGACCGAACACGGCCTCTTACATTCAGATGGGCGATCAGCTCGGCACGCTCGAAGCCGGCAAGCTCGCCGACATTCTGCTGCTCGATGGCGATCCGCTCGAGGGCTACTGGAACTGGCTGAAGACGAAGGTCGTGGTGAAGGGCGGGAAGGTCGTCGTCGATAAACGGTGAAGGTCCGGCTATAGCCGGACACTACGTACGTCCCGGACGTCGTAGTGTCCGCCTTCAGGCGGACTTGCGACGACGCGATCTGCGGGCCGTTTCCCAAATTCGCTAAGGATCGTCTCGAGCACCGGCAGCATCATGCCCGCGCGCTTTGCCCGGATGACGAGATCCCATAGCGGCTCGAACTTCTTCCATCCGGCGGCGTACGCGAAATGCCGCAGGCCTGATACGACCTCTCCGTGCGCGCGTGCACCGCGTGCAATCGATCCCCACCGATAGAAGTCGCGATACGCGCGCCAGTAGCCACGCTCGAGTTCGTCTGCAGACATGCGGGCCGGCTGAAAGACGGTATGTCGCGTGTCGTACAGATCCCAGTCGTGAACCATGATGCGCCCCTGGGCGGTGAGGCGCTTGTGAAGCGCTGTGCCTGGATACGGGGTCAGGATGTGGAAGGTAGCGGTCTCGATGCCCTGCTCGATCGCCCAGGCGACGGTGCGTTCGAAGACCGATGCATCGTCGGCATCCATCCCGAAGACGAAGCTGCCGTTGATCATCACGCCGAGATCGTGCAGGCGGCGGATCGCCTCCGTGTAGTCGCGTCGAAGGTTCTGAAACTTGCGCTGCTCGAGGAGGTTCGCCGTCGACAGCGACTCGAAGCCGACGAACAGGCTGCGCAGCCCGGCATCGACCGCGCGCTCGAGCAGCCCCGGTGCCAGCACGGCATTGACGGTGCCAGCAGCTTGCCAGAGCCGGCCCATGCCGCGCATGCCGTCGAAGAGCGCCGAGGCGAACCGCCGATCGCCGAAGAGGTGGTCGTCGAGGAAATACAGGTGGCGGCCTGGAAGGCGGTCGATCTCGGCGAGCGCCTCATCGACTGTCTGCGTGTAGAAGGTCCGCCCCCCTTCGAAGAACGCTTCCTTGTAGCAGAAGTCGCAGACGTGCGGGCAGCCGCGGGAAACCACAAGGGAGTTCGGCACCAGGTACCGCTCCCGCCGGATCAGGTCGCGCCGGATCGGCGGCAGGCCGGCCAGGGTACGCACGGTCGAGGTGTATTTCGGTGCCGGGTGTCCGGCCCGGAAGTCGGCGAGGAACGCCGGCCAGGTGTCCTCGCCCGGCCCGCAGAAGATGGTGTCCGCGTGCGCCGCCGCCTCCTCCGGCAACGAGGTGAC
>DATFRP010000309.1:0-3144 GCA_035263125.1 Vicinamibacterales bacterium
TCCCGCCCGTTCCGACGAGATAGATGATGCCGTTGTGCACGAGCGGCATCGGTTGATTGGCGCCATCCTGATCATTCATCGCCCAGATCCAGGCGAGACGCAGGTTGGCGACGTTCGCGCGTGTGATCTGATCGAGCGGGCTGTAGCTCCACGCCTGATACGTGCGACGAGCCATCAGCCAGTCGCCCGGCGGCGGGTTCTTGAGCATCTCCTCGGTCACCGGCACGTAGTTGTCGATGTGCCCGAGTACCGTCAGCCCGCGTTTGGGGGCCGGCTTCGCGGTGACCGTCGCCGCCGGAGGTGCAAGGGCGGCGGGCGCCGGCACGCCGCTGGGCGTGCGGTTCGTCGTGATGAGAAACGCCGAGACGTTGATCGCGTCGACGCCACTGAGCCTCGCACCCGTCGGCGGCATGGCCGCCTGCACGTACGCGGTCAGCTCCTCGGGACTGCGGGTCAGCCAGCGCGATCGAAAGCCAGCGCCCGAAAGCGACGGCGCTTCGCCGCCGCCGCGAAGATCCGGCTGGTGACAGCTCGCACATCGCGCGTCGTAGACGACGCGACCAGAGCCAGCCTGCGCCGCTGTGAGTGGCGGCGAAGGTGTCTGCTGTGCACCGAGGACGATCGTCGCGAGAGCGGCTGCGATTCCCAGCACGAGGAGGTCCGCCTTCGCCGTTGGCTTCGGCGAGACTCGCGGCCGCACTTTCGATTCTCGATCTGCGGCCGCTCGCCCTGTGATCGTCATCGTCGAACCTCTGGTACCAGGAGCCAGCCCCAGAGATTGCCGTCGGGTGCTTTCTCGCTCTCTATCTGGATGCAGAAGAAGCCACGCGTGAGCGCCACGATTTGCGATTCGTTCAATGCAGCGGCCCAAGCCAAGAGTAAGATCGCGGCTACTCGATCGCGCATTCCGCGACGAATTCTAGTGTAGGGCGGGTACGGATGAAACGACTTCTCGTGTTCGTGTGGCTTCTAATCCTCTCCCTCGGGGTCTCGGCGCAGACACCCTCCTGGGAGGTGACCTTCCGCGGTCTCACCGACGCCAGGAACATCGGCGAGTACATGCGGCTGCTGTCGGCCCGCCCCCATCATCTCGGCTCGCCGTACGGGAAGCAGAACGCCGAGTGGATTCTGGCTCGATTCAAGGAGTGGGGATGGGACGCGCAGATCGAGACCTACGATGTCCTCTTCCCGACACCGAAGGAACGGGTGGTCGAGCTGCTGGAGCCCTCGAAATTCAAGGCGTCACTCGAGGAACCGGCGCTGACCGTCGATCCCACATCCTCGCAGAGAAACGAGCAGCTGCCCTCGTTCAACGCGTACTCGGTCGACGGCGACGTCACCGGTCCCCTCGTGTATGTGAACTACGGCCGTCCGTCGGACTACGAACAGCTCGAACGCCTCGGCGTCTCGGTGAAAGGCGCGATCGTCATCGCGCGCTACGGCGCGTCCTGGCGCGGCATCAAACCGAAGGTGGCCGCCGAGCACGGGGCGGTCGGCTGTCTCATCTACTCGGATCCGCGTGACGACGGCTATTTCGTCGAGGGGGTGTTCCCCGACGGTCCGATGCGGAACCGGGACGGTGTTCAGCGCGGCAGCGTGATGGACATGCCCACGTATCCTGGCGATCCGTTGACACCCGGCATCGGCGCGACGGCCGCGGCGAAGCGGCTCGACCTCAAGGAGGTCACGACGCTCACGAAAATCCCGGTATTGCCGATCTCGTATGGCGATGCGCAACCGCTGCTGGCCGCGATCGGCGGTCCGATGGCGCCGACGGACTGGCGGGGCGGGCTGCCGATCACGTATCGGATTGGGCCCGGTCCCGCTCGCGTGCACGTGAAACTCGCGTTCGACTGGAGCCTCAAGCGCGCCTACGACGTAATCGCACGTCTCCAGGGATCGACCTACCCGAACGAGTGGATCGTCCGTGGCAACCATCACGATGCCTGGGTCAACGGGGCGCAGGATCCCGTCAGTGGTGTCTCGGCCGAGCTCGAAGAGGCGCGCGCACTCGGCGAGCTCGTGAAGCGCGGCTGGCGCCCGAAGCGCACCATCGTCTATGCCGCGTGGGATGGCGAGGAGCAGGGGCTGCTCGGCTCGACGGAATGGGTCGAAGACCACGACTCGGAGCTTCGCGACAAAGCCGCGTTGTATATCAACACCGACGGCAATGGCCGCGGGTTTCTGAGCGTAGGCGGGTCGCATGCGCTCGAGTCGCTCGTGAACGCCGTCGCCCGCGACGTCGAAGATCCGCAGACGAAGCACTCGGTGTGGAAGCGGATGCAGGCGCGTACGATCGTCACTGGCCCTCCCTCCGAGCGGGCGGAGGCGCGCTCGCGGCAGGATCTGCGCATCGGCGCGCTCGGGTCGGGCTCGGACTACTCGGCGTTCCTGCAGCACACGGGCGTGCCGACGCTCAATGTCGGATTCGCCGGACTCGACTCGAGCGAAGGCATCTACCACTCGATCTACGACGACTACTATCACTTCACGAAGTTCCTCGACACCGACTTCGCGTACGGCCGTGCGCTGGCGCAGACCGTCGGGACGCTCGTGATCAAGACGGCTGACGCCGACGTGCTGCCGTTCCAGTTCACCAACCTCGCCGATACGGTGCAGACCTACGTCAGGGAATTGCAGGCGCTCCTGAAGGAACAGCAGGACTCGGTGCGCGAGCGTAACCATCAGGTCGAGGAAGGTGCGTTCGACGCGATCGTCGATCCGAGACGTCCGCAGAAGACGCCGAAAGTTGAAGCGGTGCCGCCCGCGATCAACTTCGCCCCGCTCGAGAACGCCGCGACCGGTTTGACGCGCGCCGCCGATCGCTTCAAGAAGGCGCTCGACGGGTCACGCGGAACGCTCTCACCCGAGACGATCGCGGCTGTGAATGCACGTCTCATTCAGAGCGAGCGGCAGCTGATCGATGCAGACGGATTGCCCAGGAGGCCGTGGTACCGGCATCTGCTGTATGCGCCCGGGTATTACACCGGCTACGCGGTGAAGACGATCCCCGGTGTGCGTGAGGCGCTGGAGCAGAAGTCATACGCCGAAGCCGAGCGCGAGGTGACGCGGGTTGCCAACGCGCTCGACCGTGAAGCGGCCCTCGTCGACGCGGCCGCCGCAGCGCTCGAGAAGCACAAGTAG
>DATFRP010000310.1:0-20494 GCA_035263125.1 Vicinamibacterales bacterium
CGCATGCGCCGCGGCAGCTACCTCGGTGAGATTCCCGGACCCGGCGGCTTCCTTCAGACGTGTCAGCATGCCCGGTGCATCGACAAAGAACACGTCGATCACTTGAACCGCCAGATCGGATCGTCCGCCGAAACCGGCCAACAGTGCGGCAGGGTCGATCGACGTCGCATGGCCAGGGGCGGCTGCCGCTGACGCGGCGGCGTCGTTCGCAGGGATCTCGATCAGGGAATCGATCGCCGCGAACAGTTCCTCGGCCCGCACCGGCTTCGAGAGATACGCATCCATTCCCGCGGCGATGCACTGCTCGCGGTCGCCCGCCATCGCGCGAGCCGTCAGCGCGACGATTGGAAGGTGGCGGCCGGTCTCGCGTTCGGAGGCGCGAATCGCCTCGGTTGCTTCGAGTCCGCTCATCTCCGGCATCTGCACGTCCATCAGCACCAGCTCGAACGACTCCTGAAGGGCGCGTTCGACCGCCTGTCGCCCGTTGGTCACGATCGTGACCTGATGTCCGCGCTGATCGAGCAGCGCCGCGATCAGCTTCTGATTGGTCGCGTTGTCCTCGGCGACCAGCACGCGCAGGCCGCGCACGGAGCGGCCGGACGATCGCCGCGGCTCCTTCGCCCGCTCGCGCGATGGTGGGGCCGGACCGGCAAACGCGGTGACGATCGCATCGAGCAGATCCGACTGCTTGACCGGTTTGATCAGCGTTCCGGCGAAGAGCGCCGCACGTCGTCCTCTGAGGGTGGGGGCCCCCGCCGACGTCAGCAGGATGATCTTCACGGTGTTGAAGCGATCGTGAGTCACGATCTGTTCCGCCAGCGCGAGCCCGTCGACGTCCGGCATCAGCGCGTCGGTCAGTACGAGTTGAAACGGATTGCCGGCATCGAACGCCGTCCGCAGCGCCTCGAGCGCCGCGCGTGCCGAGTCGGCGCCGGCAGCCGTCATCTGCCAGCTCTCGAGGATCTCGGTCAGGATCCGGCGGTTGGTCGCATTGTCATCGACGACGAGCGCGCGAAGCGCGCGCAGGTCGAACGGGAGTGCCGGCGTGGCGTCCGCGGAATCGGCGTGCACGTCGAATCGCGCGACGAAGTGGAACTGGCTGCCAGTGCCCGGCTGGCTCTCGAGCCACAGCCGCCCGCCCATCATCTCGACCAGTTGAGCGGAGATCGTGAGGCCGAGACCGGTCCCGCCGTAACGGCGGGTCGTCGATGTATCGGCCTGCACGAACGCGCCGAAGATCTCCCATCGCTTGTCTTCGGGAATGCCGATGCCCGTGTCCCGCACCGTGCACTTCAGCATCACATCATCGTCGGTCCGCTCGGCGACGCTGACGTCGACGCCGACTTCGCCGCTGTCGGTGAACTTCACCGCGTTGCCGACGAGATTCAACAGGACCTGCCGCAGACGCCCCGGGTCGCCCATCAGCATCATCGGCACGTCGGGTGCGATGCGGCACGAGAGCTCGATCTCCTTCTGATCGGCGCGCGGCGCGAGCAGCTTGACGCTGTCCTCGATCGTGTCGCGCACCATGAAGGGCACCCGTTCCAGCGTCAGGCGGCGTGCTTCGATCTTGGAGACGTCGAGGATGTCATTGATGATGGTCATCAACGCCTCCGCCGATTCACGCGCCGTGCGTATGTACTCGCGCTGCTGCGGTGTGAGCCTCGTCTGCAGGGCGAGATCGGTCATGCCGATAATGGCGTTCATCGGCGTCCGGATCTCGTGGCTCATGTTGGCGAGGAACTCGCCTTTCGCGACGGTCGCCTGCTCGGCGCGGGTGCGCGCCACCTCGAGCTCCTCGACCAGTTGCGCCAGTCGATCGCGCGCGGCCTTCCGTTCGGTGATGTCACGTCCGACCGCGTAGACGAGTTCCTGCCTGATGAACGGCGCGGCGAACCACTGCAGCCACTTGTACGATCCGTCCCTGGCGCGATAGCGGTTCTCGAAGTCGATGACGTGCGCGCCGCTGATCAGCGCCGACATGGCGTCGGTCGTTGCCTGCTGATCGTCGGGATGGACGTAGTCGATGAACGGCGTCGATCGCAGCTCCTCCTCTTCGAGCCCCAGCACCGTCTGCCACGCCGGATTCACGCGGACGAAATAGCCGTCGAACGTGGCCACGCAGAACAGATCCAGCGACAGCGTGAAGAAGCGATCGAGATCGTCGCTCGCGCGTTTCCGCTCGAGGAAGAGCCCGATCTGGCTGCAGACGGCGGTCATCATCGCGAGCAGATCCGGCGACGGCTCGCGGATGTCGCGGCTGAAGAACTCGAGCACGCCCTGCACCCGCTGCCCTTGCATGATCGGCAACGCGAACGCCGCGTGCAGGCCGACGCGTTCGGCGACCGACGCGCGCGGGAAATTCGGGTCCTCCGTGACGTCGGGAATCCACGACGGCTGCCCGTGCTCCCATACCCGCCCGGGCAGGCCCACGCCCGGCTCGAACGTCGACGCCTCGGTGGTGGCGGTGAACTCGTCGAGGAGCTGACCCGCGGCGTGCCAAGTACCGGCGCAGCGCATCAGCGTTTGCGCACGATTCACTTCCCAGATTGCGCCGCACTGCCACCCGAGCGCGCGGCACACTGCCTCGAGCATGCGTGGCGAGGCGTCCTCGAGCGTCGGAGATCCCGCCAGCGCCCGAGCCGTTTCGTAGAGAATCAGCTGTTGGGGGCTGCCGGCTCCGATGTCTCCATCCGGGTGATGTGCGGTCATGCCCTAGCCCCTCAAAGTACACTACGAGCATCCTTGAAGGGTGAGAGATGGGCCAACCCGCAGACGGCCGCAACATTCTTCTGGTTGACGACGATCGGGCGCTCCGACTGGCGTTGTCGGCGCTCCTGAAAGGGGCCGGGCATCTCGTCGACACGGCAGGCGACGGCCCCGAAGCGCTCGCCCTGCTCGAGGACCGCAGGTTCGACATCGTGCTGCTCGACATCGGGCTGCCGAGCATGAACGGCCTCGACGTGCTCGCGCGGGCACGCGCACTCGCGGCACCGCCCCTCGTCATCATGATGACCGCCGACGATACCTCGGAGACACTGCTCGAGTCGGTCCGCCGCCAGGCCTATCGCTACCTGCGGAAGCCGTTCCCCCCGAGTACGATCATCGACGTCGTCAACGATGCGGTCGGGCCCGCTACGGCACTCTCGTTCGAGGTGGTGTCGGCGAGGCCGGAGTGGCTGGAGCTGGTCGCGCCGTGCACGCTCGAGATGGTGGAACGCATCCAGTCGTTCGTCATGCACCTCGATGCGCAGCTGCCCGAGGACGTGCGTGAAGCGGTCGCGCAGGCGTTCCGTGAGCTGTTGACGAACGCCATCGAGTGGGGAGGCAAGTTCGATCCGAACCGCAAGGTTCGCATCTCTTGCGTTCGGGCGAAGAAGATGTTGTTCTATCGCATTCAGGATCCAGGTGAGGGATTCGACATCGACGGCCTTCGCCACGCGGCGATCTCGAACCCTGTCGACGATCCGATCCGTCACCTGATCGTGCGCGAGCAGAAGGGGCTGCGTCCCGGCGGGTTCGGCCTGGCGATGACCCGGTCGCTGGTCGACGAATTGATCTATAACGAATCACGGAATGAAGTCATCTTCGTCAAGTATCTGGAGTGAGGGGAGCCGACTGTGACGCCCCGCATGCGGATTTCCGAAGAGCAGAACGGCGACGTGACCATCCTGAGACTTACCGGCCGTCTCGAACTGGAAGACGGCGATCTCATGTTCCGCGACGCGGTGAACAGGCTGGTCGCGGCCGGACACGTGAAGATCGTGCTCGACTTCAAAGACATCACCCGCATCGACAGCGCGGGAATCGGAATGCTGGTGAGCAAGTATCTGTCCGCGCGTCAGCGGGGCGGCACGATCAAGCTCCTGCACCTCACGCAGCACAGCGATCATCTCATGGACATCACCAGGCTCGGAACGGTGTTCGAGATTTACGACGATGAGGGCGCCGCGCTCGGGAGTTTCGGCGCGGACTCTGAGCAGGAATCAGGAATCAGGACTCAGGAATCAGGGCTTGACCAGGAATAAGGGCGCAGGTCAAACCCTGATACCTGATACCTTGGACCTTGCTCAGCCCTGATTCCTGATTCCTGATTCCTGAGTCCTGATTCCTTCTTATGCACACATCGCTCGTGATCACCATCGTCGGCGAAGACAAGCCGGGAATCGTCGAGGAGATCTCGGAAGTCGTGCTTGCCGTCGGCGCCAACTGGGAGGAGAGCCGCATGGCTCGGCTCGGCGGCAAGTTCGCAGGCATCCTGCGCGTCACCGCCGACGCGGCGAAATCCAGGGATCTGGCCAAGGCGCTGACCGCACTCCATGGACTCACGGTCGTTGTCGAAGCGGGCGCCGAGGAACCGGAGGTGCAGTTCAGAGCGATCGGTCTCGAGCTGGTGGGGCACGACCGTCCAGGGATCGTCCGCGAGATCTCGCGTGTGCTGGCCGAGCGCGGCGTCAACATCGAGGAGTTCGAGTCGGAGATCACGAGCGCACCCGATTCCGGTGACGCCCTGTTCCGCGGCCGCGCGCGCCTGCGCACGCCGCCACAACTCGCGCCCGACGCGCTTCGCGCCGCGCTCGAAGCGGTTGCGTTGGATCTGATGGTGGACCTGAGGATCGAGGGCGGACAGGAATCAGGAAGCAGGAAGCAGGAAGCAGGCCTGCGCTAGCCTGGAACCTTGCCCAGGGCTGAATCCTGATTCCCGATTCCTGATTCCTTAGTTCAGTGCAAACACAAACAGATAACTCGAGTTCTCCAGCTTGTCCCAGTTCACCGGATGCAGATGCCGGCCGCCGGCCTGCACGGCGAGGTACTGCTTCGGTCCGATCGCGTAGGTGACCGGCGCGCCTTTGAGCGGCGTGCCGACGTTGAAGCGCCACAGTTCTTCGAGCGTCTCGTCGTTGTAGGCGACGATCCAGCCATCCTGCAATGCGGTGAAGACGAGACCGCCCGCGGTTGCGGTGACGCCCGATCGCACCTCGATGTCGGTCACCGCCTTCGCGACGACTTTGTGACCGACGGCGTCGAACGCCGTGACCGATCCGTAGTACAGGTCGCTGCTGTACTGGCGCGGCTGGCTGCCCTTGGTGTCGACCCCGCCGTCCTTGCCTCTCGATGCCACCGCAGCGCCGTTCTGACTGAAGCAGCCTTCAGTGCCGACGCCGTACGCGATCTTCTTCACCGGGTTGTAGGCGAGCGGCTGGTGCGCGACGCCGCCGTGCCACGTCGGGCAGGTGCGCTTCTGCCCGTCGCCGCGCAGCGCGCGCGCCTCCGGGTTGTAGATCTGCACATCGAGCTTCGGGTTGTAGTCGAGCGGTCTGCCGGTCTCCGGGTTGATACCCTTGGTCCAGTTCAGATCGTTCACGTACTTCTCGGCCTTGATGAAACGGCCGCTCGTGCGGTCGAGGGTGTAGAAGAACCCGTTGCGCGCAAAGTGGCTGACGACCTTGCGGTTTCTGCCGTCGATGGTGACGTCGTACAGCATGTGCACGCCGACTTCGTCGTAGTCCCATGAATCGTTCGGCGTGTACTGGAAGTGCCAGGCCAGCTTGCCGGTGGCGACATCGAGCGCGACGACCGAGTTGGTGTAGAGGTTGTCACCCGGACGGAACTGCGGGTCGTAGATCGGATACGGGTTGCCGGTGCCGACGATGTAGAGATTCGATGCGGGATCGTACGAACCGGTCTGCCAGATGCCGCCACCGCCGGTCTTCCACGCGTTGTGATCGTCCTTCCAGGTCTCGCTGCCCGGATCGCCAGGCTTGGGGACGGTGTAGAAGCGCCAGAGCTCGTTGCCGGTCTTGACGTCGAGCGCCGCGACCCATCCTCGCGTGCCGCCATCGCCCGCGCCGTTCTGAATGAGGACCTTGCCGTCGGCGACGAGCGGCGCCGTGAGGAAGCGCTCCTGATTGCCGAACTCGTTCTTCGTCGTGATCTTCTTGTCCCAGACGATCTCGCCGTTCTCGCGGTTGACCGCGATCACACGGCCGTCGGGCAGGTTCGCGATGACCTTGTCTTCCCAGAGTGCGATGCCACGCGTGCGCGAGGTGTTGCCTTCATGCTGCACGCCGGGATCGGCGACCCAGACGAACTTGCCGAACGAGCCGTTGCGCGCATCGATCTTGTAGATCGTGCCCCAGCCGTCGCTGGTGTACATGTAGCCGTTGTCGATGAGCGGATTGACTTCGTTCTCGGGGCCGTTCTGCCCGACGTCCTGCATCCCGCCGAGCGCCATCGCCCACACCATGCGCAGGTTCTTCACGTTCTCGCGGTTGATCTGCGTGAGCTTCGAGTAGCGCTGCGAGCCGTAGTCGCCGTTCATCAGGAGCCAGTTCTGCGGCTCGTTCTGCGCGTTGATGAGGCGATCCCTGTTGACGGTCAGTGAATACTGAGCGCTCACCCCGATGGAGGCAAGGGCGACGACGACAGCGAGGGCGAGGAGCTTCTTCATGGGGGGAGATCCTAACGCAGAACGTCGGGGAACAGCGGGGGCAGGTCGAGCCAACGGACGCCCGGCGTACCCAAACACGACGAGTTACGCCGACACTGCCGCAAAATCGAGATTCTCCGTGAGCCGCGTGCCATCCTTCCTGAACGCCTCCGTCAGGAGCGCGATCCGGCGCTTCGCTTCGATGAGATCGAAGTTATTCAGGTTGATATTGAGCAGGTCGATGTACCACGGCAGCTTGGTCTCGTCCATCACGTAGGCCTCGACGATCTCGCGTGCGATCGGCAGCGTCGTCGTCTTCGAGACGTCGTAGACGTCGCGGTTACCGGCTTTGAGCAGCTTGTCGTATTCCTCGCGGAGGAGCTGCGCGAAGAGTTCACGGGTGAAGCGGTCGCCGGCCTTGACGCCGATCGGATCGTCGGCCGTGAGCGTGGCGCCCTTGTGCAGCCATTCCCACAGAATGCTCAAACGGATCTCGCCCGTGGCCATGTCTTCCATCAGATACAGCACGTCTTCGTTGCCGAAGAAGTCGGCCGGCTTGAGCGCTGCCGCCTGGAGACCCTGGCCGAACGCGTTGCCGTACTGCAGCGCGACGCTGAGCAGATCGCGCGCGCCACGGATCGTGCGCGGAGCGTCTTCGAGCAGCGTGAGGCCGTCGGCGTCCGCGGTCGTGTAGGTGAGCCGGGGAAAGCCGCGCCCGAGCTGATTCGCCTCGCCGGCCTTTTCCCAGACTGGGCGGACGATGTGAACCATCTTCCAGTGCGCGACCCACTTGCCGCTTGCGCCCTCGCGCTGCTCCCGCTCGGCGCCAGCGACGGCTCGCTTCATGCCGTTGGTGACGCCGGCCTCTGAGCCCACCGGGATGTTCGGCTCCATCCCGCCTTGCCACAAGGCGAATCGGCCGTTGCGGTCAGGAGTGTTGACCGCGCGCCGCACGCGGTCCTCGTAGATCCGCATGTAGCCGTACGTCATCGTGATGGTGTCGATGTTGGGATTGATGAACGACGGGTCCCACGCCACCGCATCCGAGACGCTGTTGATATAGTCCCAGCGTCCGGTGTTGAAGCCGACGAAGTGCAGGCCGAGCGCGGCGCGAATCTCCATCAGCTGGAAGCACGCTTCGATCTGCTCGACGAGCACGTAGACCTTGATGGTGCCGACAGGCAGATTGAGATGCTGCTCGAGCACGCTCATGATGTCGTTCCAGAGCGCGGCCTCTTCGGCGGTCTGAATCTTCGGGAGGTATAACACCAGCGAGCATCCTGTTCGGCGGAGCTGCTGCTGGTTGTTCACGAGATAGAGCGTGAGGTCGACGATTGAGGCGGAGAAGCCGCCGCCGCCGGTGAGCCGCACGTGGCGGTCGTCGAGGTGCAGGCCGCGCGGACGGAAGATTTTGGTGGTGAAATCGAGCTGCGCACGCCAGTCGCGGATCGTCGGCCTGCCGAAGAAACCGTTCGCCCACTGATTCATTTCTGCGGCGACACCTTCGGCAGTTTTCAGGAAGATCGGATCGCGGTGAATAGCCAGCTTCAGATTCCGCTGATTGTCGAGCGACATCGTCGACACCTGACCGAGGGCGTCTTCGCCGTCGAACATCCAGCCGTCTGCGCCGGAGAGCAGCGCGTAGGCGACATTGCGGATGCTGGTTTCGACCGACACGTTCGGGCGCGCGGCCGGCCCGGTGCCCTGGATCCACTGGCGCTGGAGATCGTGCGGGATCTCGCTGCCGCTGAATCGGCCGTCGCGCGCGTCCTGCACTGTGATCGATGTGCGCGGGATGCGTGACGTCGGATCGAGAAACGCGATCCGCTGCGACTTCTGAGAACGGGCGCGGCGGCGAGCGATTCGGGCGGCCATCACCGTTTTTCGATCGTCGTCGAGCGGCGCGAGCGCCCCCAGCGCCGCCATCACCTCGTTGGTGAAGACATCGGGATAGGCGGCGTCCAGATGGTTGCGGATTTCCAGCGTGCGCGATGCCATGGTCGATTCCTCGCTGCCTGTTGGACCGCTATGCGGCCGAGCCCCCTGGCTGCTTCCAGACCGGCCGCGGGTGGCGCGGCTGGTAGATGCTGATCGTCCCGCCACCCGGCAGCGACACCTGCGTCAGCACACCCCAGCGCTGATCCTGGGGCGGCGTGCACGTGATGCCGCGCTTCGAGAGGGCGTCGATGAGCGTGTGGATATCGTCGGTCATCAGGTAGAACTCGTGGATGTTGTTCTTCTCCGACGGGTGCACTGCGACTTCAGCCGGCGGTACCGCGAAGATTAACCAGCCGCCGCCCACGTCCACGCTGGGCAGACCGAGGACATCCCGTAAGAACGCACGGTCGGCCTCCGCGCTCGTGCTGTAGATGATCGAGTGTGCACCAGTGATCGTCGGCATCAGGTCTTCTCTCCCGTCAGCCCCCTATTGCACCACGAAGAGCCACGGAGAGAAACGGAGATCACAGGCCACGAAGATCACGAAGAACACAAAGTGGAGAAACGGAGGACGTACCTCCCACAAATATGGTCTCCGTTCCTCAACCTTCGTGTTCTCTGTGATCTTTGTGGCCCTAATCTCCGTTTCCCGACCCTCCGTGTTCTCCGTGATCTCCGTGGCCCAAACCTTCGTGATCTCCGTGGCCCACTCTCTGTGCCCTCCGTGGCTAGAACGAGGCCCGCGTGAACGCCTCGAGCATCGCTGCCTCCGCCGGTGGATTCAGGACATTCATCTCGGCAAATTCCTGCGCCCCGGGGAACGCCGTCGTGCGAATGACCGCGGCGCAGGCTTCCAGATCGTACGAGGTGTGACGCAACTCGATGTCGGGCCCGAGCAGAAGCCAATCGGCACCTGTTCGTCCGAACGGGCAACCGACGCTACCGGCATTCACGACGCGGGTCGCGCCGATCATTCGATCGAATTGCATGTGCGTGTGACCGCAGACGACGAGCGACACGCCGAGGTCCTTGAAGAGCGGCAGGAGCACGTCCTCGGGCGTCAGGCGCGTGAAGGCGTCGGTCTCGCTCGACGGCGTGCCGTGGCAGAACAGCGCGTCGCCGATGCCATCGATGTGGAGCCGAAGGGTTTTCGGCCAGCGTCTGATCGTGTCGGCCTCATCAGGCCGCAGCTGTCGCGCCGTCCAGCGGATCCACTCTCGATACTTCTCCGGCAGTGGCGCCCCGGACGTCGTGCCCCAATACGTCACGGCGGCCGGATTGGCCGCGTCGAGTTGTGCCAGCACCGCGAGCTCGCCGTTGCCGTAGATGGCGCTCACGGGCACGCGGAGCGCACGGAGACGTTCGAGTGTGTCCCGCGGCATCGGGCCAGGCAGGACGTCTCCGCCAAGCGCGACAAGATCGATCCGTTGGTCACCGAGTTCCGCGAGTACGGCGTCGAGCGCGGGAAGGTTCGCGTGTATGTCGTTCAGCACCGCGACGCGCATGATGGTCGTACTCCGTTCACTCGCAAGCGGCCACGACGACCAGTTCGTCGCTGTCTCTCGCGAACGGACGTTCGTCGAAGCCGCCGTAGATCTCGACTGAACGGAAGCCGGCCTCGCTCAGCAGGCGCCGGATATCAGACGGATACAGGTACGACAGCTCGAGACGATGCACGAACGTTCGTGCGAGCGTGCCGTCGGTCGTGAACTCCTCGTAGCGAATCAGGGAATGGATGCGGCGATGCACCGTATCGTACCGGTTGGCGTCGGAGCGCACGAGAGTAGTGCCGTCGCCGTTCTCCGACGTCGAGGCCCAACGCCAGACGCCGGCGAGGGGACCGGCATGCTGGCTCATGAACTCCAGCGAAGGATGGAACACATTGAAGGCAAAACGCCCGTGCGGACGAAGGTGTGCCCGCACGCGTCGAAAGGTTGCGAGATGGTCCTCCTCGGTCAGGTTGTGCAGGAGCGTTCGAAACGGAGCGATGATGAGCGCGAACCGCTCGCGCAGCTCAAACGTGCGCATGTCGCCCTCGACCACTTCGATTCGATCGCGAACCTGCGGCGAGGCCGCCGCCTTTCGCTGCGGCGCCGAGAGCATGTCACGATCGCAGTCGAGCGCATGGACGGCGACGCCGTCCTCCGCCATCTTGAGCGCAATGCGCCCCGTGCCCGCTCCGAGTTCCAGCACGGGTCCGCCACTCTCGCGTGCCTTGCGTCGGTACCACACGAGATCGCCAAAGAACGACTCGGGTACGGTGGCGTCGTAAATGTCGGCGTTGTATATGGGGCTCGCCATCACCCTATCAACCCTATCAACCCTATCAACCCACCCCGATCTAGTACGCGACGATGACGACCTTACCGAGATAAGCACGGTCGTCAAGCTGCCTGAGGATGAAGTGGGCGGTGTCGGCTCGCGAGATCTTCGGCATGCCGCTCATGGCCAGCCGGTCACCGAACCGGTAGGTACCGGTCAACGGACCGTCGGTCAGCAGAGCAGGCTGAACGATCGTCCAGTCGACGGTGCTGCGCCGGATCGCGTTTTCGCCCACCAGCTTGTCGGCGTAGATGTCCTTGAGAAACAGGCGGATGAACAGACGCGAGAGCAGCGGCGTATTGCGGATCGTATCTCCAACGCCGATCGCGGACGTGAAAATCAGCCGGCGAACCTGAGACGCCTGCATCGCCGCGAGGATGGCCGGTACCGCCCGCGCTATCAGGCCTTCCGCCTTGAATGACCGTCCGCGGCCCAGCGCGCTGATCACCGCGTCGTGGCCACGGATCGCTTCGCCAAGCTGCGGACCGCCGCTGGCTGCATCTGCGACGACCACTCTCAGCCGCTCGTGGCGTAGGGACATCTTGTCGGGGTTGCGCACGAGCGCCGTGACCTGATGTCCAGCGTCGAGCGCCTGCGTGACGAGGGCGCGGCCGGTGCCGCCTGTCGATCCAATGACGAGGAGCTTCATCTACGTTGAGGCGCGATCGATCCATTTATCGACCAATGGAGGATTGGAGGACACGAGCCGATCGAGGAGAGCGTCGGGCGATTCCGAGACGGCGATCATCGACCCGTTCTCGCGCTTGACGAACCCTTCGTCAACCGAGTGCTCGAGAAACGAGATTATGAAGTCGAAGTACCGGTGGACGTTCAGGAGCCCGCACGGCTTCCGATGCAACCCGAGTTGCGCCCACGTCAGCACCTCGAAGAACTCTTCGAGTGTGCCCCAGCCCCCGGGCAGGGCGATGAACGCATCGGAGAGCTCCGCCATCGTCGCTTTGCGTTCATGCATCGACGACACGACGCGGAGCTCGGTCAATCCCGAGTGAGCAATCTCTCTCGCGACGAGCCACGCGGGGATCACGCCGATGACTTCGCCGCCGGCACCCAGCGCCGAATCCGCAGCGACACCCATGAGGCCTACCCGGGCTCCTCCGTAGACCATACCGAGCTTACGCAGCGCCAGGGTCACACCGAGTTGTCGCGCGGCTGACTCGTACTCGACGCGAATGCCGGTGTTCGATCCGGCGAAGACACACACGCGCCTCAACGCGGGTCGATCTGCGGGCGTCGCTTGTGATTCAGAGGACATTGGTCGACTTCGAGACCCATACGTCGATGAGATGCCCGTTCGCATCGAATCCCCAGTAAACGATGACGCGTGTGGGGAGCGGGAGCGGGATGTTGCGATAGTTTCCCAAATCTGCCTGAATGTGTTGTGCGCCGACGATGCGGGCTGGGACTCGCTGGTCGGCGAAGCCGCTCTGCCTGCCGATCTCGTAACGCCACCGCCTTCTCCTGACGAACGCCTCGACGTCGTCAAAGGTGCTTCCGAGGGGGGCTTCCTCGAGCAGACGCCTGCGAATCGATTCGCCAGGGTCGCGACGCCAGTCGGTCACGATGCGCAGTCCGATCGACGCCACGACTGCGAGAGGGAGGAGCCACACGAGGGAGGGAACGGAGGTCGATTCACACGGTGGTAACGGGGCAAACGCAGATCGCTCTTCTTGATCTCCGTTTCCCCCGTTACCTCCGTGTTGAAGTTTCTCCGTTTTTTCCGTCATCCCCGTTCTCTCCTGTGATCACGGTCGCTCATGAGCGCGGCTCACGCCGTACTATGAAAGTCGGCGAGCGATGTTGAGAGTAGACAACGGGGGAGAAGGGGGGACGGGATGGACACACGGGGATAACGGTGGAATCGGGGGAAACGGGAATTCTCAATCGTGATCACGACGACGTCCTGTCGTTTCCCCTGTTTCCATCTCCGTTGCCCCCAGGTTGATGCCTTTCTCCGTTTCCTCATCGCCGTTCTCTCCCGTGATCGCTCAGCCGTCCTGACGGGTTGGCGCAGCTTACGTGAAGCCGGGCCTGAAAAACAGGCCCGGCCTACACCGTCTCTAAGCGCTAAGTGGCAGTGTAGGCCGGGTCCTGTTCTTGGACCCGGCGTATGTCAGGCGCGAGCTGGCGCAGGTGCTTGCACAGGGACGGCTACCTCCGCCGGACGCGTACGACCGCGGAGCGCCACGGCCATGACCGCGGCGACGAGTGCCATCACCGCGCTGATATAGAAGCCGGCCGCCCAGGTCCCGGTTTGCTCGTACAGAAACGCGCCCAACCCGAGCGCGCCGATCGCAGTAGCGACGCCCTTTGCCGTGTAGAGCACGGCGTAGTTGGACGTCGCGTTCGTCGTTCCGAAATAGTCGGCGGATGCTGACGGGAAGAGCGAGTAGATCTCACCCCACGTGAAGTACACGAGCACGAGAGTGGTCGTGAACCAGAACGCGGATGTCGATCCGAGCACGACGACGAGCGCGAGACAGATGGCTTGCAGCACGAATGCGATGATCATCGCCATCTCGCGGCCGATGCGATCTGAGGCCCAGCCCCAGAAGATCCGACTCGCCCCGTTGGCCATCGGGCTGAGCGTCGCCGCCAGCGTGAGCGCTCCAGCTGAAAGTCCCCACGATTTCGCGATCGGCCCGGCATTGGCTGTCACCAGAAGACCGCCGGTGGCCATGAGGACGAACATCACATACATCGCGTAGAAGTGCGGCGTCGTCAGCACCTCGAGCGTCGTGAACTGCTTGCGTCCGATCGGCTGAGTGGCCGCGGCCTTGGCCGCGACCGGTGCCGCCGCAGGGGGTGGGTGTTTCAGGAATTGAGCGACGATGGCGATGACCACGCCTTGAAAGACGCCAGTCACGAGGAACGTCGTCTGATAGCCGTCGGTCGCCAGCATGCGCTGGATGAACGGTATGAACAGCGACGTGCCTCCGCCGAAGCCCGCAGCCATGATCCCGGCCGCCAGTCCCCGCCGCTCCTTGAACCACTTCAGCGCCGAGCCGATCGATCCGCTGTAGACGAACGCAGCGCCGATGCCGGCCGCACAGTACAGCACGTAAAGCATCGGTAGACTCGTGGCATACCCCATACCGGCCCAGCCAAGACCACAGAGCAGTCCGGCAACGGTGATGAACCAACGGGGGCCAAGTCGATCGATGAGAAAGCCGTCAATCGGCTGAACCCAGGTCTGAAAGAAGATGAACAGCGTGAACGCGAGTTGGATCTCGGTGAGCGACCATCCAGTCCCCTTTTGCAGCGGGTTCACGAACAGCGTCCACGCATACTGGAGGTTCGCGATCATGATCATCGCGATGAGCGAGGCACACAGCTGAAACCAACGGTTGTTGATGCTCATGCGGTCCTCAATTCAAAATGCAGAATTCAAAATGCAAAAAAGGACCTCGTTGTGGCGTCATCGTGATGGTCTCTTCGAGGGTCAGATCGTGAAATGGGGTCGGGAGTCATTTTTTCACGAATCACTCAAACGACTCCCGACCCCATTTCACGATCTGACCCCCTCTGCAGCGCCGAGCGCTTCGATGCGTTTGACCTGCGGCAGCTGCACCGTGAAGAACCGATACAACAGCATCGAATCGATCAGTCCGACGGCCGCGAGCACCAGAAACGCGAGGTTGCTCTCGACGAGGTGCAGCTCTTTGATGAGCGTCGAGAGGCCGAAGCCGACGATCCAGGCGTCGAAGCTCATACAGAGTCGACGGAACGTTTCGGGGCGAATGCGCTGGATCAGCGCCGCGCCGATCGGCACGCCAATCACGATGCTCGGCAGGATCAACGGCACGAGCGCCATGCTCTGCATGCTGTACAAACCGGCATACCAGTACGCCATCGCCGTGAACGACGACTCGGCCAACCGGATGAATCCAAGCGCTGCGCGGAAGTCGCGCTTGGCCAGACCCTGGTTGCTCAACATCACCGCGAGCGGCGGCCCGGAGATCGTCGTCACCGAGTAGAGCAGCCCGACGCCGCCGCCAAACGCGAATCCCACTGATCGTTCAGATCGGATCGGCCGGCGAAACCCCGCCGCTTGAAGCAGAATCAGCGGCAGCAGCGTGACGAACGTGCCGAACCGGAGCCAACCAGGATTGACCTTCGAGACGAGCGCGGTGCCGACGAGTACGCCCGGCAGCAGGCCGATGACAATCGGGAGCACCCGGCGCCAGACCGCCGGAAGCGCCGTGCGATTGACCCACAGCACATACGCGTTGAGCGCGACCTCGATCGGCACGAGCGCCGGGTTGAGTACGCGGTTGGTGAGGAAGAGGAGCGCCAGCGGAACGGTGATCGACGAAAAGCCATATCCGAGCGCGCCGTTGACGACGGCGGCTCCGAGCGTGATGACGATGAGGGCGATCTGATACGCGTCCATCCCGCGACAAAAATGGCCCGAAAAACGGATTCTGCCGCTTCCGAGCCTTGACGATTTTTATGCTTTGCTTCCGGATCGTCAAGGTCTGCGGGCACTTCACTGTGCGCGTCGATCAAAGGTCCGTGCGCGTCGATCAGGTCGTCACCCGAGGATCAGCAAAGCCTCGGACGCGCCTACAAAAGGATCCGAGAGTGCGAACCGATCCTGTTTTCCGGATCGACGCGATTCAACCCTCCGGATTGACGTGCGAGAAATGGCTGGAAACACCCGAGAACCGGCCGAAAACGCAAATCGGGCCGGAGGCACGCGTCATGCTCCACAACTCAGCAACCGCCGACACCGTGCTCTGACAAGTGGGTGAGAAGCGGACGTTGCCTTCGGAGAGACCGACCACGCTAGTCGGTCTCTGGGACCAAGCGGAGTCTGAGTTGTCAGACTCCGCCGTCTTTCTGCATTCCTGAGTTCAAGGGTTTTAAGTTCACGAGTTCCCGGAACCTGGAACGTCTGAACTCCTGAACTCCTGAACTTCTGAACAGCAGCTATTTGAACAGCACCGACGTCGTTACCATCACCCGCCGTGGACTGCCCGGATCGACCGTTTCGCTGCCCCCGCTCCAGTAGTAGTCCTGGTTGAACAGGTTGAACGCCGAGAGTGTGACGCGAAGCGGGCCGTGTCGCCACGTCCCCGCGAGGTCGAACATCGTGTAGGACGGCAGGAGGAACGTGTTCTCCCGGTCGGTAGCCGTGTCGCTGACATGCTTGACGTCGAACGTGATGTTCGTCGACAGGATCGGCATGAACGACGCGCCCCAGTTGACGACGTAGTCGGGTGAGATGGCCAGGCGGTTGCCGGTCAGGGTCACATCGTTGCTCGGGTCGTCCCCGTCTTCGATCACGAACGTGCCAAACCGGTTGTGATAGAACGACGCGTTCGTATAGAGCGAGACCTTCGGCGTGGGTGTCACCCGCACACCCGTTTCAACCCCTTTGTATTTCACCTGGCCGGAATTGGTCGGAATGAAGAACGGACCCTGTCGGACGTCGAGGACCACCCCGTCTTCGTTCATGTGGAAGTACGTGGCTTCGAACGAAACTCGATTCCTGAGCGTGCTCCCTTTCAGGCCGAACTCCCAGTTCTCGATGTTCTCAGGCTCGACGTGATCGGCGGCATCCGAAGGTGTGAGCCCCGACGGCCGGCGTGGCGGCAGGAACGCCTGCGAGTACGCGCCGTACACGTTGACCGTCGTCGGGCTGGTGTCCTCGACTCCGGCGAGTTTGACGGTCGCACTGAATTTTGGACTGAACGCCTCGAACGTATTCTCGATCCTGGGCTCGCTGCTTCGCGTGTTATCGAGATTGAGCCGATCGTACCGGCCTCCACCGGCGAGCACGAGCCGCGGCATCGGCTCGAGGATGTCCTGGAAGAACAGGCCCGTGATTCCCAGGTGATAGATCCGGTCATCGCCATTGAAGACGAGCCAGTCGCTGCGCGGCGGGATCACCGGATTGAGGTAGTTGATCGTGAAGCCGTCCTCGTTCTCTTCGGTGAAAAAGAATTGCGAGCCGGTCAGGCTGCCGCTGTTGTGCTCGTACGAGCCGCCGACGAGCAGCGAGTTCTTCGCGCGTCCAAACATGGACGTGAACTCGCCGCGCAACTCCTGGTAGATGATGTCTTCATCAGCCTGCTGGCTGAACGGCAGCATCGTCACGGTGTGGGCCACGGTATCGAACGGCGACCCGATGAAATCGCCATCGTCGATGAACTTCTGCTGCAGGTTGCGATAGCCGAAGATCTCGGTGACCTTTGCCCACGACGAGAACTGACGCGAGTAGTTCAGCGTGAAGCGATCTTCGGCGTGATGGTAGTTCGGACCGGGAATGTTGAAGCTCGTGAGCCGATCGAAGGCGGGTGTGATCTCGTGAAGCAGCCGTCCGTCGATGAACGGCTCGTTGGTGGGCGTGCTGTCGTCGGAGCGTACGCTGTTCGCCGTAAAGAAGCCCGCCGACCTGGCATCTGGTGCGAACGTCAGCTTGCCGAAGAGTGACCACTTGTCGATGTCGAAGTCGGCGGTCTTCGAATCGTAGAAGCCGCCGGAGTGTTCTTTCTCCGCCGAGACGTAGTAGCCGCCCCACGAGCTCACCGGCCCCGACCCCTTCGCAACGACGTTCGCCAGCCCGAACTGACCGCCGGTGAGGTCGACGCCGAACTCCGGCCTCGGTGCGGGGGAAGCGGTGAGCACGTTTACGGAGCCGCCGATCGCCGTGCGTCCGTAGATCGCGGAGTTCGGTCCGCGAACGACCTCGATGTTGGCCGCGTCGTGAATGGGCAGGCCGACCGTCCGCGCCGAGTTGCGCGAGTCGACCTGCGGCACGCCATCGACGAGTAGCAGCGTGTTCGTGAACTCGTTGTCGTCGCGGGGAAGCCCGCGGAACTGCACCGATTCGAACGAACCGAGCTGCGTCGCGACTACGGCGCCGGGTACGTGCTCGACCGCCTTCACCAGCGTCTGCACGTTGCGGTCGTCGAGCGTCGATCGATCGATGATGTCGGTCTGCGCCGCGACGTCGCCGATACTCAGCTCGGATTTGGTCGCAGTGACCTGCACCCGTTCGAGGATGTTCGGCGTCGACTCGAGCTCGACCACCAGCGTGGTGGTTTCGTTCGGCTCGACCTGCACCGCCGGCACGCGCAGCTGCAGAAACCCCGTGCCGGTCGCGACCAGCGCGACCGGCCCGATCGGCACGTTGTCGATCCGGAACCGGCCGACGCCATTGGAGACGGTCGTCAGCGAAGTGCCTTCGATGCTGACAGCGGCATCAGGAATCGGCCGCCCACCCTCGCGCGCGACGATGGTCCCCGCGATGGTTCCGGTCTTCACCTGCGCCGCCGCGTCGCTCGCGACGAGCGCGAGCACACACAAGAAGATCACGCGTGTCATCCAGCCTCCGATGGGCGCCAAGCCGTGCGCCCCGGTCGGGCAGAGTAGCCAAGCGATGAGACGAGCGCACCTGAAGAATTCCTGACGGTGCGAGTCAGAAAACGGTCGGAAGGTTGTCAGAGGAATCACGATGCGCCGTGGGCCCTCACGAACCGGCGCGGCAATATGCCCGGCATCGACGATGCCGGTCATACGAGACACGGCTATTCCCAGGCGTGCTTCCTGCTCGCGAGGTCTCAATGGCTTCAGCCAGAGCGCAGCTGCACGCTGCCGGGGAAACAGAACCATGAGCACGACCAAGTCTTCTCCTGCGACTCCTGCCGCTACTACGCAACGACCGAACCCGCTTCATCCGTATCCGGCTTCACGGCCCGCTGAAGGTGCGCGCGTCGAGAAGAAGCCCCCGCTCGATCTCGGGCCTGACAGCATCGCAATTCTCGAGGGCCGCACCTTCATGTGCTCCAACTCCCTCGGCGACGTTCCGCCGGGATCGATTGGAGGCCTTCTCCACAACGACACGCGCTTCCTGAGCCGCTGGGAGCTGACACTCGGCGGCAAGCCGCTCAAGCTGCTCAAGTCAGCGGTGGTCGACTACTACGACGCCTCGTTCTTTCTCTTCAATCCCGAACTGCCGGCGCTGGGGCAACGGGAAGGCGCGGTGGCGGTGAGACGACTTCGATTCGTCGGCAACGGTGTCATCGAGCAGATCGTGGCGGTGAACTCGTCATCCGATCCGATGCGTATCGATCTCAGGCTCGCGTGCGGCGCCGACTTCGCCGATCTCTTCGAAGTCAGAGACGTGGTGCGCGATCGAAGCGCGAAGACCACTCGGAAGCATGACGATCGCGCTCTCCGTTTCGGGTACGAGGTGCCCGGCTTCGTCGCCGAGACCACGATCAGGATCAAGCAGAGCGAGATCGTGGACGCGAGCGATCGGCGCGTGATCGCGCAGGCGCCTCCACGGATCGAAGGGGACGATCTGGTGTGGAACGTGGAGTTGCAGCCGCGCGAAGGATTGGTCGCGAACCTCGAGGTCGCGCTGCGCAGCAACGAAGGGACGATCGAGCCCATTCACCAGGGTTTTGGCGAGCAGCAGGAGGCGTTCGAGGGTCCGCTGGCGAAATGGTTGGCGGAGACCCCGGAATTCGAATCGGACAACGCCCTGCTGACGAGCGTCATCAACAAATCGATCGTCGATCTCGCGGCGCTTCGGGTCAGTGGTGAGGTCAATGGCGAGCCCTACGTCATGCCCGCTGCCGGGCTGCCGTGGTTCATGACGCTGTTCGGGCGCGACACGATCATCGCGGCACTCCAGACGATTGCGGTGGGTCCCGAGCTCGCCCGCGGTGCGCTCCACCTCCTTGGTGAGGCACAGGGCACAAAGGTCGATGACTTCCGCGACGAGGAGCCCGGCAGAATCCTTCACGAGATTCGCGGGGGAGAGCTCACGGTCAAGGGAGAAAAGCCCCACAGTCCGTACTACGGAACCACCGATGCGACGCCGCTCTGGCTCGTTCTCATGGAACGCTACTGGCAGAGCACGGGGGATGAGGACTTCGTTCGAAAGCGGTGGAACCGTGTGCTCGCCGCGCTCAACTGGATCGACCGCTACGGCGATCGCGACGGCGACGGCTACGTCGAGTACGGAACGAAGTCGCCGCAGGGGCTGGGCAACCAGTGCTGGAAGGATTCATGGGACGGCATCCAGTTCAGTGACGGCCGCATCCCGTTTCTTCCGATCGCGACGGTGGAGATCCAGGGATATGTCTACGACGCTAAACGCAGGGTCGCCCGCATGGCACGTCGCATGTTCCAGGATGAGGAACTGGCCAAGCGGCTCGATCGCGAGGCAGATGACCTGCGCGAGCGTGTGAACCGCGACTTCTGGTCCGACGATCGCGGCGGCTACTACATCGTCGGCGTCGATGGCGACAAGCGGCCAATCGACTCGATGACCTCGAACATGGGGCATCTGCTCTGGTCGGGCATTGTTACAGAGGAGCGCGCCCCGATCATCGCGAAACATCTCCTGTCCGATCACATGTTCTCTGGCTGGGGTGTCCGCACGCTCTCGAGCGACGATCGCGGGTTCAACCCGATCGGGTATCACTGTGGAACGATCTGGCCGCACGACAACGCGATCATCGCAGCCGGCCTCGCGCGATACGGATTTCGCGACGAGGCGAACCGGATCGCCGTTGCGCAGATCGAAGCGGCGTCGTTTTCCAATTTCAGGCTGCCCGAAGCGTTTGCCGGCTTCGACCGATCGGTGAGTCGCTTTCCGGTGCCGTATCCGACGGCGTGCAGTCCGCAGGCCTGGGCCACAGGCGCGCCGTTCGAGTTCATGCAGATCATGCTTGGATCGCAGGTTCGCGACGGTGCGATTCACCTCGACCCCAACATTCCCAAACAATTCGGACGCATCATGATGCGGCGCGTCCATGCGCTGGGAAC
>DATFRP010000311.1:0-26601 GCA_035263125.1 Vicinamibacterales bacterium
GCCGAAGGACGTCACCGCTTCTATCGCGCGCGGCGCGACGAGCTCGGGCCGGTCGGCCAGGTGCTCGAAGGGATGTGGAGCGATGCGCTCTGGCGTCTCAAGCTCCACGCCGAACTCGAACAGACGCGCCGCGGGCCACGCCGGCGGCGACGGGGACGCAGATGACCGCCACGACATTGCCGGACACCTTGCCGCATCGCCTCGATCGCACGATCGTGATTGCCGCTGAACCGGAAACCGTCTTCCGCTTCTTCACCGACCCGGCACGCTGGGCCCTCTGGTGGGGAACCGGCTCGACAATCGATGCGCGGCCCGGTGGACGCTTTCTGATCAGATATCCGGGCGGCGTCGAAGCGTTCGGCGACGTGCTCGAGATCGACCCGCCTCGCCGACTCGTGCTGAGCTACGGCTACGCAAGCAGCAACCCGATCCCGCCCGGCTCGTCGCGCGTGACGATTCGTCTGGTTGCGGAGCACGAGTCGACGCGCCTGCATCTGACACACGAATTCGTCGATGCCGCCGTCCGCGATGAGCACGTCCAGGGCTGGCGCTTCCAACTCTCGCTGTTCGGCAACGTCGTGGCCGACGAAGTCAACGCCAACGCAACAGAGACGGTGGATGCGTGGTTCGGTGCATGGTCCGATCCCGACAGCGACAACCGCGCCCGCACACTCGCGCGCGTGGTCGCACCGCACATCCGCATGCGCGACCGCTTCAGCGCCATCGAAGGTACCGACGATCTGCTCGCCCACCTCGCCGCGTCTCAGCGCTTCATGCCCGGGCTGCGCATGACGCGCGAGGGCGAGATCCGCCACTGTCAGGGCATGGTGCTCGCCGAGTGGATCGTGCGCGCCGCCGATGGCGCCGAGCGCGGCCGCGGTACCAATGTGTTCGTATTCGCCAATCGACGGATTGAATCGGTCACCGGCTTCTGGGCCTTGAAGGGAGCATCCTCATGACACGCATCTCCTTCGTTGCCGTCACGTTCCTTCTCGCTGCCGCGCTCGCGCCGTCGCAACTGAGCGCGCAGACCGCATCAGATGCATCGACCGTGCGGGCGACCCGCCTGATTCTGCGCGTGAGCGATCTGGCCGCGAGCACGGCGTTCTATCGCGATCGCGTCGGTTTGACGCTTCAGATGATCAACGAGGAGTTCGCGGTGTTCGATGGCGGCGGTGTGCTGCTGATGCTCGAAGTGCTCGCGAAGCCGCCGGCCGGACCGTCAACCGGATTAGCGGCGTTCACCGAAGTCGTACTCGAGAGTCCGGACGTGTTCGCGACCTACGCGGCGATGGAGAGCCGAGGCGTGACGTTCCGGAACAAGCTTCGGGCGGTGACGTCGGATGAGAAGCGCGATCTCTACGCCGCCGACTTCCGCGACCCGAATGGCCACGTCATTTCGATCGCGGGCTGGAAATCACGATGAGTGGGCCGGCTGCCTTCGACTTCGCTCAGACCAGGAAAGCCGGCCCTACGAGTTACCGCATATTGCCGGTGTGACCCAGTGAATAGCGGCCGGGCTGAGGGTACACACACAAACCATGCGGCCCCCTCCCGACCTTGATGCGCGCAAGCAGGTGACCGTCGCTCGTATCGAACGCATAGACTTCCGAGTTGTAGCGCCCCGACAGCCACAACACTTTCCCGTCGGGGGACAGGCCGCCCATATCGGGGCTGCCACCGCCGGGGATCGACCACTTCTTTTCCACCTTCCGCGTTTTCGGATCGAGCAGCGAGATGGTGCCCTCGCCGCGGTTCGACACGTAGAACCACTTCGAGTCGCGGCTCGGGTAGATGCCATGCGCCCCTTTTCCGGTTGGAATCAGGGTCGCTGACTTGAAAGTCTCGCCGTCGACCACCCAGACGCCGTCGGCCATCATGTCGGCAACGAAGAACGTCGAACCGTCCGGAGACAACCGCACGTCCTGCGGCATCGGCATCTTGCCCGGGAGCTTCAACGACCCAATCAGTTTGCGCGCCTCGACATCCACCTTCAACAGCTCACCCGAGAACTCACAGCTCGTGATCAGGTACCGGCCGTTGGCCGAAAAGTCCATGTGATCCACGCCTCGGCAGGGCACCTTCACCGACTCCACGACTTTCATCGTGGCGGCATCGCGGAAGTCGAGCCGCTTCAAGCGCTCGGCCACGACGATCGCGAACTTTCCATCGGGCGTGTAATACATGTTGTACGGGTCGTCCACGTGCATCGTGTCGCCCTTGTGACCAGTCGACGGATCGATGTGTGTCACGCTGTCGCCCAGATCGCTCAGCACCCACAGGTGTTTCAGGTCGTACGACGGCGTGACGTGCTGTGGCTCCCGGCCGACGTCGAAATGATCGATGATCTTGAACGTGTGCGGATCGATGACGTCGACGGTGTTGTCGCCGCTGTTCGGGACGTACACGCGCGCTGGGAAATCTTTCACAGTCGGGTGGACCGGACCAGGTCGAATGCCCGCGTAGATATCATGCGGGTTGAGCAGCGGCGGCATGCCGGGCAAATCGCCCGATTGCGTGCGGGTGGTCGCGGGGATCATGAGCAGCGCGAGCAAAACAGCCAGGCGGACGCCATGGCGCATGTATGTCGATGAGGCCACTATATGACTCCTGGAACGGTTTATCGGTCTTGTATCACGACAGTAGCATAGCGATCTGCGGGCGAAGTCCGATTCGGGTAATTCGTCAGAACATCGCTGAATCGACTCTGTGGGGCATTTCTCCAAGAGTCGTCTGTTCGATCATGGGGCGGGCGGCGTTTAACATGGCGGTGAATTCACGGCGACCATGCGATTCATGCTGATACTGGCGTCCTTCGTCGTCCTCGGCCAGAGCGGAGCGATGGCCAGGCGTGCCGCGATGCCGGCCGACGCCACGGTATTCATTCGACTGGTCGGGAGTCTGCACGCCGAAGTCGACGATAGCGGCCGCAAGCAGACCATCGATCGCGACCGCATCGAACTGGGAACCGGCAGCGGCTTCGTGATCTCGCCCGACGGGTACGTTCTGACCAACGATCACGTAGTCAACAACAGTGACTTCGTGGTCACCAAGGGGCCGATGAAAGCCACGGTCTCGGTGAAGGTCTCGAGGATTGACGTCTGCTTCTCGCAAGCGACCTCGATCGCCCGCGGCGGGCCGTCACGATGTCTCGAAGCGTCGATTCACTCGACCGATCCGGTACTCGATCTCGCGGTGCTGTTCGTCGGCGCGACCAACCTCCCGTACGTGGCGCTCGGAGATTCAGACATCGTCCGTCCCGGACTTCCGGTTGAAGCGCTCGGGTTTCCGTTCGGGCGCGACGTCGAAGTCGGCCACGGTGCCGTCGCGCCCAATCTCGTGCCTGACATCAGCACATCACCCGCCTCGGTCGCTGCGCTGCGCGCCAGTGAGAGCGGTGAGCGACGGTTCATCCAGATCAACGGCATCGTCAACCCCGGGAACAGCGGCGGACCTCTCGTGGATCGCGACGGCTTTGCGGTCGGCGTGATCCGCATGCGACTCGCCGCGGATGCGTCGATCGGTTTCGCCATCCCCATCAATCAGGCCAAGGAGTTCCTCGAATCACATGGCCTCGAGTCGCTCATGCCGGTCCGTCGCCTTCGACTGGGCGCTCCACAGAACATCGACGGCAAAGGCATCGCGCTGCGCCTGCCGGAAGGGCTGGGCGACACGTCGCCGATCCGGGCGCGAGTCGAAACCGATTCGCAGACGGCGGATGTCGCACTGCGGATCGACCGCAGCGTTTCACCATGGACGACGAGCCAGATCGAACGGACGCTGGTCACGACCGAGACGTTCGAACGATTCGCGGCGACCACGCATGAGAGCCAGGCGTCGTCTCGAGCCGGCGCCGCCCCTCTGCTCCTCGGTCGCGCCAGCGGAACCTCTGATCGCGACGCCGTGGATGCGCGTATGAACTACGGCATCCTCGACCTGGGTCCGGAAAAACTGATCGCGAGGTATGTCGGCTCAGCGGAGACGATCGCGTACAACGAGAGCGTTCTCCGCGAATCGCTGGCCAGCCTCGAAGGTCAGCGCGTGATCTCGAGCACGCCTGCCTCATTGCCAGGCGCCGAGTGGCCTGCTACTACACCTGCAGGCCCGCTTCGCCTGTCGTTCCCCGTGGGGTGGATCGTCGAGCCGGGCTCGCCGTCGGTGTGTGCCGGATTACCGAGCGCGAATGCGGTTGCCGCGGCATTTCCGGTGCAGGACCTGACTCTGTCATTGCGGGCGGCCGTGTGGAATGAGAGCAGCCTTGCACCTCAGACTGCCGCGTCGTCCTGTGCGTCGCGGCGCGGGTCCATTGGCGACACGTCATATGCGTCTCGGGCCGACTGGCTTGGTGTGGCGTACGCGATCGAGGGAGCGTTTCTCCGGGACGGTTCGGGGCGACTCGTTCAACTCGAAGTGATTGCACCGGATCAGAAAAGCACGGGCGCACGCGCGCTGCTTGCGGCCTGGATCAAGAAGACCGCCGAGCCGTAGCACGCGTCGACTCGAGCTCAGGAAGAGCGTCAGTACGACCCGAGCGCGCGTTTCACGACCTTGCCAGCGTCACTCTTCGGCATCGTGCTCAGAACGACAACCTCTTTCGGGACCAGATACGACGGCATGTGACACTTGCAGAACGACAGCAAGCGGTCCGCGACGCCGTCATCACCCGGCGTTCGAGGGACCACGAACGCCTTCACCGCTTCCCCAAGCGCATCGTCGGGAACACCGACGATTGCCGCTTCGACGATGTCGTCGCATTCGAGGAGACGATCTTCGAGACGCTGACAGGCGATCCGCTCGCCGCGGCACTTGAGGAAATCGCTCGCACGGCCGGTGATGTAGATGAATCCTTCAGCGTCGACGGTCGCCAGATCGCCGGTATAGAGCCGGCCATCGCGAAAGGTCGCGCGCGATTCCTCTGGCGCACGCCAATAGCCCTTCGCCACGTTCGCACCCTCGGCGACGATCTCCCCGACTTCACCCGGCGACACGCGCAGGCCTGCGTCGCTCAGCACGCTGAGACGCACACCAGGAAGGCCTTTCCCGATCGATCCGCGCCTCGCCTCCAGCATCTCCGACGGCAGACACGACAACCGCGCCGTGCCTTCGGTCTGCCCGTAGCCGATGAAGACGCTCGCAGCAGGGAGCGCGGCGCGGAGCTCGTCGATCAGGGCCGGCCGCAAATGGCCGCCGGCCTGCTGGACGTATCGAAGACTCGGGAACTGCCGTCGTCGCATCGTCGAATTTCGCAGCAGCGCTTGAAAATGCATCGGCACACCAGCGAACCCGGTGCAGGCCGACTCGATCATGCGCTCGAGGATCGTCTCGACGTACATGAACCGGGAATCGACCACGAGGCTGCCGCCGACACGCAAGTGTGTATGGAGCAACGATGCGCCGTAGCAGTAATGAAACGGCAGCACCATCATGATGCGATCGGCGCGGCTCAGCCTCAACGACTCGATGATCGAAGTCGTGTTGGCGATGATGTTGCCGTGCGACACCATCACTCCGCGTGATGTTCCGGTCGTGCCCGAGGTGAACACGAGCGCCGCGAGATCGTCGGTGGCGATCGGAGGAAACCAGGCCGCTCTCGCGTCGAGGCGTTGTTGCAGGTCGCGGAGATTTGCCACCGATCGGGCGGTCGGATGCTCGACACGGCGATCGGTCACGAGGTTCAGATCGCCGTACGCTGGGGCGTGCCTCAGACCGGCACCCGCCTCGACGCACGCTGCGATCGGCTCCGCCGTCGCGACGATCTCTCCGAGGTCGTCGGCTCTGATGCCTGGAGGCAGCGGTACACACACGAGCCCCGCGCGCATCGTGCCGAGGTATGCGGCAACCCAGAAAAACGAATTGGTCCCGATGAGCAGGGCTCGCTCGCCCTTGGAGCAGCCGGCGTCGCGCAGATGTATCGCAATCGCCCTGGCGGCACGGTCGATGTCGCTGTAGGTGTACTGCTCGCGCTCGAAGTAGATGGCGGTCTCGAGCGGGTCGCCGTTCCCGAGCAGGAAGCCGGCGACGTTGGTCTCGGCTGACCGGCCCGCCTGCGTCGCTTCACGCTCCGGCATGCTCGACATTCCCTGGCGTTCGTATCTCTTCCACGAGCAGTGGCGGCGAATGAAGGTATTCGGCGACCTTGCGCTTGGCCGCGATGTCGCGATAGATGCGCTCGACCTGTTCAGAGGTGAGGGCGACGGTCGGCGCCACCTCGCTGGCGGCGACGCCGTGATTCAGGCCGAACAGGCAGAGATCCAGCGTGTCGAATGGGACCGAAAAATAGAACTCCTCCTGCGACTGCGACAGCGAATAGGTATCCGTCGTCGGGGGACGTTGGCGGATTGCGTCTGGCACGCCGAGGTACTCGGCAAGCTGATAGACCTGCGTCTTGTACAAGTGCGCGATCGGTTTCAGGTCGGCGGCACCGTCGCCGAGCTTGACGAAGAATCCCTGGTCGTACTCCAGGCGATTCGGCGTGCCGACCACTGCCGCCTGCAGGCGGTCGGCGTAGTGGTACTCCATCATCTTGCGAACCCGCTGCTTGAAGTTGGTCGCGGCGAGAATCCCCAGATACGAGTCGCTCGTGAGCCGGGCTCGCGTGTGCGTGCCGTCGGGAAACTGCACGACGACCGAGAAGATGCGATAGGAGTCGCCGGCGAGCATGTTCGGCAGGACGATCTTCGACTTGCATGCCGGCGTGTAGTCGGGAACAACGTCCCGGATTGCCGCATCGCGCCGCCTGTAGCAGCCCGCGGCTTCGAGAATCGGCGTGATGTCTTCGAACACCGTTCGAATACCCAGGCTTCGGGCCGCGAGCGCGCCGAAGTCCGTGGTCTCGGGAGCGGAATCGGCCTCCGGCATCAGCAGACCGGTGACGCGCTCGGGCCCAAGCGCTCGCGCGCAGAGCGCCGCACACACGCTGCTGTCGATCCCGCCCGACACCCCGATCACCGCGCCTTTCCGTTTCATCGTGCCGAAAACCGCGGAACGGATTGCCTCGGCAATCCGTTCCACTTCGCGCGCCGCATCGAGATGAAGCGCCGCGCGTGAGAACGTCGATGTCGCGCCCATCAGTCACCCAGCTTTCGACGAACGAAGCTCGCCACCTTGCTCACCGAGTCGAGGTTGTCGGGCAGCAGCTCGGCGTTCTCGACTGTGATGCCGTACTGCTTCTCGAGGAACCCGATCAACTCGAGCACGCCTGTGGAATCGATGATGCCGCTCGCAAGGAACGACTCGTCGTCCTCGAGGGCGTGTTCCGCCCGACCGAAGAGGAAGTTGGCGACGATGAATTCCCGAATCTCAGGAACCAGCACCATCTGAGCCTCAATAGAAGTCATGGAGGAACCGTTTGGCTAGAAGTCGAGTCGAGAGAATCGCGACGAGCATCCGCCAGAGGACATCACGCGTGATTGGCCCTCCCGACCCATTTCACGTACGCGCCGGCGCGAGCACAGCAAGACTCGCGCCCATCAGTGTGAGTGCCGCGCATCGAAAAGCGCGCTCGGGTCTTCACCGGTGATCGCGATCACCCCGGACCCGAGAAACCTGCTGCCGACTGGGACTTGGCGATGCGGGTGGGCCTCCCGTCGTCGACACGGAGTCGAGACATCTGTCGTCGATCAATACGATCGACGACACGATTGCGTCGCCGCGACATACGCCGAGATCGACGACGGGACGTGGCAGACTGCGCGGCGAGCTCAGGCTTGCGCGCGACGACGGCGACGCGTCGCCGCCGACCGCGCCTGCCTGGAGAGCGACTTCCGAGAGACCGCTCGCTTGCTTTCGCGCTTCAACGCACGAGAGGTCGCGCGCGAACGCGTCGCCGACGTGCGGCGCGCGCGACGCTGCCCCGCGCGCATCGCCTGGCGCGCGTTTCTCCTCGTGGCCGCCGACGCTTGTCCTTTGCGTGGCGGCTTCAGCTTGACGCCGGCACGACGTGCCTTGGAGAGTCCGATGGCAATCGCCTGCTTCGCCGATCGCGCGCCGTGCTTGCCTTCACGCACGTGCTCGATCTCCTCGTGGACGAATTCGCCTGCCTGAGTTGACGGTGCCTTCCCGGCACGCTTCGCTCTCCGCGCACGCTCGATGGTTCTTCGTTCTGGCATGAGTAACCCCCGCGCCGCGCGATGCACAGAGACTGCCAGCACGTAATGTCCGGCTTCCGTCTTCGCCGAAACGCTACGACGGTTCCCGCCGTAGCCTTGGCGTAGGCGGGCAGCCGGACCACCATCACTTATGTATGCAGTTCGGAACGTGGGGCGATGTCCTGCACCGTGTCGACGAAGTGGCGCCAGAGCGCGAGCGTTTTCGGATTGCCTTCCGACAACTCGGCCCCGCACGAGAGCGAACCCGCCGAGGTGTAGTGCGTCCAGATCGGACGCGCGCGAACGACCATGTCGAAGCGCGGGATCTTCATCTGGAAGCGCGAAGGGATCCTTCCGACTTCCTGTAACTCGAGTCGCATCCCGCCGTAACTGAGCTCTACCACGCGGGCCGGTCGACGGGCGACACGGGCGTCGAGACCCTCGGCGAGCAGCTTGCGCGGCCAACGGCGCTGCGGCATGGTTTCGGCCAGCAGGTGCGTCACGTACTCGAGCAGATCCTCGGCGCTCGGTTGCACCAGATAGGCGGCGCCTTCCCTGATCGCGTCGATCTCGGTGACCGGATCGTGAACCCGGTCCACGATGATCGACCGCATCTTCGGATGCGTACGCTGGCTGCGGATCACGAGGTGCAGAGCGTTGTAGGAAGCGAGACGCACTTCCGAAATGAGGAGATCGGGCTCAGTACGCTCGAGCAAGCGAGTGGCGGCGTCGAAGCCATTCGCGAACAGGAGATCGTACCCCCCACGCCACAGCAACGATGTTGGGTACAAACTTTCCGGGCTCTGAGTCTGAGCGACGACGAGGATCTGGGCCATCGCAGACACGTCGGTTGTCGGGGGGTTGCATCACGCGGATGAGCAAGTGATGTACCGCCAAAAACCCTTAGCGATTACGGGGATTCTCGCGCATTTGTGGCAACTCTTGATTTCACTTTTGGTCAGTGAACCACGGTATTGTTCGACGCGCGTGAAATAATTTCGTTGTGGCGCCACGCGTCCGCTTTGCTCCCTCGCCGACCGGATACCTCCACGTCGGCGGTGCCCGCACCGCACTCTTCAACTGGCTCTTCGCCCGTCGAAACGGAGGCACGTTCATCCTCCGCATCGAAGACACGGATACCGAACGTTCGTCGACCGACATGGTGACCGGCATCCTCGAGGGTCTTCGGTGGCTCGGGCTGACGTGGGATGAAGGCCCAGACGTCGGCGGACCACATGCGCCCTACTTTCAGTCGGAGCGGCTGGAGAGGTATCGCGCGGCAGCCGATCGGCTCCTTCGCGACGGACACGCCTACTATTGCTTCTGCTCCGGCGACCGGCTGCGGGAGGAGCGCGAGCGCGCGGAGGCACGCGGCGAAGCCTGGCAGTACGATCGGAGGTGCCTGTCGCTGTCGCCCGATCGAAGCCGTGAGCTCGTGGCGACCGGTGCACCCAGGGCCGTCAGATTCAAGGTGCCACCTGCCGGGGCGGCGTTCGACGATGCGGTGCATGGGCGCATCGCGTTCGACGGGTCCAGCATCGAGGATTTCGTGATCCTGCGATCAGACCGCTACCCCACCTATCACCTCTCAGTGGCGGTCGACGACATCGAGATGGCCATCACCGACGTGATCCGCGGGGACGATCACATCTCGAACACGCCGAAGCACGTGCTGCTGTTCGAAGCGCTCGGCGCCCCGGTGCCGCGCTTTGCCCACGTGCCTCTCATTCTGGGCTCGGACAAGAAGCGACTGAGCAAGCGGCACGGGGCGACGTCCGTCATGGAGTACCAGCGTCAGGGCTATCTGGCGCCGGCGATGGTCAATTTCCTGGCGCTGCTCGGGTGGTCGCCTGGCGGCGATCGCGAGTTGATGGACACGCGCGAATTGATCGAGAGCTTTTCGCTCGAGGGCATCAGCGGAGGGAATGCGGTCTTCAACACCGAGAAGCTCGATTGGATGAACGGGCAGTACATCGCATGGTTGCCGATCGACTCGCTCGCGGATGCGGCGCGGCCGTTCTTCCGCGACGCGGGGCTCGCGTCGCACCCGCTCGTCACTGACACCACCGCGTTTCACCGGCTGCTCGAGCTGCTGCGTCCGCGCGCAAAGCGCCTGACCGACTTCGTCGAGCAGGCGCGCCCGCTGCTGACGGAGGCCGTGGCATACGAGCAGGAGGCGGTCGACAAGCATCTCTCGTCGCCGGAGCTGGCGGGTCATCTGGTTGCCCTCGTCGCGGCGCTCGATGCGGCAACGGCATACGACGAAGCGCAGGTCGAGGCCGCTGTACGCGGCACCGCGTCGGCACGGGGCATCAAGGCCGGCGCGCTCATTCACGCAACGCGTGTGGCGGTCACCGGCCGCACGCAGAGTCCGGGGTTGTTCGAAGTGTTGACGTGGCTCGGCCGCGACCGTACCCGCGCCCGTCTCGAACAACTGCTGGATTTCCTCGCCGCCCGCCGCACGTAACCGTACGTCTCACCGCCTTCAGGCGGCCCAGTATGTCGTCTCCGTCTTCCCTGGCCTGAGCGAAGTCGAAGGCAGGCGGACGCTCAGAGAACGACGTTCCCCCGCGGGTATGCCCTTCACACCTCGCAGCGCTGACGTCCCTGCATTTCGATGCGCACGGGGCGCGAACGCACTCGTCCAGTCAGGCACGCGAGTTGCTCCCTGCCATCGTCGCGAGGTCACCCATGGAGGTTCGTGACGGATTCATCGTCGGCGTCTTCAACTACTGCGATCGATGGTGCGAGACGTGCGCGTTCACAGCGCGTTGCCGATTGTTTGCCGACGTCGCCGAGATCGAAGCCAAGCTCGATCCGCACCTGAAAGCGGTCGTCGATGCGCCGCCGCTTCCGGAGGAGGCACCCCCGCCGCCGCCCAAGTGGATGCAGGAGTGGATCGACGAAATGAATGAGGCCACGCGCGACGCTGAGCCACATGAAGAGCTCCCGCGTCGGCGACAGCCGCCGGCAGATCATCAGGCGATTGAGGCGCGCGCCGACGAGTACCACACCCGTGCGTACGCGTGGCTGCATGGCCGGTCATGGTCATCGCACGACGTGCACGATCCATGCGCGGTGATCTGCTGGTTTCACATGCAGATCATGATCAAGGTCCACCGTGCGGTACACGCACTCGTCGAGGAGATCGAGGACAACAGGGACGCACCTCGCGATTCCGACGGATCGGCTAAGGTGGCGCTGCTCGGGATCGACCGCTCGCACGCGGCGTGGCTGGATCTCGTCGAGCGTGGCGTAATCACTCGCGTCGAGGTCGAGCCGTTCATTGCAGATCTGGTGTGGCTCGGTGAGTCGCTCGAACGTGTCTTCCCGAAAGCCCGTGCATTTGTCCGCCCCGGGTTGGATGAACCCGACCAGGTGTCGCGGCTCATCGCACAAGAAGGCGGCTAGTCCATGTCCTCGCCGTGACGACGGACCCAAAGGGCAGATGCTAAAGATTCCTTATGCGACGTCCCGTGCGGCCGAGGGCGCCGCGGCGATTGCCGCGTAGAGTTCGTCTCTGAGGGCGACGTCCCGCGGATCGCCGGTCAAGCGGGTCCCCATCCCGTTGGTAACGTAGGCATAGCCGAGCGCCGCCTCGGGATCTGCGAAGCCGAACGCGCCCCCCGCACCAGGCGATCCGAACGAGCGCGGGCTGCCGAATGGCAACGCGGCGGACGACTTCATGAAGCCGAGCGAGAACTGAATGCCATCAGCTTTCATGCATTCGTCGTAGAACCCGCGAGACGGCGGTACCGCTGGTGCGGCCAGCAACGCGAGCGTCTCGGGTCGCAGACCCAGTTCGCGGCCGCCGGTGGCGAACGCGCTATAGGCGTGAGCGATCGCGCGCGCGGTCCCGATTGCACCGCCCGACGGGATCTCGAGGTTACGGGCATACACGCGCTTCACATCGTGCGGCAGCTCGGACCCTCTGAGCGCTCTCGAGATCTTCGAGCGTCGATTCATCGCATCGATCGCCAGGCGCAGCGGGAACCCGCGCACCATGTCGATCCACGATGGCCGCATCATCGCCGCCAGCCGCGAGTCGGGAATGTCTTCGGGGAGCCTGATGTAGACATCGAGACCAAGCGGCGTGGCGATCTCGTCCTGGAAGAACTGACCGACACTGCGATGGCTCGGGTCGATGCGACGCAACAGTTCACTCTCGTAGAACCCGAGGGTGATGGCGTGATACGCCTGGCGCGTGCCCGGCGCCCACGCCGGCGTCTGACGTGCCAGTATCACGGCAAGACGATCGAGATCGGCGACGAGGCGGCGATCGATCGGCTCGTCGAGCGTGAACAACCCGGCCTGATGCGCGAGGAGCTGTCGAACGGTGATTCGCTCCTTGCCCTGCTGCGCGAACTCCGGCCAGTACGCGCACACCTGTTCGTCGTAGTCGAGCCACCCGCGCGAGTGCGCGATCGCCAGCGTCATCGCCGCGAGCCCTTTCGTCGCCGAGTAGACGATGACCATCGTGTCCTGCTGCCACGGCTCGCCCGTCTGGCCATTGCGAACGCCGCCCCAGAGGTCGACGACCTTCACGCCGTTGTAGTAGGCACAGCAGGCGCCGCCCAGCTCGCGGCGTCGAATGAAGTTGTCGACGAACGCCACCCGCACGCCTTCAAATCCTGGACTGACGTATCCGTTGATGAGATGCGACGCTGCCAGTGCCATGGCTTCCTCCCCGGGTCGAACGCGAGGCCCTTCACGATACGAACGACTAGGGCAAACGTCGTGCCTTCGCGTTCACGGACACGTATGGTCCGAAGCGCCACAGTTCCTGGGCAATCCTGCAGACTACTCCGCAGGCACCGCGGACTTTTCCTGTTGCGATCTGCGTCGCGTTCGTGGCTGGTCGGCGTTGCTTGAATCGCTGGCGTAGCGTTGACTACAATTGGAAGTTCCTGCCTCGTCCGAGCACGCGACAGTAATGGGAGGTCGTTCAACGGTAGGACACGTGGCTCTGGACCACGTTATCGGGGTTCGAATCCCTGCCTCCCAGCCAAATCTCTAAATCCAGATCTTCCCCGTAGTTAGGTCCCGTTTCGCGCACGCGGTGGGTGTGCTCGTCGCCATCCTCATCGACCGAACTCTCGACAGAAACTTGACAGATTGACGCCGAGGCCGATTCTCGCGGACCCGGAGCGAACGTCTCGCCGCGTTCGAGGCGCTCCTCCCACCGACCGTGCAACCAAGAGAGCGATAGCGCGTGAACCCGGACCGAGCAGCCGCGCTCCCGTGGCCCCCGCGGTAGTGGCCAGTCACGACCTCGAGATCCTCGTGCCGTGATCGCCCGTCGCGGTCTTCGTATTCGATGCGAGCGTCGGGAAAGTGCACGTGCTCGTCGTAGTACGGCAGCCAGTGCTCACGCGCCCAGCGGGCGATCTCCTCGGGCTCCCGATCGGGTCGTCCGTCGCTGTCATTGCGGTCGCGATTCCGCTCTTGGAGGAACCGCTGGTAGTCCCGCTTGAGCTCGTAGTCCAGAACCACTCTGCGGACCTGGCCGCCGTGCCCGCGGATGCGCTCCCCGGCGCGTTGATAAGCGCGATAGACGTTGGTGTCGTGGGTCAGCTCGCGCGGCTTCTTGACTCCGGAATAGAAGGCCTGACGGGGCTCGTGGCTGTGGTCGTGCCGGCTGTAGCGGTTGGCTTCGAGCAGGTCACGGCCGCGGGCCGTCAACGTCACCGCGCGGTCGTCTGAGTTGAGTGGAGCTGTCCGAATCAGCCCCTCCCGCTCGAGGTGCTTCAGAGTCTCGCGCTTTAGAGTCTCGCGCGAGCCGGGCCGCTCGTCGCGTGAATCGTTGAGGTCGCTTGCCGCGACGACTCTGAACGCGCCGACCGTCGCGAGTGTGCGGCTCTCGGCGCCGTTGATCTCGTACACGCGGTCGCGCGCTACCACCGGCCGGCGCTCGCGGCCGTCAGGCAGTACAAGATCTTTCGTGAAGACGTGCTGTGGTTCGCGCTCCCGCGTGTGATCGTGCTCGCTCGTTCCGCCGCGACTCCCCCGATTGATGTGGCTCCAGTCGTCCCGGTCGCCGTAGTGACGTGGATCGAAATCCAACCACCCTCCCCGACAGCATCTCCGTCTAGTTGCGACGGATTATGCGAAGCAAAATACGCAGCGGCAATCGACGTTTGGGCTGCCTCTGATGATGTTGGGTGGAAGGGGACGGCGTGTCAGGGCCAATGCGGATTCCGTTCGTTCGCGCCAGCCAGACTCGTCGTCTTTACGCGCCGAACTGCCGGACGTCTGACGCGCGTACAATACGTACTTCAAGAACACGTCAAACCCCATCGCGCCGCCCTCTGCCCTTGGCGTAGGCACGAGCGTGCCACCAGGACGTGAGGCCGCGGTCGCACGAGGTGCTCAACGGCGCGCACGACGAGAGCCCTGATGCAATCGAACACTCAAGTCACTCATGTCGCGGTCGGCGATCTGCTCGGGTCGCGAACCTTTACCGTCCCCATTTACCAGCGCTCGTACTCGTGGACAGACGAGCAGGTGAACGAGTTGATCCTGGATCTGCGGGCCGCGCTGTCACGCCGCCAAGACGATTACTTTCTGGGCTCGCTGGTGTTCACCGGGAGTGGAGCGAGGGACCAGGCCCGTGCCGTCATCGACGGGCAACAACGCCTAGCGACGGTGACGATGGTTTTTGCGGGTCTCCGCAATTACTTTGTTGGTCTTGGCGATGACGAGCGGGCCTTTCAGATAGAGCACGAGTACCTCTTCTTGAGGGACTTCGAGACCCAACAACGGTTGCCGCGATTAATGCTCAATGCGCAGGATCGAGCATTCTTCGAGGACAACGTGTTGGCTCGCCGCCAAGCACAACGCGCGACAATCGGACGCACCTCACCGGCTTCGCACAAGCGGATGGCTGAGGCATTTCGATTGGTCGAAGAAGAAGTTCAGAAGATCGCGAAGGTATCGGGGGCTTCAGACATCCAGAACTTGACCGCGCTTCGCGCGATGTTCCAAGACAGAGTGAAGGTGCTGGCATTCGAAGTCGCGGATGAAGCCAACGCATTTCAGATATTTGAGACGCTGAATGACCGCGGCCTCGATCTGTCGATCGCGGATCTCTTGAAGAACTACGTCTTTGGGCAGGCCGGTCAACACGCGATCGAACAAGTCCAAAGCGATTGGCAGACGGCGTTGTCGCGCCTCGATGCGGGAGGCGGTGAGAAAGCGGTACGTGTCTTCATTCGGCATTTCTGGTCGTCGAAGCACGGGCTGACGCGCGAACGCCACTTGTATCAGAGTCTGAAGGGTCACATTCGCACGTCAGCAGATGCCAAACATTTCGCCCGAGAACTGGCTGAGAACGCCCTGCTGTACGCAGCGATCCTCAATCAAGATCACGAGTTTTGGCAAGATCAGCCGACGGGCGTTCGTCAGGCGGTTGGGACACTTCTGAAACTACGAATGGAGCAGTATCGGCCGCTGCTCCTGGCTTGCATGGCTGTAATGCCGAAGGGCGACCTGCGCACCGTGCTGCAACTCATGGTCTCGTGGAGTGTGCGTTTCAGGATCACGCAGCAACTCGGAAGCAGCGCGATCGAGCAGTTCTATGGAAACACTGGTTCTCTCGTGCGAAATGGAAAGATCAGCTCTCTCTCTGAGCTCATCGACTACGCCGGAGCCGGGCGCGTGCCTAGCGACAAGGAGTTCGAGGCGGCGTTCAGTACCGTGAGTGTTCAAGAGGGATACCTTGCCCGGTACTTTCTGCGCGTCCTTGAGCAGGAACAGAGACGCAAGGGCGGGCAGCCTGAACTGGAGGTCATCAACGACGAGGAGCAGGTAAATCTGGAGCACGTGTTGCCGCGTAGGGCTCGGCCGAGCGACTGGACCGACTTCGAACGCGATGTGCTCGACTTCTATACGGACCGACTTGGAAACATGACTCTGCTCCTCGCAACGGAGAACACGAAGATCGGCAATCGAGCCTTTGCAGTGAAGCGAACGGCATTTGCGGCGTCTAGTTTAGGAATAACCTCCGCGATCGGCCGGCGACGAAAATGGACGCCGGACGCAATCGAACAGAGACAACGAGGATTCGCGGAGCTCGCCGTGAAGGCCTGGCCGCTCCGACCAACGTAGCGAGGCCTCCAACTGTTTGGTCTGTACAAGTTCCCTCAAATGTGATATTTAAGGCTGTGACGAAGATATAGCGAAGATCCGCCTGAGCCCGGGCCGGCGAGCGTCGGGGGCGAATTTTGGGCTTGTACGACGTCTTCGTGCCTGGTACTTCTAGAGCACCGCACGGGTATGACGCATTCGACTGATTGGGGACGTTGCGCACGCTGCCAAAGGCCGGTGGAGCCTTTCGGAGCAATGCGACGTGTGTTTATGGACGTTGACCTCCGACCGATTTGCGAGGCCTGCGCGCGTGAGCTCGTCCCGGAACAAGTGGCACAAGCGGAAGCCGACGATGCAGAGTGGCGGGAATCTGATCCAGGCAACCGACGAGACGATTGATGACAACCCTAATGCTCCAGAGGAACGTCCAGTTTCTCTACGAAGAACTCCTGGCCAGATTTGAGCTTGAGGCGCTCGGCTGCACGGATATTCGGCGCGACACTGACGATTGGCGCTTAATCGAGGCGCACGTCAACGGCAACAGCCCTGCGTTGCTTAAACGTGCTGCGTACATCGGGACGATCCAGCAAGAACAGACCGTCTACGCCAAGCTGATTCAACCTAATTACCAGGGCGGGCGCTTCAACCGCACCCGATCCGTCAATCAGTACTTAACGCACTGGATCTATCCGTATCGCGGCAAGTTCCATCCGCAGATGGTGCGCGGGTTGTTGAACATCCTGGGAGTCAGTCGAGGGAGCCGACTGCTCGAGCCCTATCTCGGCAGCGGCACGATGGCAGTCGAAGCATCGCTCCTTGGTGCTGATGTCGTCGGCGTTGACGTGTCGCCGTTGTGTGTGCTGCTGACACGTGTAAAGACGCAGGCGTGGACAGTTGCTGACGACATCCGCGCATGCGTGGAGAAGCTGCTGGCGCGGCCTGGGTTGACATCAGGATCGGCACGGTCTCCGCGTGGGGCGGATCCGCTCGTCGCGGACTTTTTGGAGACCGCCAAACTGGTCACAGCGAGCGACGTCGCCCGAAGATCACGCGAGGAAGGGCCTTCACTTCGCAGGAACTTGGCTGCGATGCTCGAATCCGTGGAAGCCTACGCGCAGGCGGTCAAGGAATTCGATCTCCGACCTGGGACGGTTGACGCAAAAATTGGAGACTGTCGCGATCTATCTGCAGCCGGTATTAAGTCCGCCTCCATCGATGCTGTCGTGACTTCGCCGCCCTACTCAATCGCTTTGGACTACGTCAAGAACGACGACCATGCATTGAAGGTTATGGGGACCGATATCGACGACCTCCGCGATCGGATGACAGGTGTTCGGGGTCATGGAGCTCACGAAAAGCTCGCGCTCTATAACCAGGACATGCAGCAGATGTTTAGAGAGATGGCCCGTGTCCTGAAGCCCGGCGCGGCGGCGGCCTTTGTAATCGGCGACGCAACAGTGAACGGTCGCGAAGTGACAACGACCGATACGATGGCGACCTGGGCGCAAGAAGCCGGCCTGGAAATTGAGCGGTCAATTCCCAAGATCGTGTTCGGGCTGTACAACGTGATGCAGGACGAAAGAATCCTCATCTTTCGAAAGCCATAGGAGCGGCACATGGAAATCGAGCTGAGCTCGGAGGACTATGAGCTGCTGATGCGGCCAGTCGCGGGGAGCGGTGGGTGGCAGAGCCTTCTCCGAAAGCTTCAAAGGCAGGTGAAGGGCAGAACGCTTACGCTCACTCCGGCGGATTCGCAACGGATCCTACGCTACATCCTTTCGTACGGCAGCGGCGGTTGGCAGGACCGCCTTGCCGTGCTCACCGGGAAATCGGCCTCGCCGGCAAAAGCGAAAAAGACAACGTCCAGGAAAAGATGAAGGTCTTTCTGAGTTACGCGTCAGAGGACCGAGGGCCAGCGCACGTCATCGCAGACGCACTTCGCGATGACGGCCACGACGTGTACCCCGCGGACCACTGGCCGATGGATGTTCGAGCAGCCATGAAGCGCGCCGAGGCGTTTGTCGTGTTGTTGTCGCCCGCTGCCTTAAGCTCTCCGTACGTCAACGAGGAGATTAGACAAGCACTCGTTCTGGAGCGCTTCGCAGACCGCGTGATTCCCGTGATCCTGCGGCCCTCACCGCACATTCCTTGGATCTTGCAGACGATGCAACCGATCCCTGCCGACCCCAGCCCCAAGACCGCGGCGCACATGATCAACGAGCGGCTTCAGCGCCCGGATGCCGCTGATAGCACTGCTCGATGAGCAAAGCGCGCAAAGCCGTTCGGCCTCGAAGGCGCAGGCAGCGCGCGAAAGTCTTTATCTCCCATGCCACCGCCGACCGGAGGCGTGCGCAACGCATAGGCCGCTTGCTGGCGGACTCCGGTGTCGAGTATTGGTTCAGCCGCGAGCACCTCGTGCACGGTGAAGACTGGTACCGCGCCATCGGCGGTGCACTTGGCAGTTGTAATTGGCTTGTCGTGGTCGGCTCAGACGCCGCAATACGTAACAAGTGGGTCAGAGACGAAGTGACGTATGCGCTCGTCGAACGGCGCTATCGTAACCGTATCATTCCCCTTCTTTTCGAAGACTGCAATCTGAGGCGTTTGGCTTGGTCGCTGCAGGCGATCCAGTACATCGACTTTCGGAACGGTTGGCAGCCAGGCACCGATCAATTGCTGAAACGACTCGGCAAGCGGCCCCGCCGAAACGTGCGCCGCTAAGCGCAACCAAGTCTGGTGTAGCGGGCCGACGAGTACACGCAAGCTATGCCACGCAAGCCCAGTCGACCTCGAGGCCATGTAGTCGGCGACGTCGGACGGACGTTCGTGAAGTTGCTGTTCGAGGAATGGGGGTGGACCGCTGACATCGTGCAGAGCGACTATGGTGCGCCAGTCAAATGCGGCCAAAACATTCCCCGGCTCGGCGCCGCGCCCACGGTTCGCTGCCGCCCTCTATCGCACCGCAATTACCGAGAAGCTGGACGCCGGCCTGAGCCTGCAGCGGATCTGGCAGGACCTCGTCGAGGAGTACGGCTACGGCGCGAGCTACGAGTCGGTGAGCCACTCACGCAGCTGCTGCTCCAGATCCGCGCGATCGAGAAAGCGTCGCTGCTTGAAGAACGAGCCCTTCACCCAGCCGACGAGATTCTCGACACTGCCTTTCTCTTGCGGCCGGTACGGCCAGCACACCTCCACCCCGAGCCCCAGGTCGAGCGCCACGCCCGAAAACGTCGAATGCCATTCCGTCACGACGCCATCGCGGCCCCACTTCAGCGCCACGGTCTTCGGCCGATCAAAGACCGCGACCAACGGGATGCCGCCAAACGCGGCGACGTGATCCACAAGCGCGCGCACCGGGCTCTCGACTTGCTCATCGGCGACCAGCGTCACTTCTGCCCAGCGCGAGTATTTCAATCGCGACGCGAAGAAGTGGACGATCTTTTCGGCCCCGTGTTGATAGCGCACACGGACTTCACCGAAGTCGTGCTGCGAAAACTCCCCCGGAAGGCCTTCGAAGCGGACCAGCGGCGTGACGACACGGGTCCGGAGCGTCTGCGCGAGGGCATAGATCGCGCTCTTGCCACCCCTGTACCCCCGCGTGCCGCGCGCGATGGAGCAATTCCATCATTTCACGGATGGCTGCCCTGATCGTCGCGATGTCTCGTTCATCGAAAACCACAGCCTCGGTTTTGCCGTTGACGGTTATTCGGAGGGGGCTTGAACCCGAGTTCCTTTCTGTCGCCAATCGGCGTGAGGTCGCTTCCTCGATGATAATGCTGTCGGGCATGGTCGAAAGCCTTGATCTCCCGTGTGTGAACCCGAGCCTCACACGTTCTTCGGAAAGGCCGTTGCGCACAGGGGATAGCATCCGAGCGCCTGTGATGGAGGACTGATGTTCTGCGTCAGCTGTGGGACTGCGTACGACTCTTCTCACAAATTCTGCAATAAGTGTGGTCGCAGGCTTCCAAGCCAGCCCCGCGCGGAACGAACCGATGGCGAACCATTCGTAGCCGCTGCAGTGGTCGACGTTGGTTTGTCCGACACCGTAAACGTTGGCGGGCAGGTGCCTGTGCCAGCCACCTTGCCCGAAGAATCTATCCTGCCGCTTCCCGACGTCCGAGCGGAATCGCCGCTGCCGATCCAAGATGTCCCGTACGCAAAGCTTGTGCTCCTCGTGATGGGTTCTGGACTCATGATCTCTGTGGTGGCCTTTAACGTTGCCGCGGCCTTCGGCGGCGAGCGCTGGGGCGCGACCTTCTCAACACTGGTCGCTGCGGCTGCGGCGGCCGCGCTTGCGCGCGGGATCCGATCTATGTGGCGTCAAATACGAGCAGCGGAACGGGAGGGAGATGCGGTTACGCGGCGACGTCATAACCGTCTTCGGACCCACAGCGCGGTGATAGTGATACTGATGTTCGTCATCGCCGCAATGGCCGGGGAGGTGATCGGGCGAAGTGGCGCCGAATCTGTCGCAATGACCGCAGACTTGAACGAGATGGGCGCCATCGGTAGCAGGATCTCAGTGGCCCGCAATGCCGCCGAGGCGACAGTCCCATCCCATGTTCAGATGTACAGCGCGATTGAGCGAGATGTGCGAGATCTTGAACTGATCCTTCGCCGCTTGACGACAGAGTTGGCAATGTACATCGCGAAGTTGCCGTCGCAACGAGACGATACATCCAAGACACTCGCCGATGTGAATGTTGGCTTGCGAAGGATGCAGCTTCTCAGGCGTCAGATCGACGTATCCAAAAACATCGCGAAGCTTGACGCTGATCTCCAGCTTGCTGCTTGGCAGGAACAGATGCAGCCCATCCTCGACGAGGAAGAAGCACTCGACAAGCCTAAGTAGCTGCTTTTAGCTTCAGCGGATGGATCGTGTCGACAGCGATCGCCCAGTCCTGCAGCTTGAAAACGTGCGCGATCCTGGTCGACCGAAACATGTAGGCAAGCCAGATGATGTCTGGGATGACCGTCAGGAAGCCTAAGGCGACGTTGTCAGGAAAGTAGGCAACGTCTATTCCCATACCGATAACTGCCGCCAGCAGCTCAGCCACCATCACCCACCGCAGAAGTCTCAGCATGTCCCACGTTCGAGCCGTGAGTAAGAGCGTGGCTACTGAGCATTTGCAAGCGAATAACAACAAGGGGGGCACGTTGCTGGCCAGCCAAAGCATGTGTTGGCTACTATCGAAATTCTCTGGCACGTAGTTTTGAATACTCGCGGCAAAAACGAGGGCCGTAAGGAATAGGCCGCTGTACAGCTGCCAGTAGAAGAGCAGCAACCAGCCACCGATCGGGTTGCGCTTCTTGCTGTTACAGACAATCCATGCAATGAGGTATCCAGGAGAGAACGAAGGCGAGTATTGGGAGGTGTTTTGATCGGCTGCAATCAGAATCTCTGGATACGCCACGCTCAACAACAGAACGCACGCAGCGAACCTAATGATGACGGGCAGCGACGTTCGTGTCGTCGAGAATCTCATAATGCCATTGTGAATGTGGAGGGGAGCGGCAGTGTTGTACGTCCCTACGACGTGGCTGCGTTGCCGGGGCGGCGATCGTGTCGCCAGGGTATTCCCAAGAAGCCTCGCACTATCCAGCCGATTAACAGTTGGAGCGTCGTCAGCGCAATCACAGCTCCAATCGTATAGAGAGCTCCATTTCGATAGCTCGTCCATCTCTGGCGCGACAACTCAGATTGCGCCGCCTTCTGATCTGCGATTGAAAGTCGAAAATTCTCTGCCCGACGTTTGGCGTAGGCTGTTACGTCTGCTGACGACTCGCTGTTGCCCCATATTTGGCCACCCTCACTCTTGTAAGGAACTAGCTTCTGTTGGCTCGACTCGAATGATTGAGCGCGAAAGCACAAAGCGACGGAGACTTCCTGGCCGTTGGCCAAGGACCTGGTGATGTATTCCGAGGCATCGTTAAACACATCGCAGCTGCCCGTCGTCAGCACGAACGGTTGGTCGGGGCCATGAGTGTCGTACTGCAGTCGCACGTACGGTGTCTGCAGGAAGGTGATGAACAATCCACACGCACCCACGAGAACCTTCAGAAGGAGCGCAATTCTCCGCGAGCCCTCGAAGATGTTGAAGTCCACCATGCAGGCAGCTCAGCCGCGCAGAAGGTACAACGGGTGACGGGCAGTACACAACTGCTCGGCGTCCGAGAGTACTTCCTCATCCACCACAAGCCTGAGTTTGGGGGCGATCTCGGCAAGCGGATATTGTGCTCGCCGGCTCGACCTTCGAGCGATCAAGAAATTCGGTTTGGAGACGATCCAGCCTAAGTTTGAGGAGGCCGCCAGCGCGGGTGGTGGCGGCCCGTCTCAGAGAGAATAGGTTGCGCTACGACTCACCGAGTATCTACCCAAGCGCTCGCGGCGAACCCCCGAGTTCCTCGGCTGGCATTTCGCCGATCCAACCCTGCGAGCAGACCGTGTCAAGGCCGGAGCCCGCGCAGCGGGGTCGAGTGCAACGAGAGCCTTGACACGGTCGAGTACAGGATTAGGCTGAGATCTGCCGGCCGGGTGCGCATCGCCATACGGCGTCTCTCCCACATGTCTCCACGAACCCAGTCGATTCGAGACAACTCACCGAGAAATCAGCGGATGGCTTTCCACTCCGTAATCAGTTGATCACGAACGCATTGCGACCACAACGCGCACGCCGTCAATGAGTTGAAAACACCGATAGTGCGGGGGTTCGAATCCCTGCCTCCCAGCCAAGCTCTTCCGCAAGAAACACCAATCCACTTCTCTAAGCGCGAGTTCGCGACGAAACCTGACCGGCCGGATCACGTCGACTCGCTCCGAGGCCCATAGTGGGACGTGTTCAGCGCGCTGTACGACCGCCGGACGTTGCTGGATCCGCTGCCTGAGAACGATGCAGGCTAGGCGGTCGATTCCTCTCCGCTTGATCGGCAGCCGTCGACGATGCCATCGTCGTCGAGAGGTGCGCGATGTCGGACGAGAAGCCAACAACACCAGTAACGCTCTCGCCGGCCGCACGCTCATATGAACGCAACCGCCCGATGTCGGAGGGGGTTCATCAGATTATCGTCGACCATTCCGAGAGCCGCTCGGCTTTATTGGACGCTCTGCGTCGGAGCAGCGTGTTCGAGGTGCGGATGGCCCATCTCACGACCGGCGACTACCTCCTCAATGATCGAGCGCTCGTCGAGCGGAAATCAGTCGCAGACTTCGCCACCTCGCTGATTGATGGGCGCTTGTTGCCGCAGGTCGCGCGATTGGCTCACAGCGGCTTCCGAGCCGTTCTCCTCATCGAGGGCCCCACGTCCAGATCGGCTCCTGCCGTGCATCCCCATACCCTCGAAGGGGCGCTCGTCTCCATCGCGGCCATGTGGCGTCTCCCGGTGCTGCACTCGACCGATGCCGAACAGTCGGCGCGGCTGCTGCGATTCGTCGCCGAGCAGGTCCACGGATCGCAGGAGCCGATCTTGAGACGATTCGACCGCAAGCCGAAGCGGCTGGCATCGAGGCGACTGCTCCTGCTGCAGGCTCTGCCAGGCATCGGTCCCGCTCTCGCGTGTCGGCTTCTCAGCCACTTCGGATCTATTGAAGGCATCATTGCCGCTGATGCAGCCGCCTTGGCGGAGATCCGAGGCATTGGTGCAGTGAAAGCAGCGCGCATTCGCGAACTGGTCGCCGTTCGCGCCTCGAGGGCGGACCACCACGAAATGCAGGTTTGACGAGCCAACGACTCTTCCAGCCGACCGTCCGTGTGTCCACATTTGCTATAATGTGGCTTCAAGCGAAGACATGGCCGAGAGGCGTATCGGTATTCGTGAGCTGAAGTCGACGTTGAGCGAATGCGTCCGCGAGGTCAAATCCGGCCGCACGATCGTTATCACCGAACACGGCCAACCGGTCGCTCGCATCATTCCTGAAGCGATCACGCTGAGCGATCGCGTCGAAGCGTTGCGCAACGCGGGCACACTCGCGTGGAGTGGGCGTCGGCTGCGGCCGGCGAAGCCCGTGGGCAGGGTTCGTGGAGACAGAACGGTCGCCGATCTGGTCGTCGAGAACCGCGAGTGATCGCGTATCTGGACGCCAGCGCGCTCGTGAAGCGTTACGTTGCTGAACGGGGTTCACGGGAGACGATTGCGCTCATGGCCGGGTCCGAAATGACCGCGACCTCCATCGTCACTCGCGCGGAGGTCGCTGCCGCATTCGCCAAGGCGGGGCGCGTCCACCTCCTGACGGAGGATCGGGCACGAAGCGCACAACGAGCCTTCGCAGAAGACTGGCCGGATCTGGTCCGTGTGCCGATCACGGAGGCACTCGCGGAGCGGGCCGAAGCACTCGCGTGGGACCACGGGTTGCGCGGTTATGACGCCGTCCAGCTCGCCTCGGCGCTCACGTGGCAGGAGTCGGTTGCACGCGAGATTGTGCTGGCGACCTTCGATCAACAGCTGTGGGACGCGGCGCCTCGGGCTGGCGTGAAAGCGTGGCCGGAGAAGCGTCCAGTCTGAGTGACCATGAGACCCGCTGGACACCAAAGAGACGGATGCGCGCAGCGGCATGGGAGATCATCGTCAGGCTCACGCACCCGGGCGACAGGTTGGGCGCGCAGCTGGTTGCCTCTTGCTGAGCGCCGGATTATCTCGCTATGCTTTGCCGCTGCGGTTCCTGGTCATCTTCCAGTACGGGAGGTTGATTCCGTGAGTAAACAACATCGCTCGTTTCTTCTTGCTTCGCTCCTTCCAGCATTCCTGGTCGTCAGCGTATTCGCTGTCGTTCAGGCCCAGGAAGGAAGATCGCCGTCGGCCAGGCCGGCGCGCTGGTCTGATCCTGCCGCCTGGCCAGACCGGCGCGTCCCACACGCAGGCGACAAGGTCACCATTGCAGCAGGCAAGGAAGTCGTCCTCGACGTCAGTCCGCCGGCGCTGGGCAGTCTGACTATCGAAGGCAAACTCAGCTTCGCAAACAATGCTGACCTTGAACTGACCACCGAGTGGATCCTGTTGCACGGCGAACTGGAAATCGGCACCGAAGCCAGGCCCCATACACGCAAGGCGACAATTACCCTCACCAACAACGTCAAGGACGAAGACATAGGTGGAATGGGTGGAGCGAATGACCGCAGTGACCGCGGGATCATGCTCATGGGCGGAACCCTGAACCTGCACGGTGATCGGAAAAACACCTGGACCAAGCTGGCACAGACAGCCGCGGCAGGCAGCAGCTCCATACAGGTGCTGGACGCGTCTGGCTGGCGGGTCGGTGACGAGATCGTCCTCGCGTCGACGGATTTCGATCCCAGGCAGGCAGAGCGGCGAATCATTTCCGCCATCAAGGGAAACACGATCACGGTCGACAAGAACCTGGACTACATGCATTTCGGCAAGATCACCTTCGACGTGGATGAACGTGGCGAAGTCGGTTTGTTGACGCGCAACATCCGTATCCAGGCATCGGGCGACGCGGAGCAGTCGTTCTACGGCGGGCACGTGATGGCGATGGGCACGAGCAAGATGTTTGTCGAGGGCGTCGAGTTCAATCGAATGGGCCAGAACCTGACTCTTGCCCGGTATCCGATCCACTGGCATCTGATCGGCGATGCGAAAGGGCAGTACATCAGGAACGCTGCAATCCACGACACCTACAACCGCTGCGTGACGGTGCACGGCACGAATTTCCTGCACGTTGAGAACAACGTGACCTACAACACCGTGGGTCACTGCTTCTTCCTCGAAGACGGCATCGAGCACGGCAACGAGTTTGTTCACAACCTCGCGATCCAGACCAAGTGTCATACGTCCAAGCCGTGCGTCCCGACAAACCTCGCCCCGGCCGGAGAGACCCGAACGGGAACGAATGGCCAGCAATCCAAGGATGTCCTGCTGCCCTCGGACAACACGGCGGCGAGTTTCTGGATCACCAATCCGGACAACACGTACCGCGACAACGTGGCCGCGGGTTCCGACTCGAACGGCTTCTGGATGTCATTGCCGGAGCACCCGAACGGTAAATTCGAAGGCACGGAGATCAGTGCGAAGACCTGGCCGCGTCGAACGCCATTCCGCGAGTTCAAGGGCAACGTCGCCCACTCCAACTACGACTCGTTCATGTTCGACCGAAACATTGCGACCAATAACACCTTCGGTGTGACCGGCAGCTCGCATACCGGCCTTGAAGATCCCGCTGACCCGAACAGCAGGGCGCTGGAATCGGTCTTCGAGGATCTCACCGCCTACAAGAACCGGAATGGCGGCATCTGGGGCCGCGGTGAGATGCACGTGTTCAGGAACGTGAAGCTGGCCGACAACGCCATGGGCTTTACGCACGCGTCTGGCGCATTCGGTCGGTACGCCTTTACGTCAAAGGTCGTTGACTCGCTGTTCGTGGGCGAAACCGAGAACATCGGCAACCCCAGGACTGACGCGGAAAAGGCTTACGGCC
>DATFRP010000312.1:0-22054 GCA_035263125.1 Vicinamibacterales bacterium
GCGCGTTCAACCGCGCACCACCTGACGGAAAACAAAAAGAAACCAGCGCGAGCGCCCACGCCTCTATCAACGGTCCGGTAGCGAGCCCCTTATGCACTGAACGCCGTTTGGCGCGACCCGACACCTTTGCCTGAACCCCCAGCGCCACCTGCGAGCGCGCCGCGTGTCGATCTTCCCGCGGCACCGGCGCGTCTCGCAGCAGCGATCGCGGCGGGGAAGCGAATCCGTTCCGCAGGGAAGGCGGACACAACCTACGTTTATTGAGTTCGATGGGCGTCGGGCGGCTCGACGTCTTTGACGATGAAGAGCTTTTCGCCGGGCTTGATGAGGCCCAGGTCGCGGCGAGCGAGGTCTTCGATCGCGGTGGGATCCTCGCGCAGGCGTCGTGCCTCTTCACGCAGTCTCGTGTTCTCGGCGCGGACTCGTACGAGCGACTGTTCGAGCGCCTGGAACTCGTGACGCTTCTTCAGCATCTCCACGAGCCCCTTCTCACCGACGAGACCGTCGAGCATCAGCACGCATCCGACGAACAGGATCAGATACTGCACCACACGACGCCCGCGACGCCGGAGCGCCTGGCTGCTCGTCGGAGAGGCGGGTGGGGCAGTTTTCATGCGACGTCGTGCGAGAATAGCGCGTTTTTGATCGCGCGAGTACACCTTAATCGCAAACTCGATCGAAAAGAACACCACAAGATGCGCGACACGCCTATCCCATCTGTTTCGATCGTGCTGACGACCTGTGGCAAAGATGATGACGCGCGCGCGATCGCGACGGTCCTTGTCGAGGAGCGTCTCGCTGCGTGCGTCAACATCCTTCCCGGGGTCACATCGATCTACGCGTGGAAGGGCAGCGTCAGCCAGGACGAGGAACAGCAGCTGGTGATCAAAACCAGCACGAACCTGTTGGCAGCCCTCGAGACTCGTCTGCGCGAGCTGCACCCGTACGAGGTCCCCGAGTTCGTCGTGATTCATGCCAACGGGGGTGCCGAGGCGTATCTCGACTGGGTCCGCGAATCCACCACGCCGCAGGCTCGCTCCTGATCGCCCTCGAGCGATCAGCCTTTGCGATTTCCCGCTGAGCCGTAGTCGTCGGTTCCTGCACCTTGTCAGGTGGAGGACGACAGCGATGCTGACGAGAGGCGCCCTCGCACTCACATTCCTTCTGGCCATCGGCCAGGCCGCGCCCGGGTTCGCCCAATCCGATTCGCTTCGCCCGGCGCCGGCAGCGGAAGTGCTCACAGGGTGGGCGGGTTTCGTGGATGAGACCCTGATTGAACACGTGGCCTTCGGAGGGATCACCCGGTTCTACGTCACTCCGAGGATCTCCCTCGGACCCGAAGTCGCCTACCTGAGGGGCCCCGATGGCGATCGGGACGTGATGATCACCGGGAATCTGACGTTCGATCTGCTCCGTCCCCGTCTCGGACGTCCGCGTCGTGTGACTCCCTTCCTGGTGGCCGGCGGTGGCTTCGCGCAGAACTCCCTTCTAATCGGAACGATTTCCTACACCTCAAACGAGGGTGCGTTCACCGGCGGCGGAGGCGTCCGGGTGTGGTTCAACGACAGCATCTACGGAGTCGTCGAGACCCGCATAGGATGGGAGCCTCATGTGCGCGTCATGGGAGGCGTCGGCGTCGCGCTACGATAACGATCAGATGGCTCTCGATCTAGTGGTTCTGCATGAGCACCCGGAGTGGCAGAAGCCGCTGTTTGCTGCGCTGGAGAAACGTGGTGTCTCCTATGCGCCGTTCGATCTGAAACAGGCGGCGTTCAGCAATGACGACGGTCCGCTGGCAGCGCTGTATTTCAATCAGGCGAGTCCGAGCGCCTATGTTCGCGGGAATACACGCGCCGTTCCGTTGGCGCTGGCCTATATGCGGACGCTCGAGCGGCAGGGCGCGCGCGTGCTGAACGGCGCGGACGTCTTCGCACTCGAGTTGAGCAAGAGCGCACAGGCGACGCTGCTTCGAACGCTTGGCATCGACACGCCGCGCTCGATCACGTTCAACGACGTTGCGGCGCTCCGTCAGTACGCGGACCGGATCGAATGGCCCGCGATTCTGAAGCCCGATCAGGGTGGCAGCGGTGCCCGCATTCAGGTGGTCGAATCGATCGCGCACATCGAATCGATCTTCCGCGCTGACCCGGCAGTGTGGCTGCCCGACAACCTCTTCCTCCTGCAGGAGTATCTGCCCCACGATCCCGAAGAGGGGATCGTGCGGCTCGAGTTCGTCGGAAGTGAGCTTCTCTACGCGATGAAGGTCAAGACCCACGGCCGGTTCAATCTATGCCCGTCGCCGGTCTGCAATCCGGATGAAGGCGATGGAGTCTGCGAGGTGCCTGCCGCGGCTCCGCCCGTAGAGTTCTACCCCTATCCGGAAGTGCCGCGCGAAGCCGTCGAGACTGCCGGCAGGATCGTGCGCGCGGCGAGGCTTGATGTCGGCGGGATCGAATATCTCGAAACCACCGTCGGTCGTCGCGTCTTCTACGACATCAACGCGAACTCGAACCTACGCCCGTCGGTCGCCGCGGCATTTGGCTTCGACCCGTTCGATCGCGTTGTCACATATCTCGAACGCCAGATAGCGACAGTGTAGGCCGGGCCTGTTGTTCAGGCCCGGCATCGAGGGGCAACGAATATCCGGGCGCTTCGAAGCGAAAGGACGCCGGGCCTTTAGAACAGGCCCGGCCTACACCGTCTCTTTCGATCGCCGTTGTCGCATCCATGCGATCGCCGCCGGCAACAGCGACAGGGCGATCACGGCCGCGACAACGTAGTGGATCCGTTGCTCGATGTTGGGAACGAGATTGCCCAGCATGTAGCCCGCCGTCGTCATGCTGCCGATCCACAGAATGGCGCCGACGACGTTATAGGTCGCAAACTCCCTGTAGCCCATTTCGGCCACGCCGGCGACGACGGGGGCAAACGTGCGGAGGATCGGAATGAACTGCGCGAGCACGATCGTCTTGCCGCCGTGGCGCACGTAGTAATCGTGCGTCATCGTCAGATGCTCGCGGCGGAAGAGCAGCGAGTCTGGCCGCTGGTAGAGCGCCATCCCCGTGCGGTGTCCGATGAAGTAGCCGGTCGCGTTGCCGATGATCGCAGCAGGAATCAACGCCAGGATGAGCGTGACGATGTTGAAGTCGCCACGCGCCGCGAAGAGGCCCGCTGTGATGAGCAGCGAGTCGCCGGGTAGAAAGAATCCGATCAGCAACCCGGTCTCGGCAAAGATGACCGCAATGACCCCGTAGAAGCCGACGATGCGAATGAGCTCGGGGACGTTGTAGACGGTGGAAAAGAAGCCGTGTATGAGATCCATCAGATGCGATCGAGCGCCTGTGCGAGGTCGTCCTTCAAGTCGTCCACGTCTTCGATCCCCACGGAAATCCGGACCATGTCGTCCGTGAGGCCGATCTGCTGCCGCCGTTCGGCAGGTACCGAAGCGTGCGTCATCGATGCCGGATGGCTGATGAGCGTTTCGACGCCGCCAAGGCTTTCAGCGAGCGCCATCAGGCGCACGCTGTTCAGAAGCGTGCGCGCGCGCTCGAGCGATCCGAGCTCGAACGAGATGAGCCCGCCGAACCCGCGCATCTGCCGCCGCGCGAGCGCGTGCTGGGGGTGAGTGGGAAGTCCTGGATAATGCACGCGCGTCACCTTCGGATGCGCCGCCAGGAACTCCGCCAGTATCTGCGCGCTGGCGTTGTGCCGATCCATGCGGAGCGGCAGCGTCTTGGTGCCGCGCAGCACCAGCCACGCATCCATCGGGCCGAGAATCGCGCCCTCGGCGTTCTGTACGAACCGCAGCCAGTCGATGTGATCGTCACGCACGGCGACCGCGACGCCGCCGACGCTGTCGCTGTGGCCGTTGAGGAATTTGGTCGTGCTGTGCACTACGATGTCGGCGCCGAAACCGATCGGGCGCTGCACGCAGGGACTGGCGAACGTGTTGTCGACCACGACGACGACGTGATGTTGGTGCGCGATCTCGCAGGCTCCAGCGATATCGGTGATGCGCAGTACGGGGTTGGTCGGCGTCTCCAGAAACAGCATCCTGGTCGACGGCCGGATCGCGCGGCGGATCTCGTCGAGGTTCGAGGTGTCGACGTAGCTGAAATCGAGCTGGTATTTCCGGAGCACACGCTCGAAGAGCCGATAGGTACCGCCGTAGGTGTTGTCGGTGACGATCACGTGGTCGCCGGCCTGAAGCAGCGTCATGACCGCTCCTTCTGCGGCCATGCCCGACGCAAAGGCGAACGCAGCCTTGCCGCCCTCGATCGCGGCAAGGTTGGCTTCGAGCGCGGCCCGGGTCGGGTTCTGGGTGCGCGCGTACTCATATCCCTTGTGTCTGCCGAGCGCCTCCTGGACGTAGGTCGACGTCTGATAGATCGGGGTGATGATGGCGCCAGTCGACGGGTCGGGCTCCTGGCCGGCGTGCACGCAGATGGTGGCGAATCGAGCGGTGTCGCGGAGCTTCACGGTCTGAAGAGTACTCTAGACTAACTCACGTCTACCAACCCTTGGCGTTCGCATTGACAACCACCGACCCGTGAGCGAGCCGCTGCAGTTGCCACCCGGAGAACCCCCGTCCCGTCTCCACGCGATCCGCGCGTGGTTGACGCGTACGTTCGTGGGGCGAGCGGTGCTGCTCGGCGCCTCGATCAAGCTCGTCGCGTTTCTCATCGCCGCGGTCGCCGGACATTCCAGGGGAATCGATGCCTTTGACAGCCTGGGCGACATCTCGCTGGTCGTCGCGGCCGTCGTCCTCGGGTATCGCGTCTACATCGACGCGAAGCGCCGGCTGCTGTGGCGCGTCCGCCGAAAACTGATCCTGTCGTACATCTTCATCGGCGTCGTTCCCGCGCTGCTGATCATCTCGTTCTTCCTGGTCGCCGGCATTCTGTCTCTCTTCAACGTCAGCTCGTTGATGCTGCAGAACCGGTTCGACGCGCTGGTCGCCGAAACCCGCTTCCTCGCCGACAAGGCGGCGCTCGAACTCGGGCACGCTCGGACCGCCGATGCGGTTCGCGTCGCGCTCAATCGAAGCCAGGCGGAAGCGACCGCACGCTATCCGCTCGCCTCGTACGCGCTCGTGCCGGCGCCCAAGCGATGCGGGTCGGAAGGCGCACTCGTGGCCGGCAGCGAAGTGACCGCCGGCGGCTGGTCGCATCTGAGCGCGCCGCACTCGATCCCTGCATGGGTGTCGTGCATGGGCGTGGCAAGCCTCATGACCGCGAATGCGAAGGATGGTGAGCACGTCTTCGCGCGCGCCGTCGCCTGGCCGGCGGGGCTCGGCGCAGCGCTGGTGGTCGACGTGCCGTTCGACGAGTCGCTGGCGAAGAGGCTGCACGACGACATCGGCATCACGATCGGCGTCCTGTCGACGAGAGATCTCTTCGACGACCAGGCCGCGACCGAGCACAAGGCCGCGGGGCAGAAGCCTCCGCGGCGGTTGATCATCGAACCGGTCAACATCGGGACGGATACGCGAAGCGAGCTCCTTCAATCCGTGTCGCCCATCAGCTACACCGATTGGAATACGGGGGCGAAGAGTGAGCTGCTCGCTCAGTTCGGGATGGGACCGTCGGCCGTGTTCAGATACGTGTCCGGACCGGCATCGCAGCGTGTCGGTAACCTGACGATCGGAGAGCTGCTCCTCGCCCTGCTCGGCGTGATCGGCGCGATGTTCCTCATCATTCAGGCAGTCGCGTTCCTGATGGGGCTGACGCTCGCGCGATCGATCACCGGCTCGGTGCACGAGCTGTTCGTGGGCACCGAGCGTCTGCGACGCGGCGACTTCTCGCACCGGATTGCGATCCGCTCGCGCGATCAATTGGGAGAGCTCGCCGGCTCGTTCAATTCGATGTCTGCCAGCATCCAGGATCTGCTCGAGCAGAAGGCCGAGAAGGAGCGCCTCGAACAGGAGCTGCGGATCGCCCGCAGCATCCAGATGTCTCTGCTGCCGTCGGGTTCGCACTCGATGCGCGGCATCTCACTGGAGGGCCATTGCGAGCCCGCACGCGAGGTCGGCGGCGACTACTACGACTTCCTGCCGCTCGATCACGAGCGGATGGGGATCCTGATCGCCGACGTCGCAGGCAAGGGGACGTCAGCGGCGCTGTACATGGCGGAGCTCAAGGGCTTGATCCTCTCCTTGAGCCAGCTGCACGAATCGCCCCGTCAGCTGCTGATCGACGCCAACCGGATCATCTCGAAGCACCTCGATGCCCGGAGCTTCATCACCATGACCTACGCCGTGGTCGACGTCGAACGTCGCACGTTGACCGTCGCGCGTGCAGGTCACTGTCCACTGGTGTTCGTACCGGGACCGCACGCCTCGTCGCGCGCCCCACAGTCGGTGCAGCCGGATGGCATGGTGCTCGGCCTGGCGTTCGACACCGGCGACATGTTCAGCCGTGTCCTCGAAGAGGTGACGCTCCCGCTCGGCCGTGGCGATCTGTTCCTGCTCTATACCGACGGCATCAGCGAAGCGATGAACGTCGAAGGCGACTGCTTCGGCGATGCACGGCTGGCCGACCTGGCCAGGGAGCACGCCGACCTCACGTCGGGCGAGCTGCGGGAACGGGTTCTCGGCGAGGTCCACCGCTTCGTGGGCGCGGCGGCTCAGCATGACGACATGACGATGGTGCTAGTAAAGATTGGCGATCTGTAATCCTATTCACTTAGTGATGACCCCGGTCGTCGTGTTCACTACTGCGTCGGACATCGAAGCGAGCGTCGTCATGGCGCTGCTGGACAGCCACGGCATCGACAGCTTCAGAATCTCCGGCAACACGCAAGGCATCTGGCCGATGGCGGTCAGCGCGCTCGGACAGATCCGCGTCGCCGTGGCCGAAGCCGAGGCGGAGCAGGCACGACGCGTGATCGAGAGCCATCGCCAGGATGTCGGCGCGCGCGTCGTCAGACTTCGCGATGAGTTCGACGACCTTCAGACCCGCATCGCCTATCGCTTCCGCGACCGCGGGCTGCTCGAGCACGCGCTCACGCACAAGTCGCGCGCAGCCGAGGACGCGTCGGGCGGCGTCGCCGATAACGAGTCGCTCGAGTTCCTGGGGGATGCGGTCCTCGGGCTCGTCGTCGCCGATGCGCTCTTCCACCAGTATCCGACCTACGACGAAGGGCAGAAGTCGAAGATCAAAGCCGCGATCGTGTCGACGCAATCGCTGGCGCGCCACGCCGAGCAGCTCCGTCTCGGCGAGCATCTGATTCTCGGTCGCGGTGAAGAGAAGACCGGCGGCCGGTTCAAGCAGGCGCTGCTGGCCGACGCGTACGAGGCGCTCATCGCCGCGATCTATCTCGATGGCGGACTCGAGGCGGCCGAGACGTTCCTTCGGCGCGAGCTGGGCGACGCGCTGGACGAGGGGAGCGCACAGACCTTCGCGCGTGATTACAAGTCGGCGCTGCAGGAACGTCTGCAGGCACTCGGACGACCGCTGCCTGAGTACCGCGTGTCGGGCGAGTCCGGCCCCGATCATCGCAAGACGTTCAGTGTGGAGGTCGTGGTGAACGGTGAAGTGCTCGGCGCCGCCAGCGGGCGCGCCAAGAAGGAAGCGGAGCAGGAGGCGGCGCGAGAGGCGCTGCTCAAGCTCGGATGACCGAAGAGCAGATCTACGACGCGATCGGTGAGGATGGGTTCGCGCGGCTCGTCCGCGCATTCTACGTGCAGGTGCCGGGGGACGAGATCCTCGGCCGCTTGTATCCGCCCCACGATCTCGCGGGTGCCGAGCAGCGCCTGCGCGACTTTCTCGTGGGCCGCTTCGGCGGCCCGCCCAGATACGTGGAGGCCCGCGGCCATCCGCGCCTGCGGATGAGGCACATGCCGTTCGTTGTCGATGAGGCTGCGCGCAATCGATGGGTGGCGCTGATGGATCGCGCGCTCGACGAGGCGCAGCTGCCGCAAGAAGTGACGACGCAGCTACGGGAGTTCTTTCACAGCGTCGCGACGTTTTTGCGAAATGCGTAATGGGGTCGGGAGTCATTTTCCACTGGAACACTCTCGAAAATGACTCCCGACCCCATTACGCATTTCGCACTCAATCGATCTCGATAATCCCCCAGCTCTTTCTCTCTTCGGCCGTCGGTTCACCCGCACCGGCGTAGGCGAGCACAGGCGCCACTTCGCGAGCCGGCACGCGCGCGACGGCGTAGAGCTGCACCTCGCGCACGACCTCTTCGTCCGAAGGCGCCGTTGAACGGCAGTTCAGTCGCACCCACAGACGCAGCAGTGGATCAGTGAAGCTGTAGCGCTTCTGCCTGGAGACGACGAGGTCGACGTCCTCGAGCCAGGAGAGATAGTCCTTGGTCGAGCCCGGCGTGCGGTGCAGCCGGTGGGAAATCTCTGTCAGCGTGAGCCCTTCTTCCTCAGCCAGGATGTCCAGGATCGCCTTGAGCGCGCCGTATCCGCGCGCGCGGTGCAGACGCAGCTCGTAGCAGAAGCGGCACCAGTTCGAGAGCACGCCTTCGTCCGAAAGCAGCGCCGTCAGCGCACTGATCGGATCGGCGACGCCGCCGAGCTGCGCCATCGCATCGCCGATCGCTTTCACGTACGACGGCCGGCCGTCGGTGAGCGCCTGCACGACCCGTCCGAGGTGATCGCGATCGTCGCTCGGCATCTGCTCGTAGCCGTTGAACGCGGGCGCGAGGACATCGGTCACGTCTGCGGGTGTGAGCGCCGCCTGGTGCATCACTTCGAAGCGGGCGGCCGCATCGCGGAGCAACCGGTGCGCGCGCGCGACGTAGCGCGTCGTCAACACGAAACGGTTCGGACTCTCGGCCAGCGCCTCGAGCAGCTCGCGCAGCACACGTCGCAATCCGGGGAAGCTTTCGAACGTGCGCAGCTCGAGGAACTCGTCGAGCAGGAACGTACATGGCTCGCCTCCGGGTGCGCGCGCCGTGTCGAAGAACGCGAGCAGCGCATCGAACGCTTCGCGCGCGGTTGTCGGCGAGTGGTCCGCGCCGTGCCACCGGAACGGCGACGAGGACGTCACCGTCTCCAGGAAGCGCTCGGGCGTGGTGGCACATCGCTCGATGTCGATGTACTGCGCCGCGCCGCGACCTGTCCGTTCGCGGCATCGCTGGAGCAGCCATGTACGGCCGGTACCGCATCCTCCCAGAATGACCGGGATGCGTGAAGGAGAGGCTTCGAGTGCGCTTTGTACTCGACGTTCGAACCCAGCCACTGGACCCGTCATGCCACTACTCCGTCTGTCGCGTGTTCATCGTGTCTATGTTCACGAACGCCCGTGCGTCCGCTCCCGCATCGGAATTCGTATGCCGCGCGTGGCGGCAGTGTTGAGCGCCTCAGCGTAGCCCGCGTCGGCGTGGCGCGCCACACCGAGACCGGGATCGCACGTGAGCACCCGTTCGAGCCGTTCATCCGCCTCGCGCGTCCCGTCGGCGACGATCACCATGCCCGCATGCAGCGAGTAGCCGATGCCGACGCCGCCGCCGTGGTGCACGGAGACCCAGGTCGCGCCCGCAGATGCGTTGAGCAGCGCGTTGAGAATCGGCCAGTCGGCGATCGCATCGCTGCCGTCGGCCATCCCTTCGGTCTCGCGATTGGGAGACGCCACGGAACCGGTGTCGAGATGATCGCGCCCGATCACGATCGGCGCACGCACCTGGCCGCGCCGTACGAGATCGTTGATCTTCAATCCGAACCGCGCGCGATCACCGTAGCCGAGCCAGCAGATGCGCGCGGGCAGTCCCTGAAACACGACACGCTCGCGTGCCATGCTGATCCAGCGACAGAGTGCGGGATTGTCCGCAAACATTTCAAGCGCGGCGTCGTCGGTGACGCGGATGTCGTCGGGATCGCCGGAGAGCGCTGCCCACCTGAACGGTCCCTGACCTTCACAGAACAACGGCCGCACATATTCAGGCACGAAGCCTCGAATGTCAAACGCCCGTTCCACGCCCGCGCGTTTGGCCTGCGCGCGGATGTTGTTGCCGTAGTCGAACGTGACCGCGCCGCGTGATTGTAGCGTGAGCATCGCCTCGACGTGACGTGCCATCGACTCCATTGATCGCTCGATGTACGTGTCGGGCTGACGTTCGCGCAGCGTGGACGCGTGAGCAAACGACATGCCGGACGGGACGTAGCCGTTGAGCGCATCGTGGGCAGAGGTCTGATCAGTCAGCACGTCAGGCGTAACGCCGCGTCGCACGAGCTCAGGCAGCACATCGGCAGCATTGCCTTCGAGTCCGATCGATCGCGCGGTGCCGCGCTGCCGACAGGACTCGAGCACTTGCAATGCGTCGTCCAGATTCGAGGTCGCTTCGTCGAGATACCGCGTCGCCAGCCGCCGCGCGATTCGCGCCGGGTCCACTTCAACGATGAGCGCGACCGCGCCGTTCATCGTGGCCGCCAGCGGCTGCGCGCCGCCCATGCCACCAAGGCCGGCCGTGACGAGCGTTCGGCCGCGGAGGCTGCCGTCGAAATGCCGACGCGCAGCGGCGGCGAAAGTCTCGTAGGTGCCCTGCAGGATGCCCTGGGTCCCAATGTAGATCCAACTGCCCGCTGTCATCTGACCGTACATCGTCAGGCCGCGGTGCTCGAGATCGCGGAAGGTGTCCCACGTGGCCCAGGCTGGCACGAGCAGCGCGTTCGCGATCAGCACGCGTGGTGCGCCGGGGTGCGTGCGAAACACACCGACTGGTTTTCCCGACTGCACCATCAGCGTCTCGTCGTGATCGAGGCGCCGCAATTCCGACACGATCGCGTCGTAGGACTCCCAGTTGCGCGCGGCTTTACCGGAACCACCGTAGACCACGAGATCGTCTGGACGCTCGGCGACATCGGGATCGAGGTTGTTCATCAGCATGCGAAGCGCTGCTTCCTGCGGCCACCCTTTGCACGAGATGGCCGATCCGCGTGGTGCGCGAATGGTGCGAGTACCGATCGTCATGACACGAAAAAAGTGCGGTTCGGTAATTACGGCGCGTCGCGGGAAGATCAGACCTTAAGAATCGCGCGCGAGCCTGTCAATGGATTTTTGAAAAAAAGAATTAATTGACTTTCATCTCACATGCGCGATCCAGATCGCCTGCCTCGATCATTGCCGCAATCTCGACGATGTCGTGTGACGGAGGACGATCGCGATCAAGCGTCGGTATACGCGCGCGAATACTTTCATGCACGCGCGCCAGCGGTCTCGACGTCGCGAGCGGTGCGAGCAGATCGATCGCCTGCGCGGCGCACAGGAGTTCCGCTGCGAGCACGTCGCGCGCAAGCTCGACGGCACGCGCCGCTTTCAGCGCCGCCGTCATGCTCATGCTCACATGATCTTCCTTGTTGCCCGACGTCGGGATCGAGTCGACGCTCGCCGGGTGCGCGAGCGTCTTGAGCTCGGAGGCCAGCGCCGCCGCGGTCACCTGCGCCATCATGAGCCCCGACTGCAGTCCGCCGTGTCTGGTCAGAAAGGCCGGCAGCCCGCTGCTCGCGGGATTCACGAGTCGGTCGGCGCGCCGCTCGCTGATCGTCGCCAGCTGCGCGAGCCCGAGGCAGAGCACATCGGCCGCAAGTCCGATCGGTGCGCCATGGAAGTTGCCGCCCGAGACGATGTCGCGGGTGTCGGTGAAGACCATGGGGTTGTCGGTGGCGGCGTTGGCTTCGGTGTGAAACGCGCGCAGCGCGAACGCGATCGCCTCACGCACCGCACCGTGTACTTGCGCGGTGCACCGCATCGAATACGCATCCTGCACGCGTCCGCAGTTGGCGTGCGACGCGTTGATCGGACTGCCCTCGAGCAGCCGCCGCACGTTGTCAGCCGAGACCGACTGACCCTCGATGCCGCGCGCGTCGTGGATGCGTGGATCGAACGGTTTGGTCGATCCCTGCAGACCGTCGATGCTGAGCGCGGCGGCGATGTCGGCGGCGCGGGCGAGCCGCCGGGCCCCGTCGAGGGCAAGACCCAGCAGCGCCGTCGACGGCTGCGTGCCGTTGATGAGAGCGAGTCCTTCCTTCGGTGCCAGCGTGACCGGACGCAGACCGGCACGAGCGAGGGCGGCCGCGCCCGACTCGCGCGCATCGGTGCCCCACACGTCGCCTTCACCGATCAACACCAGCGCCAGATGCGCGAGCGGTGCGAGATCGCCGCTGGCGCCGACAGACCCGCGCGACGGAACGACGGGATGCACACCGTGATTGAGGAGCGCGATCAGCAGTTCGAGCGTCTCGACCCGGATGCCCGAGAACCCCTTGGCCAGCACGTTCGCGCGGAGTGCCATCGTCGCGCGCACCACCGGCACGTGGAGTGGCTCGCCGACGCCGGCCGCATGACTGCGAAGCAGGTTGACCTGCAGTTCCGCGAGCGACTCATGTGCGATGCGGACTTCCGCAAAGCTGCCGAAGCCGGTGTTGATGCCGTAGGTCGGGGTGTCGTGCTGCACGAACTCATCGACGACCTCACGTGCCGCGCGAACGCGATCGCGCGCCTCGTTGCTCAATGACACCGGTGCGCTCGCGTGCGCGATCGCCACCAGTTCGTCGAGTGTCAACGAGTTGCCGTCAAGAACGATCATCTGCCACGAAGGCCAGGGAGATAGTGCGCCACAACCGACACGAAGATCATACCCGCTTGATCCGTTTACGGCGCTCGGCCGTCAACACGACGGTTCTCCGTTTCTCGACTTTGTGATCTTCGTGATCGTCGTGGCCCAGAGATCCTCCGTGCCTTGGTGTCCAAAGGTCTTCGTGTCTTGGTGGCGGTGCAGTACGATAGTGGCCGAATGTCGAAGACGAACATCGCAGTGCTCGGCGCGCAGTGGGGAGATGAAGGCAAGGGCAAGATCGTCGACATGCTCACGCCGAATTTCTCCGCCGTCGCGCGCTACCAGGGCGGCCACAACGCCGGTCACACGGTGTATGTGCAAGGCAAGAAGTTCGTGCTCCACCTGATCCCCTCCGGGATTCTGCATCCAGGCGTCACCTGCCTCATCGGCAACGGCGTAGTCGTCGATCCGCATGCGCTCTTCGCGGAGGTCGATGAGCTCAGGCGAGCCGGGATCGACGTGGACGGCCGGTTGTTCGTCAGCGAGAAGGCTCACGTGATTCTGCCGTATCACCGCGAGCTCGATGTGCTCTCGGAAGCGCGTCGCGGCGAGCGGAAGATCGGCACCACCTCGCGCGGGATCGGCCCGGCCTACGAGGACAAGATCGGCCGGCGCGGCATTCGCGTATGCGATCTGCTCGGGGACCGCGCGGCGCTGGCCGACGAAGTGCGGGAGAACGTCAGCGCCCGCAACCAGATGATCAAGGACTCGACGCTCGACTGGAAGCCGGTCTTCGATCAAATCGTCGCCTCCGGCGAGCGGATGCGGCCGTGGGTGGCCGACGTGTCACTGTGCCTGCACAAGATGATGGCCGCCGGCAGGAGCGTCATGTTCGAGGGCGCACAGGCGACGCTGCTCGACATCGATCACGGCACCTATCCGTATGTGACCTCGTCGAACGCGTCGATCGGTGGCGTGTGCACCGGTCTCGGCGTGCCGCCACGCGCGATCGGAGGCGTGCTCGGCGTCGCCAAGGCCTACACCACTCGCGTCGGCGAGGGGCCACTGCCGACGGAACTGTCTGGCGCGCTCGCCGATCGCCTGCGTGAAAGCGGTCAGGAGTACGGCGCGTCGACCGGCCGTCCGCGTCGCTGCGGATGGTTCGATGCGGTCGTCGTCCGCTACTCGGCGCGCGTCAACGGCCTCGATGCGGTGGCGCTCACCAAGCTCGATGTCCTCGACGGCTTGCCGGAGGTGTTGATCTGCACCGGCTACAGGACGAGCAACGGCACGCTCACAGAGTTCCCAGCCGATCTGCGCCTGCTGAACGGAGCCGAGCCGGTCTACGAGCGGATGCCCGGCTGGTCGCAGCCGACCAAAGGCGCGACGCGCATGGACCAACTCCCGAAGCAAGCGCAGCGCTACGTGGGGATGCTCGAGGAGGTGACGGGAGTCGATTGCGCGATCATCTCCACGGGTTCCGATCGAGTGGAGACGATCGTGAAGCAGGGATCGGTCGTCGAGGCGTGGTTGGCGAACTGAGAACGGTTCAAGGTTCAGCGTGACTGTGGCGACGCTTCATCAGCCTCGATGAACCTGTCGAGCGGTCCGGCTTCGGTATCGAAGAAGCCTTCGTTTATGGATCTCGCCGTCAGCTGCCATCAACTGAAGAAGTCCTATGGCGACGTCATCGCTGTCGATGGCCTGTCACTCGACGTGCGACGCGGCGAGTGTTTCGGTCTCCTCGGTCCCAACGGCGCCGGCAAGACGACGACGATCGAGATCCTCGAGGGGCTGCTCGCACCGGATGCGGGAGATGTCGAGGTGCTCGGCCTGCGCTGGCAGACCGACGAGCGCCAGTTGCGCCAGCGGCTCGGCATTCAGCTGCAGGAAACGCAGTTCACCGACAAGCTCACGGTCGAGGAGACACTTCGGCTGTTCCGATCGTTCTACGATCGAGGACGTTCCATCGACGATCTGCTGGCACTCGTCGAGCTCGAGAGCAAGCGCTCGAGCTGGGTGGTCAAGCTCTCGGGCGGGCAGAAGCAACGCCTCTCGATCGCGGTCGCGCTCGTCGGCGATCCCGATCTGCTGTTTCTCGACGAGCCGAGCACCGGCCTCGACCCGCAGTCGCGTCGCCAGCTGTGGGGTGTGCTGCAGCGCTTTCGCGCCGGAGGCGGGACGATCCTGCTGACGACGCATTACATGGATGAAGCCGAGGTGCTGTGTGATCGTGTGGCCGTTGTCGATCACGGCAAGATCATCGCGCTCGACACGCCCAAGGCGCTCATCGCCGAGCTCGGCGTGCCACGAACGGTCGTGCATGAAGGCACACTCGAGGACGTGTTCATGTCGCTGACAGGACGGCATCTGCGTGACGAGTGATTCATCAGAGGCGGTCGCGAAGAGATTGCCACGCGGCGGCGCGCATCCCGCGCTCGTCGAGCTGACGCTCGCGCGGCTGCGCGAGTTCGTGCGCGAGCCCGAAGCGCTCTTCTGGTCGTTCCTGTTCCCGATCATCATGTCGGTGGCGATGGCGCTGGCGTTCCCCTCGCGCGGCACGCAGCCGGTCCGTGTCGGTGTGCCTGCCGGCGCCGCGTCCGATGCCCTTCGCGCGGCGCTCGGCGCCGACACGGGGATCGTGGTTCGAGATGTGATGCCCGGCGAAGAGCTTCGGCTGCTGCGCGAAGGCGACGTCAACGTGATCGTCACGCCCGGAGTGCCGCCGACCTACCGGTTCGATCCGGGACGCGAGGAGAGCCGCACGGCGAGGCTGATGGTCGACAATGCGCTGAAACGCGCGTCGGGCCGCAGCGATCCCTGGACGGCGCGCGAGGACGCCGTCGCGATCGCGGGCTCGCGCTACGTCGACTGGCTCATCCCCGGCATCCTCTGCCTCGGCATCATGAGCAACGGGATGTGGAGCATCGGCTTCATGACCGTGCAGGCGCGAATGCGCAAGCTGCTCAAGCGGCTGGTCGCGAGTCCGATGCGCAAGCGCGAGTTCCTCCTGGCGCAGGTGCTGGCGCGCATGCTGTTCCTGGGGCCCGAAGTGGCGGTGCCGCTCGTCTTCGGTGTGCTCGCCTTCGGGATGCCGATCAACGGATCGGTGCTCAACATCGCGATCGTCGCGCTCATCGGCGCTCTCTCGTTCGGCTTCCTCGGTCTCCTCCTGGGCAGTCGCGTGCGCACGATCGAAGCGATCTCGGGTTTGATGAACCTGACGAGCGTGCCGATGTGGGTGCTGAGCGGCGTCTTCTTCTCCTCGTCGAACTTCCCAGCGGCCGTTCAGCCGGCAATTCGCGCGCTTCCACTCACCGCGCTCGTCGACGCGATGCGAGCGGTCGTGCTCGAAGGCGCCTCGCTCGGTGCCATTCGCGCGGAGCTGCTGATTCTCATCTCGTGGGGAGTCGCGTCGTTCGCGATCGCGCTTCGCATCTTCAAGTGGAGATAGCCGCTGCACTCCTATCAGCAGCAGAGCGGATCTCAGTTGTGTGTGGGACGCCGGCACGCCCGATCGGCGGCGCGGAAAAAACGCGCCTCCGGCTCCATCCCGTTAGCTCACGTTTATCTTTCCAGCTAGTTGAGAGTCCATTGCCGTGTGGGCTCCCTTCGGCACGTTTTTAGTTCCTTCGATGATCGCGCCGCCTTTAGGGCGTGCCGCCGTCCCACACACAACTGAGCTCCGGCGCGATTGTTTGTGTCGCCAGTCACGCGTCATGCCACCCTCACTTGGGTTACGAGGCTCGCTGCAGCGTCGAACGGGTGGCGGCGGGACGGGCATCCCCGCTCGCCGCGCAGCCGCCTTCTCCGTGATCAGATTCGCAGCCGTGACAGTGTTCTTGGCGGCGAGGACGAGCGGGGAGACCCGCCGACAGGACCCGTGAGCCCCAACGCTCATGTCGAACCCAAGTGAGCGTCATCAGCGATAACGTCGGAGCTCGGTCGTGTGTGAAACTCCGATCGGGATGACCGGCGTTCCACACATGACTGAGCTCCGGTTGGAATCTCCCCAAGAGGATTCGTAGCCTAGGTTTTCAATTTGACGAACTTCGGATGGCGTAGCCGACCTTCTCTCGTTCGCTCGCCATACGCGACCTCACATCGCAGCGTCGGTTTCACCCAGTGCGCGAGGCGCTCGGCTTTGCCAGGATGCGGATCGAAAGGGCAGTCGCGCTGAAGCATCGCGTCGAGCCGGCGGCGCAGTTCGAGCGAGACGGCGTGCGTGAATCCGGTGCCGGCGCGTCCGGCGAAGACGAGTCGCTTGCCGACGTATTGACCCACGACGAGCGCGCCGATGCCTTCCTTTGACGTGCCTTTCGGCTCGTGAAAGCCGCCGATGACGAACGTCTCGACGCGCAGGCATTTGATCTTGCGCCAGCTGTCGTGTCGACCGGGGAAGTAGGGCAGGTCGCGCCGCTTCGACACGATCCCCTCGAGCCCCAGCTTCGCGGCATGCTCCAGCAGCATGGCGCCCCGTCCTGCGACATGGTCGGCAAAGCGGATGCGTCCGGGCTTCGCGCGACCGACGAGCGTCTTCAAGCGCGCCTTCCGTTCCTCGAGCGGCAGTCCGGTGATCGACGCGCCGTCGATCCGCAGCAGATCGAACACCAGATACACGAGCGGCCCGCGAGCGGTCGTTCCCGCGACAACCTGCTGCAACGCCTCGAAGCTGGTTCGCCCGTCGGGCATCAGCATCGCCACCTCGCCGTCGATGAGCGCATCCTTCACGGGAAGCGTGCGGGCGGCATCGGCCACTTCGGGAAAGTGCTGCGTCCAGTCATTGCCCTTCCGCGTGATGAGGCGGACGGTCCCGTTGTCGATCAGGCAACCGATGCGATAGCCGTCGTACTTGATCTCGTGGAGCCACAGGTCGCCGTCGGGAGGAGTCTTGACGAGCGTCGCGAGTTGAGGCGCGTACTCGGCGGCGGCCATGCTTCCCATCGTACGTCGGAGGGTCCAAAGACCCGCTTGAACTAAAGTTGTCTCATGACTCCACAGACCGAAGCCTGGCAGCGCGGTCCCGTGCCCGGATTCGAGCCGCTTCTCATGCCGGTCGTTCATGCGTTGATCCAGGTGCGCGAGGATCTTCACGGTCTGGTCGATCGGGTCCCGAGCGATCACGTCTGGCAGCGCCCAGGCGGCGCGGCATCGATCGGCTTTCACGTTCAACACACCGGCGGCGCGCTCGATCGGCTCTTCACGTACGCGCGAGGGGAGTTACTCTCCGAGGCGCAGCGGGCAGCGTTGAAGGCGGAGGGCGTCGCTTCCGATCCACCGTCGACGCTGGCCGCGCTCGTCGCCGAGGTCGATCGAATCGTCGAGCGGGCGTTCGATCAGTTGCGATCGACATCACGATCGTCGTTGCTCGACGAACGCAAAGTCGGACGTGCGGGACTGCCCGCGACGGTATTGGGTCTGTTGTTCCACGCGGCTGAGCATTCCACGCGACACGTCGGTCAGGCGATCACAACCGCACTCGTGCTCCGCTGACGCGAGGGCCTGCGCCCGACTGGGTGCGCAGGTGGGGCGCGCCCGTCGGGCGCGTGGGGCCGCTTCGCGGTGAGGCAGGTGGGGCGAGTGAATCGTTTATACTCGATTCGCGCAACGGGGCGCTTCCAGTCCGCGGAAAGGGCCGTGCCCACCCTGAGCGTTGGCAGTACCCGACGAAGTTCTTTGAGCCTGATCAGTGCGGACTCCAGGCGTATTGAGAGGAGCTTCGTATGGCCGAGCGATCCCTGCCTGCACGTCCCGACCTCGATCAGTACAAGACGCAAGCGAAGGAGCTGCTGAAAGGCGCTCGCGCCGGCAATCGGGAGGCGTTGCGGCGCATGCGCGCGCATCGCCCGGACCGGTCGGACGATCGGCTGGTGCTCGCCGACGCGCAACTGGCGATCGCGCGCGAGCACGGCTTCGAGAGCTGGTCGAGGTTCCTGCACCAGATCGAGCTGCTGCTCGGGGAGGAATCGCCATCCGCGATCTGGAAAGCAGCCGAGCGCGCCGTGGTCAGCGGAGATCTTCCGACGCTCGAGGATCTGCTCGATCGGCATCGCGCCATGCTCCGCAAAGGCCCTCCCGAGACCGCATGGCGCGGAGGCCTCAGGCCCGACTACGGCGGAAGCGATGCGCGGACGATCATCGTTGCCAATCACGACTTCGAGAGCTGGGATCAGTTCGCGGCATTCGCCGAGGCCCGGCGCGATCACGGATCGCTCGTCGCTCAATTCGAAGACGCCGTCGATGCGATCGTCGACGGAGACATCGACACAGTGAAACGACTCCTCACGCAAAGGCCCGAGCTCATTCACGCGCGTTCGATGCGCAGGCATCATTCGATGCTGCTGCACTACGTCGGCGCGAACGGCGTCGAGGGGTTCCGGCAGCGCACGCCGGGCAACGCGGTGCAGATATTGGAGACACTGCTCGATGCGGATGCCGAGGTCGACGCGAAGGCCGACATGTATGGCGGCTCGACGACGGTGGGGCTCGTGGCGACGAGCATTCATCCGAAAGAGGCTGGCGTCCAGAACGAGCTCATCGACGTGCTCATGGCCCACGGCGCGCAGGTCGGTCGTCCGGGCGCCGGCGGCAGCAAAGGCAGTCCACTTCTGATCAACAGCTGTCTCGCCAACGGACGACCGGGCGCGGCGGAGTATCTTGCGCGCAGGGGTGCACCGGTTGATCTCGAAGGGGCGGCCGGCATCGGTCTGCTCGATGCTGTTCAGCGGTTTTTCGCCGCCGACGGCACGCTGATCGACGAGGCGACCCCGACGCAGATGCGCGACGGGTTCTCGTGGGCCTGCGAGTACGGTCGCACGGCTGTCGTCCAGTTCCTCCTCGAGCACGGGATGGATGTTGGCGCGCGCCTGCGACCGCATCAGCAGACCGGGCTGCACTGGGCGTCGTACGGCGGACACGTGGAGACCGTCAGAGTGCTTCTGCGTCATGGGCCGCCGTTGAATGTCAGAGATGAAAGCTTCAACGGCACGCCGCTCGAATGGACCCTGTACGCCTGGGGGACTTCACCGAAGCGCACCGAGCGGAGCGATCTCTACGAGGTCGTGGCGCTGCTCGCGGCCGCCGGTGCCACGCTCGATCAGGAGTGGATTGATGCCGATGACGATCGCGGGTTCCCGCTCGGCGCGTGGGTTCGCTCGGATGCACGACTGCAGGCGTCGCTCGCGGGACAACGTTTGGCGACACCAGCGCGTGAAGAGCCGGGCGCGATGTAGAATGAGTGTTTGCCCGGGCGGGCCCCTAGCTCAGTGGTAGAGCACGTGACTTTTAATCACGGTGTCCCGGGTTCGATCCCCGGGGGGCCCACATCCTGCGATCGCGGCGACGTTTCGAAATCGTGGCATTGTGATTCGTGATCTTTGATTTGTGATTCGTCAGTGATTGATGATTGATGATTGGTGATCGCCAATCATCAACGCGCACTTGTGTCCCCATCGTCCAGAGGCCTAGGACGCGGCCCTTTCAAGGCTGAAACCCGGGTTCGAATCCCGGTGGGGACGCCACTTGCCAGGATGGTTTACCACGCCCTCGAGCAGTGATCCCGCGATCGATCACCGCGCGATCGACGGGAACAGCCCTCAGGGAAACCCCTTCTACCGCGAAGCGGTTCAGTCCAAGATCGGTTATGCGACGGGCCGTCTTTTCCCTTGCAGGCACAGTCGCTCGTATGAAGGCACTTCTCTTTGACTCTTTGACAGCTCGCATGGGTATGGACGCCCACTGTGCCAGATACTCTGTGGAGTGCTGGCACTCGTCTGGTGCTGAGCACTGCGAACGCCACGAACGTTCCCATGGCGCGATGCCACGCGTCGGCGCCCTTGGCTACCGAATAGATCGCGACGGACAGCTCTTCGCTCGTTCGAGCGCCGGATCGAATCCACTCCGGATGTCCGCTGCCGTTCGTCGAACGACGATATCCGGTGTGACGGCATTGGCATCGGCGGCGTCTCCGTTGGCGCGCACCGTGATAACGCTCGCGATGTTGACCGTCAGTCCGGAGTTCGGCAACGCGAACGGCAACTGATTCCCGAAGTCATTCGGCCGTCCCCCCGTCTCTTCACCAACGATCGTGGCGAGCTGGTAGGTCTTGACCGCGTCCGCGAACTCGGCGGCGGCTGAGAACGTGTAGGGGCCGGTCAGCACGCACACGGGACCCTCGAAGAACGGTTCCGCGCGTGTGTACGAACGGACCGGGCGGACGTCGGGCGGCGCCAGCGAGCCGACCTCGCCGGTGAAGTACTTGCGCGGTTCCGACGAGAGATACTGCAGTCCCATCCAGCGAAACGGAATCCGAACCATCGACTTGAAGTAGCTCCGTGCCTCGGCGCTGCGCTTGATCTGCGTTGAAGCGAGCAGCCGGAACGGCTTCTCGGTGATGTGCCGCAGGAACTCGCCAGCGACGGCATCGGCGCCGCCACCGTTCTGCCGGATGTCGACGATCAGCACGCGCGGCCGGTCGGATCCGACGCGCGCGAACATGGCGTCCACGGCATCCTTGAAGCGCGCCTCGGTGTCCAGGCCATCGAGAGTCGAGAAGAAGTCCATGTAGCCGACTCCGGGCGCGATCGACCGGTAGTTGAAGAATGGCGTCTTGAGCTCGTCTGGTGGCGTGGCAGGCTTTGCCCTGGCAGGCGGCGGTGCTACTGCCCTCGTGGAAGTCGTTGCCGGCGGGGACGTGACGTCGAGCGAGGGTCTGGGCCATTCGGGGAACTGGTAGTTGACCGGCTCTCCCTCGATGACGAGTTCGCGGGCCGAGCCGCCCGGACCGGTCATCTCGACGCGATAGGGAGCGTTGATACCGCGAAGTGCAAGCTGAGTCCGGAACCTCCGAGCCACGGAGGCTCGTCGGCCGGCCTCGGTGTCGTGACTTGTTTCGCGCGACCACGCCGCCAGCAGTGCGTCCGCCTCCTGGCCGTTCACGCGCAGGAGGCGATCCCCTGATTCGAGCTGTGGCACAAACATCGGCCACTGCACGACCAGACGCTGCTGTTCGTCGAGGATCATGTACGGAGGAAACACCCGCAGCGTCTGCGACGCTGGCGGCGATGCGGAGGCAGCCCGCCGCCACTCCTCGCTGATCAGTTGATCGCATCTCATCCCGGTATGGCCGTCGTCGAGGGTGGCCAGCAGGCGGCTGATGCGAAGACAGAGGTCGATTGTGGACAGCGACTCGGGCATCGAGTCGATCAACCGCTGGCGTTCGGCGCCCACGACCTCGCGAGAATGGAATCGGTACGGGGCGGGATGCACGCGCTCGAGCGCGCGGAAGGCCGCTTCGAGATCGGCGATTGCCTGCGTGCGCGAGAGCGTAGCGCCCGAAGGGCTCCTCGGATTACGGACGGCGGCGAACGGATCCCGGATGACCAGGCTGCAGGCGCCGGACGACGCCACGACGAGCAGACAAGCAAGGACTGCGATCGGGGTCAGGCGCACGCGGCTCACCGTGCGCGGAGCATATTCCAATCGACTGGAGATTCCCGAAGGATTTCGCCAGGACGTGGCGTCAGCCGAGGCATAAGCGTTC